>NZ_MSJQ01000132.1 GCF_014596515.1 Streptomyces sp. CBMA156
GCACACGGCGGCCGTCCCCGGCAGAACGGCTTCCAGCCGAACGGCCACCCGGCGCCCGCACCGCAGGCCGGGCCGGGCCCCGAGGACACCTCGGTCGACGGCTTCGCGCCGATCCGCGACAACACCCCGCCGCCCGCCGGGATATCCGGCCTGCCGCAGAACGGCGCCCCGCACGGCGCCGACGGCCGTCCGCAGCCGGGCCTGTTCGCCTCGGCCCCGACCGGCACCGACCCGTTCGCCGCCCAGCGCCAGGCCGCCGCCGGCCAGGACGGCCTCGCCGCCCCGGCGGGCCCCGGCGCCCTCTTCCCCGGCGCGCCGGGCGCCGCCCCGCAGCCCGGTGGTCCGCGGCAGACCGGCCGCGACCCGGAGGCCACCGAGTTCACCCCGCTGCCGACCCCGGCCGCCGGCCCCCGGCCCGAGGGGTCCGCGGACGCCGAGGCCGCCGCCTCCCCCGCTCCTGCCCCCGCCAAGGCGAAGGCCGAGCCCGCCGCTCCCGCCAAGGCCAAGAAGGGCGGCGCCGGCAAGAAGCTGGTCAAGCTGGGCGTCTACGGCATCTGCGCGGCGCTGTTCCTCGGCGCCGCCGCGTACGGCACCGGCCTGATGCTCAACCAGTCGGACGTCCCCAAGGGCACCGTGGTGCTCGGCGCCGAGATCGGCGGCAGCAGCCGCGACCAGGCGATCCACCAGCTGGACGAGTCGGTCGGCAAGGCCGGTCAGCAGCCGCTCAAGCTGAAGATCGGCGACCAGTCCGTCGACCTGGACCCGACGGTCGCCGGCCTGAGCTTCGACACCACCGCCACCGTGGACGGCCTGGCCCAGCACAGCTACAGCCCGCTGGACGTCTTCAAGTCGCTCAAGGGCGGCACCAAGACCGTCGCCCCCGAGGTCAAGGTCGACAAGGCCAAGCTGAAGGCCGCCCTCGACACGCTCGCGGCCGGCTCCGGCCAGGGTCTCCAGGAGGGCTACGTCAAGTTCGGCGACAACGGCGAGCCGATCGTCGTCCCCGGCCGGGCCGGCCAGGCGGTGGACTCGGCGAGCGCCCTGGACGTGATCGCGCAGGCCTACCGCGACCGCGCCGACGGCAAGCCCGAGCAGCCGATCGCCCTCGCCGTCACGGCCGCCCAGCCGAAGGTCTCCACCCAGGCCCTCCAGGGCGCCGCCGACACCCTCGGCAAGCAGGTGGCCGTCGGCAAGGTGCACGTCGTGGCCGGCGCCAAGTCCTGGGACTTCGGCCCGAAGACCGCCGCCAAGGTGCTCACCCTCGTCCCGGACGCCTCCGGCAAGATCGCGCCCAAGTGGGACCTCGACGCGCTCTCCGGCCAGCTGGGCAACGTGTTCGACAAGGTGAAGGTCAAGAAGAACGGCCAGGTCGCCGCGATCACCCCGCAGGACGTCGCGGACGGCATCACCTCGGTGCTCGACAAGACCAGCGACAAGGACCGCACCTTCAAGTTCGCGATCTGACCCGATCGCGTCCGGCGCCCTCGCGTCCGACGAACCCGCGCTGCCGAGGGGCGGGCCCGCTTCCCGGGCCCGCCCCTCGGCAGTGCGCTCGACGGTGTCCCCGGCAGCACACTCGGCAACCCCCCTCGACAACGCCCCTCCCGGTCAGCAAGATGTGACGCCACACCATCCGTCACATCCACCCCGGGGAACACGCCGATGCGCCGCCGCCTCCAGCACCACGGGACGGCCCTGCTCGCCGGTCTCACCGCCCTCACCCTCTCCCTCGCGCTCTGCTCCTGCACCTCGGGGCAGGGCTCCGGCGCCCTGGCGTCCGCCCCCGCGTCGCCCAAGCTCACCTCGATCGACATCAACCCCCACGACCGGGCCGAGCTGCGCCAGGGCGGCACCCTGAACCTGGCGATCGCCCAGTTCTCCCGGCAGTGGTCGCCGATCCACACCGACGGCGGCGAGTCCTCGACCATCGCGGTCAGCAAGCCGCTGCTGCCGACCTTCTTCCGCTCGGACGCGGCCGGCACCCAGACCCCCAACCCGGCCTACCTCCAGGAGGCGCACGCCGAGGTCAGGGACGGCCGGCAGGTGGTCACCTGGACCCTCAACCCGAAGGCCCGCTGGTCCGACGGCACCCCGATCACCTGGCGCGACATCGAGGCCAACTGGCGCGCCCTGAACGGGAAGGACCCGGCCTACCGGTCTTCCAGCAGCACCGGCTTCGAGCTGGTCTCCGGGGTCGAGCGCGGCAAGGACGACTTCCAGGCCGTGATGACCTTCGACCGCCCGTTCTCCGAGTGGCAGTCGATGTTCAACAGCGCCGGCAACGCCCCGCTGCTGCCGGCCTCCCGGATCTCCACCCCCGACCTGTTCAACACCGCCTACCTGGACACCATCCCGGTCACCGCGGGCCCCTTCAAGGTCGAGCAGCTGGACCGGGCCGGCCAGAGCGTCACCCTGGTCGCCGACCCCTCCTGGTGGGGCGACAAGCCGGTGCTGGACCGGATCGTCTTCCACGCGATGCTGCCCGACGCGATGCCCGCCGCCTTCGCCGAGGGCCGGCTCGACCTCGTCAACAACGGCCCCGACGTGGCCGGTTACCAGGTCATCAAGAACACCAGGGGCGCCGTGGTGCGCCGGGCAGGCGGCCCGGACTTCCGCCAGTTCACCCTGAACGCCCGCACCCCCGCGCTCGGCGACGCGACCGTGCGCCAGGCCGTCTTCCAGGCGATCAACCGGGACGTGGTGATCCGCGCCGACCTCAGCGGCCTGGACTGGCCCGCCGTCCCGCTCAACAACCACCTGCTGGTCACCAACCAGAACGGCTACCGCGACAACTCCCTGGGCCTGGCCCGCTACGACCCGGCCGAGGCGGCCCGCAAGCTGGACTCGGCCGGCTGGAAGCTGGACGGCGACGTACGGAAGAAGGACGGCCGCGAGCTGAACCTGCGGATGGTCATCCCGGCCGGCGTCACCCCGGCCCAGACCGAGGCCGCCAGCACCACCAGGATGCTCAAGGACGTCGGCATCAAGGTCACCACCGTGACCGCCCCCGCCAACGAGTTCTTCGACAAGTACGTGAACCGCCACGACTTCGACATCGCCGCCTACTCGCTGCTCGGCACCCCCTTCCCGGCCAGCGGCAACCGCGCCAACTTCGTCCAGAGCGGCGGCACCAACCAGACCGGCACGGGCAGCCCCGCGGTGGACGCCGCGCTCGACCGGGCCGCCTCCGCGACCGAGGCGGCCGCCGCCTCCGAGGCGATCAACCAGGCCGACGGCGAGCTGTGGAAGGTGGCCGGCGTCCTGCCGCTCTACCAGCGCCCGCAGCTGTACGGGGCCCGCGCCGACCTCGCCAACATCGGTGCCCAGGGCCTGTCCGACATCGTCTGGGAGAACGTCGGCTTCGTGAAGTAGGGCACCCCGCCGGCCGGGGGCGGGGCTCAGCCGTGCAGTGTCTCGCGCCAGTAGTGGCAGGCGCTGCGGCGGCCCGCCAGCTCCGCTCCGTACTCGCTCGTCACCGGCACCAGCGGCGGGAGTTCGGCCCGGCAGCGGTCCTGCGCCCGGTCGCAGCGGGGGTTGAAGGCGCAGCCCTCCGGGATGCGCAGCAGGCTCGGCGGCAGGCCCTTGATGGCGTGCAGGTTCTGGCCCTTCTGGTCCAGCCGGGGGATCGAGTCCAGCAGGCCCCTGGTGTACGGGTGAGCGGGCCGGGCGTACAGCTCGCGCACCGGGGCGGTCTCGACGATCCGGCCCGCGTACATCACCGCGATCTTGTCCGCGACGTCCGCCACCACGCCCAGGTCGTGGGTGATCAGGATCAGGCCCATGTTGAACTCGGCCTGCAACTCGGCCAGCAGGTCCATCACCTGCGCCTGGACGGTGACGTCCAGAGCGGTGGTGGGCTCGTCCGCGATGATCAGGTCGGGCTCCAGGGCCAGCGCCATCGCGATCATGATGCGCTGGCGCATGCCCCCGGAGAACTGGTGCGGGAAGTCGCCGACGCGCTGCCGGGCGGCCGGGATGCGCACCCGCTCCATCAGCTCGACGGCCTTCTCCTTCGCCTCCTTGCGCGAGGCCCCTCGGTGCGCCCGGAACATCTCCCCGAGCTGGTAGCCCACGCTGAGCACAGGGTTCAGCGCCGACAGCGCGTCCTGGAAGATCATCGCGATGTGCCGGCCCCGCACCGAGCGCCTGGCGTTGGCGCTCATGGTCAGCAGGTCCTCGCCGCGGTACAGGATCCGCCCCGAGGTGATCCGACCCGGCGGGATGTCCAGGATGCCCATCACCGCCTGCGCCGTCACCGACTTGCCGGAGCCCGACTCCCCCAGCACCGCCAGGGTCTCCCCTGCCGCGACCGAGTAGCTCACCCCGTTGACGGCCCTGGCGACGCCGTCCCGGGTGTGGAACTCCACGTGCAGGTCGTCGACCTCCAGCAGCGGCGTCCCGGGCTCCAGGCTCTCCCGACCGCCGCCGATCACCTCCACCGCGTCCATGTGAGCAGCCCTCCTCAGCGCAGCGGCGTCCACCGATGGGCGCAGAGCAACTATCAAGGAACGGACCGCACTTGGCGAGCCTGCGGCAGATCTCTTTTCCGTCACGGAACAGGGCGCGCCCTCACCTGCGAGGACGCGCCCTGGTAGTAAGCCGCTCAGTCGGAGCCCTGCTCGCCGTCGCGCTCCGCAGCGCCGTGCCCGATGTCGCGCTCCGCCGCGAAGTGACACGCCGAGTCGTGCCGCGCCGCCCCGCCCAGCCAGGACGGCGGAGCCAGCAGCGGGACCTCCTCGGCGCACCGCTGCTGCGCCTTCCAGCAGCGGGTGCGGAAGCGGCAGCCGGACGGCGGGTTGGCCGGCGAGGGCACGTCGCCGGTGAGCACGATCCGGTCCCGGGTCTCCCGCGCCGTCGGATCCGGCACCGGCACCGCGGAGAGCAGCGCCTGGGTGTACGGGTGCGTCGCGTGGTCGTAGATCTCCGCGTCGCTGCCGATCTCGACCATCTTGCCCAGGTACATCACGCCGACCCGGTCCGAGATGTGCCGGACGATCGAGAGGTCGTGCGCGATGAACATGTACGACAGGTTGAACTCGCCCTGGAGCTGCTCCAGCAGGTTGATCACCTGCGCCTGGACGGACACGTCCAGCGCGGACACCGGCTCGTCGCAGATGATGATCTCGGGCTTGAGCGCCAGCCCCCGGGCGATCCCGATGCGCTGGCGCTGGCCGCCCGAGAACTGGTGCGGGTACCGGTTGATGTACTCGGGGTTGAGCCCGACCACGTCCAGCAGGTCCTGGACGGCCTTGCGGCGGTCGCCCTTGGGCGCCACCTCGGGGTGGATCTCGAACGGCTCGCCGATGATGTCGCCGACCGTCATGCGCGGGTTGAGCGAGGTGTACGGGTCCTGGAACACCATCTGGATGTTCCGTCGGACGGCCTTCAGGGCCGCTCCGGAGAGCCTGGAGATCTCCTCCCCCTTGTAGCGGACGGACCCTTCGGTGGCGGGCTCCAGGTTCATCAGCACCTTGGCCAGCGTGGACTTCCCGCAGCCGGACTCGCCGACGACGCCGAGCGTCTCGCCCTGCATCAGGTCGAAGCTGACGCCGTCGACCGCCTTGACCGCACCGACCTGCCGCTTGAGGAGGACGCCCTTGGTCAGCGGGAAGTGCTTGACCAGGTCCCGGACTTCGAGGATCGGTTCGCCGCGCCGCACCGGCTGTTCGAAGACGACCTCCTCCGGCAGCGCCGCGCCCAGTGCGCTGGCCCCGTTAACGGTCATGGAGGGTCTCCTTCCAGAAGAAGCAGGCGCTGCCGCGCCCCTCCAGTGGCGTCCCGTCCTCCTCGGTGACCGGGAACAGCTCCGGCACCTCGGTCCGGCAGACGTCCTGGGCCCGTGGGCAGCGCGGGTTGAAGGCGCAACCCCTGGGGATGCGCAGCAGGTTGGGCGGCAGGCCCTTGATCGCGTAGAGCTCCTGGCCCTTCTGGTCCAGCCGGGGGATCGAGTCCAGCAGGCCCCTGGTGTACGGGTGAGCGGGCCGGGCGTACAGCTCGTGCACCGGGGCGGTCTCGACGATCCGGCCCGCGTACATCACCGCGATCTTGTCCGCGACGTCCGCCACCACGCCCAGGTCGTGGGTGATCAGGATCAGGCCCATGTTGTACTCGGCCTGGAGCTCGGCCAGCAGGTCCATCACCTGGGCCTGCACCGTCACGTCCAGGGCCGTGGTGGGCTCGTCCGCGATGATCAGGTCCGGCTCCAGGGCCAGCGCCATCGCGATCATGATGCGCTGGCGCATGCCCCCGGAGAACTGGTGCGGATAGTCGTTCACCCGCTCCCGGGCCGCCGGGATGCGCACCCGCTCCATCAGCTCGACGGCCTTCTCCTTCGCCTCCTTGCGCGAGACCCCACGGTGCGCCCGGAACATCTCCCCGAGCTGGTAGCCCACGCTGAGCACCGGGTTCAGCGCCGACAGCGCGTCCTGGAAGATCATCGCGATCTTCTGACCGCGGATCCGCCGCCGCTCGTCCTTGCCCATCGTGAGCATGTCCTGGCCCCGGAAGCGGATCTCGCCCCGTGGGATCCGGGCCGGCGGCATGTCCAGGATGCCCATGATCGCCTGCGCCGTGACCGACTTGCCGGAGCCGGACTCGCCCAGCACCGCCAGCGTCTCCCCGGCACTGACGCTGTAGTTGACGCCGTTCACGGCCCTGGCGACGCCGTCCCTGGTGACGAACTCGACGTGCAGGTCCCGGACGTCGAGCAGCGGGCCCTGGAACGGCGCCTCCCGCCGGCTCCCGGTGGTGTCCACCGCTGTACTCACGATGCGCTCCCCTCGCTCAGCGAAGCTTCGGATCGAGGGCGTCGCGCACCGCGTCGCCCAGCATGATGAAGGCCAGCACGGTGATCGAGAGCGCCACGGCCGGGAAGAACAGCACGTACGGCGCGGTCCTGATCACCTTCTGGGCGGAGGAGATGTCGATGCCCCAGGAGATGGTCGGGTCCTGGAGACCGATGCCGAGGAAGCTCAGCGTCGCCTCGGTGGCGATGTAGCCGCCGAGCGCGATCGTCGCCACCACGATCACCGGGGCGATCGCGTTCGGCAGGATGTGCCGGAACATCAGCCTCCCGGTCCCGGCGCCGAGCGCCCGGCCGGCCACCACGTAGTCGGACTGCTTCACGGTCAGCACCGCCCCGCGCATCACGCGGGCGATCTGGGTCCAGCCGAGCACGCCCAGCGCGATGACCACGCTCCACACCGTGCGGGTGGCGAACGCGTTCAGCAGCACCAGCGCGCCGAGCAGCAGCGGGATGCCGAAGAAGATGTCGGTGATCCGGGAGATCACCGCGTCGATCCAGCCGCCGAAGTAGCCGGCGACCATCCCGGTCAGCCCGCCGACCACGGTGACGGCGGCGGTCACGAAGATGCCGACGGTGATCGAGGCCCGGGCCCCGTACACCACCCGGGCGAAGATGGACCGGCCCTGGGCGTCGTAGCCGAACCAGCCGGTCCCGAAGATGTCGCCCCAGTCCGGCCGCCTGAGGTAGTCGTTCACCAGGTCGGCCTTGCGCGGGTCCGCGTCGGTGAACGCCCAGGGGAAGACCGCCATCACCACCAGCAGCAGGATCAGCACCGCCGAGATCAGGAAGATCGGCCGCCGGCGCAGGTCCCGCCAGGCGTCGCCCCACAGACTGCGGGCCTCCTCGCGCTTCTCCGCGTCGCGCTCGACCAGAGTCTCCTGCTCGACCGCCATGCCCTGCTCCCCCGCGTAGTCGAGGCGTGAGACGCCCGGCTTGGGATGCGGCTCGTACGAGTCCTCGTCGTGGATGTCAGGCATAGCGGATCCTCGGGTCCAGGACCGCGTAGAGCAGGTCGACGAGCAGGCTGGCGACCAGGTAGACGATCACCAGGACGGTCACGATGCCGACCACGGTCGGGCCCTCCTTCTGGTTGATCGCCCGGTACAGGACGTTGCCGATGCCCTGCACGTTGAAGATGCCCTCGGTGACGATCGCCCCGCCCATCAGCGCGCCGAGGTCGGTGCCGAGGAAGGTCACCACCGGGATCAGCGAGTTGCGCAGCAGGTGGCGGGAGATGATGGTCCGCCGGGGCAGGCCCTTGGCGACCGCGGTGCGCATGTAGTCGGCCCGCAGGTTCTCGCCGATCGACGTCCGGGTGAGCCGGGCGACGTACGCGAGCGAGAGCGAGCCCAGGACGACCGCCGGCAGCACCAGCTGGGTGAGGTCGTAGCTGTCCTGCACCGTCGGGGTGACCCAGCCCAGGTTGGTGGCGAACACCGTCTGCGCGATGTAGGCGAGCACGAAGACCGGGATCGAGATCACCACCAGGGTCAGGATGAGCACCGCGGTGTCCGCGACGCTGCCGCGCCGCAGGCCGGAGACGAGGCCGAGGGCGAGGCCGACGACCAGCTCGAAGACGAAGGCCAGCAGGGCCAGCCGGATGGTGACCGGGAAGGCGTCCGCCATGATGTCGGAGACCGGCCGGCCGGTGAAGCTGGTGCCGAAGTCCCCCTGGAAGAGGTTCCCCATGTAGTGCAGGTACTGCTTCCAGAGCGGCTGGTCCAGGTAGTACGTGTGCTTGATGCTGGCCACCACGGCCGGGTCGGCGGCCTTCTCGCCGAACAGTGCCGACACCGGGTCCCCCGGCAGCGTGTAGACCATCAGGAAGATCAGCAGCGTGGTGCCGAAGAACACCGGGATCATCTGTAGCACCCGTCGCAGCACGTAACTGCCCATCCGAGCCTCCTTCCTAGGTGTCCTGGATTGCCCGGCCGACCGGTGCGGTCGTCCGAGAGACCGCGCCCCGCCCTCCGTGCGGGGAGGGCGGGGCCGGCGCGCCGGATCGGGGGCCGGGCCAGGGGCTCAGCCCTTGACCTCGACCTGGGTCCAGGCCGGGTTCCCGAAGGAGTCGAACTTCACGTTCTGCACCTTGGAGGAGTAGCCCGAGTTGGTGCGGTAGTACCAGAGCGGGATGGCGGGCATCCCGCTCGGCAGCACCGCCTCGGCCTGCTGGTAGCCGGTGACCGTGTCGGCGACGCTGGCCGCCTCGTCGGCCTTGGTGGCGGCCTCGTCGAACTGCGGGCTGCTGTAGCCGAAGTCGTTGGACGCGGCGCCGGTGCGGTACACGTCGGCCAGGAAGTTGGCGTTCAGCGGGTAGTCCTGCACCCAGCCGGTGCGGAAGGCGCCGTTGAGCGTGTGCCCGGTGATCGCCGCCCGCGCGGTCTTGAAGTCGGGCTTCGGGTCACCCAGGCAGTCGACGCCGGTGTTCTGCCGGATCGAGTTGCAGACCGCGTCGACCCACTCCTTGTGGCCGCCGTCCGCGTTGTAGGTGATCAGCAGCTTGTTGCCGGGAGCGCCGCCGCCCTCCTGGATCAGCTGCTTGGCCTTGGCCGGGTCGAACGTGCAGAACTCGCCGCAGGTGCCGTTCTTGTAGCCCTGGACGCCCTCCGCCACCCAGGCGGTGGCGGGCTTGCGGGAGCCCTGGAGCACGGTCTTGGTGATGGTGTCGCGGTCGATCGCCATCGACAGGCCCTGGCGCACCTTGGCCTTGTCCGGCGAGGACCAGTCGGCCTGGTAGAGGGTGAAGCCGATGTTCTGGATGGCGCCCTGCGGCTCGTCCACCGCGCGGTCGCCGAGGTCGTTCTTGTAGGTGGCCAGCGCGGACGGCGGCACCTGGTCCATCACGTCCAGGTTGTTGGACTGGAGGTCGGCGTAGGCGGCCTCGGACGTGGTGTACATCTTGAAGACGATGCCGCCGTTCTTCGGCTTGTCCACGCCCTGGTAGTCCGGGAAGGCCTTGGTGGCCACCTGGCTGTTGTGCGACCAGCTGACGAACTGGTACGGACCGTTGCCCACCGGCTTCTGGCCGTAGCCCGCCGGGTCCTTGAAGAAGCCCTCGGGCAGCGGCGAGAAGGCGATGTAGCCGAGCTTGTACTCGAAGTACGAGACCTTGTGGTCCAGCTTGACGGTGAAGTGCAGGTCGTCGGTGACGGTCAGCCCGGACATCTTGTCCGTGGTCGGCGAGCCGGTGGCCGGGTGGATGTCCTGGTAGCCCTCGATGTCGGAGAACCAGGAGCTGTTGATCTGGTTGTTGGCGGGGTTGGCGCCCCAGTTCCAGGCGTCGACGAAGCTCTTGGCGTTCACCGGGGTGCCGTCGTGGAACTTCCAGCCGTCCTTCAGCGTGACGTCGAAGGTCTGCGAGTCGCTGGTGTCGATCTTGTCGGCGACCTGCATCCGGATCTTGGCGTCGCTCGGGTCGTAGTCGACCAGTCCCTTGAAGAGGTTCTGGAGGATGCGACCACCGCCGACCTCGTTCGCGTTGGCCGGCTGCAGCGGGTTCTGCGGCTCGTTGCTCTGGTAGCTGAAGGTCTTGCTGGCGTCCGACGAGCCGCTGCCTCCTCCGCTGTCGTTGTTGCTGCACCCGGTGGCCACCAGGGCCACGGACGTCGCAGCGGCGAGGACCCAACGAGCACGGGCGGCTACGGGCATGGAGGTTCCTCCTCATGGGGTGTGTGTCGCATCACACCCCATGAGAAGCGCGGCCCGGCGACGGCGCGCGTCAGGTGCACCCGGACGGGTGCCGTGACCCCGTCACGGAGTTGACGCGGCGCCGGATCGAAGCGGCCGCCGGACCGCCCCGGCGCGGGGCCGGACGCGGGAAGGGCCCGCGGCGCGAACGCCACGGGCCCTTCCTGGGTGTACGGGGGATCAGGCCGCGGCCTGCTCCCTGACCTCGGCGAAGTGGCAGGCCGACTCGTGCGCGGCCGGGCCCTCCAGCAGCGAGGGGACCGCGAGCAGCGGGACCTCCTCGGCGCACCGCTCCTCCGCCTTCCAGCAGCGGGTGCGGAAGCGGCAGCCGGACGGCGGGTTGGCCGGCGAGGGGATGTCCCCGCTGAGGATGATCCGCTCGCGGGACTCGCGCGCCGCCGGGTCCGGCACCGGCACCGCGGAGAGCAGCGCCTGGGTGTACGGGTGGGTGGCGTTCTCGTAGATCTCCTCGTCCGAGCCGATCTCGACCATCTTGCCCAGGTACATCACGCCGACGCGGTCGGAGATGTGCCGGACGATGGAGAGGTCGTGCGCGATGAACATGTAGGAGAGGCCGAACTCGCCCTGGAGCTGCTCCAGCAGGTTGATCACCTGCGCCTGGACGGACACGTCCAGCGCGGACACCGGCTCGTCGCAGATGATGATCTCGGGCTTGAGCGCGAGACCGCGGGCGATGCCGATGCGCTGGCGCTGGCCGCCGGAGAACTGGTGCGGGTACCGGTTGATGTACTCCGGGTTCAGACCCACGACGTCCAGCAGGTCCTGGACGGCCTTGCGGCGGTCGCCCTTGGGCGCCACCTCGGGGTGGATCTCGAACGGCTCGCCGATGATGTCGCCGACCGTCATGCGCGGGTTGAGCGAGGTGTACGGGTCCTGGAACACCATCTGGATGTTCCGTCGGACGGCCTTCAGGGCCGCCCCCTGGAGCGTGGAGATGTCCTCGCCCTTGAAGAGCACCTGGCCGGAGGTGGCCCGCTCCAGGTTCATCAGCACCTTGGCCAGCGTGGACTTGCCACAGCCGGACTCGCCGACGATCCCGAGCGTCTCGCCCTTCTTGAGCTCGAAGGAGATGCCGTCGACCGCCTTGACCGCGCCGACCTGCTTCTTCAACAGGATGCCCTGGGTCAGCGGGTAGTGCTTGACCAGGTCCTTGACCTCCAGGATGTTCTCAGCCATGGAGGGTCTCCTTCCAGAGGTGGCACGCGCTGCGGCGGCCGGTGAGCTCCTTGCCGTCCTTGTCCGTCACGTGGTGCAGCGCCGGGGTCTCCGTGCGGCACAGGTCGGTGGCGACGTCGCAGCGGGGGTTGAACGCGCACCCGGTGGGAACCTTGAGCAGGTTCGGGGGCAGGCCCTTGATCGCGTAGAGCTCCTGGCCCTTCTGGTCCAGGCGCGGGATGGAGCGGAGCAGGCCCTTGGTGTACGGGTGCGCGGGGTTCGCGTACAGGTCGTGCACCGGGGCGGTCTCCACGATCCGGCCCGCGTACATCACGGCGATCTTGTCCGCGACGTCGGCGACCACGCCGAGGTCGTGGGTGATCAGGATCAGGCCCATGTTGTACTCGGCCTGGAGCTCGGCCAGCAGGTCCATCACCTGGGCCTGGACGGTGACGTCCAGGGCGGTGGTGGGCTCGTCCGCGATGATCAGGTCGGGCTCCAGGGACAGCGCCATCGCGATCATGATGCGCTGGCGCATGCCGCCGGAGAACTGGTGCGGGTAGTCGTTCACCCGCTCCCGGGCGGCGGGGATGCGCACCCGGTCCATCAGCTCGATGGCCTTCTCCTTCGCCTCCTTCCTGGAGGCGCCCTGGTGCACCCGGAACATCTCGCCGAGCTGGTAGCCGACGCTGAGCACCGGGTTCAGCGCGGAGAGCGCGTCCTGGAAGATCATCGCGATCTTCCGGCCGCGGACCCGCCGCCGCTCCTCGTTGCTCATCTTGAGCATGTCCTGGCCGCGGAACAGGATCTCGCCCTGGGTCACCTTGCCCGGGGGCATGTCCAGGATGCCCATGATGGTCTGCGCCGTCACGGACTTGCCGGAGCCGGACTCGCCGAGCACGGCGAGGGTCTCGCCGGCCGCGACGGAGTAGTTCACGCCGTTCACGGCCTTGGCCACGCCGTCCCGGGTGTGGAACTCCACGTGGAGGTCCTTCACCTCCAGGAGAGGAGTGCCAACTTCGAGACGGTCGTTCTTCTGGTCGTTCTCGATCACGGTGGTCATCGGGGTCGTCACCTCTTCTCTCAGCGGAGCTTCGGGTCGAGGGCGTCGCGCACCGCGTCGCCGAGCATGATGAACGCCAGCACGGTAAGGCTCAGCATTCCGGCGGGGAAGAACAGGGCGAACGGCGCCGTACGGATCACCTTCTGGGCCGAGTTGATGTCGATGCCCCAGGAGATGGTCGGGTCCTGGAGACCGATGCCGAGGAAGCTCAGCGTCGCCTCGGTGGCGATGTAGCCGCCGAGCGCGATGGTGGCGACGACGATCACCGGGGCGATCGCGTTCGGCAGGATGTGCTTGAACATGATCCGGCCGGTGCCGGCGCCGAGCGCCTTGGCCGCCGTCACGAAGTCGGCCTGCTTGACCGTGATCACCGAGCCGCGCATGACACGGGTCATCTGGGTCCAGCCCAGGGCGACCAGCGCGAAGACCACGCTCCAGACGGTGCGCGTGGTGAACGCGTTGAGGACCACCAGCGAGCCGAGCAGCAGCGGGATGCCGAAGAAGATGTCGGTGACGCGGGAGATGATCGTGTCGACCCAGCCCCCGAAGTAACCGGCCACCATGCCGGCGAGGCCGCCGAGGATGGTGACACCCAGGGTCACGCAGATGCCGACCACGACCGAGGCGCGGGCGCCGTAGACGACGCGGGCGTAGATGCTGCGGCCCTGGAGGTCGTAGCCGAACCAGTCCGCCTGGAAGAAGTGGCTGTAGTTCGGCTTCGTCAGGTAGTGGTTGCGCAGGTCGCCGGCCCGCGGGTCCACCGAGGTGAACAGGCCGGGGGCGATGGCGATGACGATCAGCAGCAGGATCAGCAGCGCGGAGATCACGAAGATCGGCCTGCGCCGCAGGTCGTGCCAGGCGTCCGAGCCGAGGCTGCGGGCCTTCTCCTGCTTCGGCGCCGGGGCGTCCGCGGCGCGCTGGGCCGGGACGTCCCCGGCGGTCTTCTTCTCGGTCAGGTCAGGCATACCGGATCCTCGGGTCCAGGACCGCGTAAAGCAGGTCGACGATCAGGCCGGCGGCCAGGTAGACGATCACCAGGAAGGCCACGAAGCCGGAGACCGTCGCGCCCTCCTTCATGTTGATCGCTTGGTAGAGCGCGTGGCCCACGCCCTGGACGTTGAAGATGCCTTCGGTGACGATCGCACCGCCCATCAGGGCGCCGAGGTCGGTACCGAGGAAGGTGACCACCGGGATCATCGAGTTGCGGAGCAGGTGGGTGCCGATCACCTTGCGCCGCGGCAGGCCCTTGGCCACCGCGGTGCGGACGTAGTCGGCCTTGATGTTCTCGGCTATGGAAGTACGGGTGAGGCGCGCGACGTAGGCCAGCGAGAGCGAACCGAGCACGAAGGCCGGCAGCACCAACTGGGTGATGTCGTTGCTGTCCTGGACGGTCGGGGTGACCCACTTCAGGTTCTGCCCGAAGACCGTCTGGAAGATGAAGCCGAGCACCGGGACCGGGATCGAGATCAGCAGCAGGGTGAGCACCAGGGTGCCCTTGTCGAACATCTTGCCGCGGCGCAGACCGGAGTACAGGCCGATGCCGATGCCCAGCACGATCTCGATGGTGAACGCGAACAGCGCCAGCCGGACCGTGACCGGCAACGCTTCGGTGATCTTGTCGATGACCGGGCGCTGGTCCAGACCGGTGCCGAAGTCACCGGTGAGCAGCTTCCCCATGTAGTCGAAGTACTGCTGGATCAGCGGCTTGTCGAAGCCCTGCTGGTGCTTCAGAGCGGCGAGCTGCACCGGGTCCGGTGCCTTGTCGCCCCACAGTGCTGCCACCGGGTCTCCAGGCAGCAAGTGCACCATGAAAAAGATGAGTGCGGTCGTTCCGAGGAACACCGGGATCATCTGGAGCAGTCGCCTTGCGACAAAGCGCCCCATCGTGCCTCCATGTATGGCCCTGCCGAGCCCGTCAACTCGGCAAGAGATAAGTCGGCGTGCCAACGGCCGGTGCCAGTCCTCGCCCTTGTGGGGATGGACGGGCACCGGCCGTTGTCACCGGGTCAGGCGGTGCCGACCGATTACTTCTTCTTCTTGACCTCGACGTCGGTGTAGACCGGGTCGCCGAAGGAGTTGAACTTCACGTTCTGGACGTTCTTGGAGTAGCCGGAGCTGGTCTTGTAGTACCAGAGCGGGATGGCCGGCATGTCCTTGGCCAGAACGGCCTCCGCCTGCTGGTAGAGCTCGGCGGTCTTCTCGACCGAGGTGGCGGCGTCAGCCTGCTTCGACAGGGCGTCGAACTCGGGGCTGGAGTAGCCACCGTCGTTGGCCGCGGCACCGGTGCCGTAGACGTCGCGCAGGAAGTTGGCGTTCAGCGGGTAGTCCTGCACCCAGCCGGTCCGCATCATGCTCTGGACCTGCTTGTTCGTGATGATGTCACGCGAGGTCTTGAAGTCCGGCTTCGGGTCACCGAGGCACTCGACGCCGGTGTTCTGGCGGATCGAGTTGCAGACCGCGTCCACCCACTCCTTGTGGCCGCCGTCGGAGTTGTACAGGATGCCGATCTTGCCACCGGGGACGCCGCCGCCCTCGGTGATCAGCTGCTTGGCCTTCTCCGGGTTGAACTTGCAGGCGTCGCCGCAGGTGCCGGCCTTGTAGCCCATGACGCCGGGCGCCACGAACGAGTCGGCGGGCAGGCGGTTGCCGTTCAGCACGGTCTTGGTGATGGTCTCGCGGTCGATCGCCATCGAGAGGCCCTGACGGACCTTCTCCTTGCCCGGGGTGTTCCAGTCACCCTGGTACAGCGCGAAGCCGATGTTCTGGATGGCGCCCTGCGCCTGGTCGACCGCGCGCTTGCCCAGGTCGTCCTTGTACTTCGGCAGGTCGGTCGGGTCGACCTGGTCCAGCACGTCCAGCGTGTCGGACATCAGGTCCTTGTACGCGGCCTCACCGGCGGTGTAGTTCCGGAAGACGACGCCGCCGTTCTTCGGCTTGTCGATGCCCGTGTACTTGTCGAAGGAGGCCAGCGTGATGGCCTTGTTGTGCTCCCACGACACGAACTTGTACGGGCCGTTGCCGACCGGCTTCTGGCCGTAGCCCGCCGGGTCGGCGAAGAAGCCCTCCGGCAGCGGGAAGAAGGCCGAGTAGCCGAGCTTGTACGTGAAGTACGAGACCGGGCTGGTCAGTTCGATGGTGAAGTGAGTGTCGTCGACGACCTTCAGGCCGGACATCTCGGTGGCGGTCGGGTCGCCCTTGTCCTTGTCCGGGTGGACGGCGTCGTAGCCGACGATGTCCGAGAACCAGTCCGAGTTGATCTGGTTGTTCTTCGGGTTCGCCGACCAGTTCCAGGAGCTCACGAAGGACTTGGCGGTGACCGGGGTGCCGTCGTGGAACGTCCAGCCGGACTTGAGCGTCACGGTGTAGTTCTTGGCGTCGGTGGTCTCGATCTTGTCGGCCACCTGGTTGCGCAGGGCACCGGTCGCGGGGTCGTAGTCGACGAGGCCCTTGAAGAGCTGCTTGACGATACGGCCGCCCTGGTTCTCCATGGCGTTGGCCGGCTGGAGCGGGCGCTGCGGCTCCGCGCTCTGGTAGCTGAAGCTGGCCCCGGGGTCGACCGCGGCGCTGTCGGAGCTACCCCCAGAGGAGTCGCTGCTGCTGCACGAAGTCGCAGCGAGGGCGACAGCAACAGCTGCGACAACCCACTTGGCCTGGCTCGCACCGCGCATCGGTGTGCCTCCTGAATTCGACGTTGCAACGAGGAGGGCATCGCGGAACGGTTCTCACCTGGTCCGCTATGCCGTCCGCGCTCGTGGTTTCGGCGCGCACCCCTGCGCGTTCACCCTTGACCCGAGCCTGACTGCACCCACTATCCGTCACGCACGGACACGAAAGTGACCAGTGACGATCTCAATTAGGTCACATGAACAGTCGGTAAGTTTCGAAAACCGGACATTTGAGACATAGCCAGACAGGCACCAAACGGACAGTCGTCACGGATGACGAACTGCCGCGTCCGCTCAGCGGACGCCTCGGCGTGATGAGCGCTATTCCGTTAATAGCGGCCCCGGCAACTTGGAGTAGTTGAAAAAGTTCGCCCCCCTCTCCATGGGAAAGGGGGGCGAATCATTCCGGCCAAAGGCCGTTCAGCGCGTCCGGATCACGCCTTCTTGGCGCGCGAGGCAGTGCGTCCGCGGTCCTTCTGGTCAAGGACGACCTTACGGATGCGAACCGTCTCCGGGGTCACCTCGATGCACTCGTCCTCGCGGCAGAACTCCAGCGACTGCTCCAGCGAGAGCTTGCGCGGCGGGACGATCGACTCGGCCACGTCGGCGTTCGCGGACCGCATGTTGGTGAGCTTCTTCTCCTTGGTGATGTTCACGTCCATGTCGTCGGCGCGCGAGTTCTCACCGACGATCATGCCCTCGTACACCTCGGTGCCCGGCTCGCAGAAGAGCACGCCGCGCTCCTGGAGGTTGGTCATCGCGAAGGCGGTGACCACGCCGGCCCGGTCGGCGACCAGCGAACCGTTGTTGCGGGTGGTCAGGTTGCCGAACCACGGCTCGTGGCCCTCGTGGATCGAGTGGGCGATGCCGGTGCCGCGGGTGTTGGTGAGGAACTCGGTACGGAAGCCGATCAGGCCGCGGGACGGCACGACGAACTCCATCCGGACCCAGCCCGAGCCGTGGTTGGACATGTTGTCCATCCGGCCCTTGCGGATGCCCATGAGCTGGGTGACGGCACCCATGTGCTCCTCCGGCACGTCCACGGTGAGGCGCTCGACCGGCTCGTGGGTCTTGCCGTTGACCTGCTTGGTGACCACCTGCGGCTTGCCGACGGTCAGCTCGAAGCCTTCCCGGCGCATGGTCTCGATCAGGATGGCCAGCGCCAGCTCACCGCGGCCCTGCACCTCCCAGGCGTCCGGACGCTCGGTGTCCAGCACGCGCAGCGAGACGTTACCGATCAGCTCGCGGTCCAGGCGGTCCTTCACCTGGCGGGCGGTGACCTTGCGGTCCACCTTGCCGGCGGCCTTGGCGTCCGCGCCCTTGCCGCTGCCGCCACGGCCGACCAGCGGGGAGGTGTTGGTGCCGATGGTCATCGAGATGGCCGGCTCGTCCACCGTGATCAGCGGCAGCGCGACCGGGTTCTCCGGGTCGGCGAGGGTCTCGCCGATCATGATCTCGCCGATGCCGGCGACGGCGCAGATGTCACCGGGGCCCGCCACCTCGGCCGGCTTGCGGGTGAGCGCCTCGGTCATCAGCAGCTCGGAGATGCGGACGTTGGAGGTCGTGCCGTCGCGCTTGATCCAGGCCACGGTCTGGCCCTTGCGCAGCTCGCCCTGCTCGACGCGCAGCAGCGCGATGCGGCCGAGGAAGTTGTCGGCGTCGAGGTTGGTGACGTGGGCCTGGAGCGGCGCGTCCTCCTCGTACGTCGGGGCCGGGACGTGCTCCAGCAGCGTGGAGAAGAACGGCTCCAGGCTGGTGCTGTCCGCGGGGACGGTGCCGTTCTCCGGCTTGGTCAGCGAGGCGACGCCGTCACGGGCACAGGCGTAGACGATCGGGAACTCGATCTGGTCCTCGTCCGCGTCCAGGTCCAGGAACAGGTCGTAGGTCTCGTTGATGACCTCGTCGATCCGGGAGTCCGGACGGTCGGTCTTGTTGATGCAGAGGATGACGGGCAGCCGCGCGGTGAGCGCCTTGCGGAGCACGAAGCGGGTCTGCGGCAGCGGGCCTTCGGAGGCGTCGACCAGCAGGACGACCGCGTCCACCATCGACAGACCGCGCTCGACCTCGCCACCGAAGTCGGCGTGGCCCGGGGTGTCGATGATGTTGATGGTGATCGGTGCGCCACCATCCTTGGGGTGGTACTTGACCGCGGTGTTCTTCGCGAGAATGGTGATGCCCTTCTCGCGCTCCAGGTCGTTCGAGTCCATCATGCGGTCGTCGAGGTGCTGGTGGGCGGCGAAGGCGCCGGCCTGCTTCAGCATGGCGTCGACCAGCGTGGTCTTGCCGTGGTCGACGTGGGCGACGATGGCGACGTTACGGATGTCGTTGCGCGTGGGCATGCCTTGCTGATTCTCCCGGAATCGTGGGTTGCGGCGCCCGGCTGCGTGACGCGCACTTGCGATCCCTGTCGATCGCCGCCGCCCGTTCCGCCTGCTACTACCGGTCCACCCGCCGGGCACATGGCCATGCCTCGGCTTCCTCCTATCGTACGGGGAAGCGCCGAGGTGGGCAGAAACGAGCAGGTCGGGCGGGATCAAGATCACAGGTGGGTCATGCTCCCTTCACCTGGCGGCCAGACTCCGACACTCTTCCGTTCGTGATCCGACAACTCCGGGCCTCGCTGCCCTGGCTCCAGCCACAGTCGGAGCCGGAGCCCGCGGAGGCGGCCCGCTAGCGGCTCCAGCCCACGTCCTGGAAGCGCGGCCACCCGAAGCCGTACGTGCCCGCGCCGACCACCCCGGTCCTGACGCCGGCCAGCTCCGGCCGCTGGTAGAGCGGCACCGAGTGCCCGAGCTGCCAGATCCGCAGGTCCGCCTCCTGGAGGAGGTCCAGCCGGGCCGCCGGGTCCAGCTCGGCGGCGGCCCGGTCGAACAGCCGGTCGATCTCCTCGGTGCCGCTGCGGCCGAAGTTGCTGCCCGGGTCGAGTGCGCCGTCGGCGTCCGGACGGGGCTTGGCGTACGCGGGGCGCTGCTCGCTCGCCGGGCTGGGGCCGACCGGCCAGGAGAAGAGCGCGAGGTCGTAGTCCCCGGCCGCCAGGTGCTCCCCGAGGAAGGACTCGACGGGCGCGGCCACCGGCCGCACCACGATCCCGGACTCGGCGAGGACGGCGGTGAGCGTGTCCGCGGTGCGCTGGGCGGTCGCCGAACCGGCCGGGACGAGCAGGGAGAGGGCGAGCGGCCGGCCGCCCTTCGTCCGGGGGCCCCCGCCGGCGGCCCGCATCCAGCCCGCCTCGTCCAGCAGCCGGCCCGGGTCCGCGGAACCGGCCGCGGCGCTGTCGTCCCGGTAGCCCTCCTGGTCACCCGCGAGCAGGTGGCTGCCCAGCGGCTCGGCGGGCAGGCCGAGCGGAGCGAGCGCCGCGTCGGCGATCCGCCGCCGGTCCACGGCCTTGGTGAGGGCGCGGCGCACCACCGGGTCGGTCAGCGGGTCGCGGGCGGCGTTGAGGGTGAGCTGGGTGAGCGAGGCCGCGGCGGCCCGGTGCACGGTGACGCCGGGCAGCGACTCGGCCCGGCGCAGGGCGAGCGCCGCCGCCTCGGGCGCGGCCGCGGGCGGCGGCGCCGGGGAGGCGGAAGGGGAAACGGAAGGGGAGGCGGCAGGGGACGTGGAGGCGGAGGGGGAGGCGACCGGCACCGCCCGGTCCACCGCCGCGGTGAGCGGGGCGACGTCCAGCCGGTCCTGGTCCAGCGCGTCCAGCCGCTGCCCGGGCGGGACGGCGAGGAAGTCGATCCGGTCGGCCTTCGGCGGATCGCCCCACCAGAGCGGGTTGCGCACCACGGTGACCTGCCCGCCCTCGGCGTCGTACCGGGAGAGGGTGTACGGCCCCGCGCCCGGCCGGCCCCCGCCGGTCAGCGCCCGCTCGAAGGCGGCCGGGGTGGCCGTCTCGGCGGCCGGGTAGAGCGGCCCGAACAGCGAGCGCCACTCGGCGTACGGCCGCCGGAAGGTCACCCGCACCTCGTGCGGGTCCGCGCCCTGGGTGATCGAGTCGATGGCGTCGTACCCGGCCGGCCGGGCGCCCCGGTAGGCCGGGTCCAGGCCGGACAGCGCGGCCCGCTGCGCGTCGAGGTCGGCGGCCGAGAGCGGGGTGCCGTCGCTCCAGACGGCGCGCGGGTTGAGCCGGTACGTCACCACCTGCGGCTGCTGCCCCGGCGGGGTGGACTCGGCACCGGCCAGGTAGTCCGGGTCGGGGACCGGCCGGCCGTGCCCGTCGGGCCGGAACAGCGAGGGGTAGAGCGCGTGGGCGAGCAGTGCCGAGTCGGCGCTCGCCACGCCCTGGTAGACGTTCAGCGTGGCCGGGACGCCGTCCACGGCCCAGCGCAGCGTGCCGCCGTCGCGGACGGCGGTGCGGTCGGCGGGCCGGACGTCCCCGGTGGTGGCGGTGGGCTCGGCCGGGACGGGCGCGGGGGCCGGGGTACGGGCGGGGCCCCGGTCGGCGGAGCAGCCGGCGGGGCCGGCGGCGAGCAGCAGCGCGGCGGCTGCGGCGGTGAGCTGGCGGACGCGCATGGCGGCCATCGAACGCCGCCCCCGGCGCCCGGCCCGCGCCGACACGGCGGGCGGCCGGGCGACAGCACCCGTCCGGCCCACCCCTCCGCTGCGGCTACAGCCCCAGCTCGAACCAGACGATCTTGCCCTTCGGCGTGCGCCGGCTGCCCCAGCGCTCGGCCAGCAGGCTGACCAGTTGCAGGCCGCGCCCGCCCTCGTCGGTCTCCTGGGCACGCCGCTGCCGGGGCTGGGCGTAGCCGTCGTCCCAGACCTCGCAGACCAGGCTGCGCTCGCGCAGCAGCCGCAGCCGGATCTCGCCCCGCCCGTGCTTGAGCGCGTTGGTGACCAGCTCGCTGACCAGCAGCTCGGTGGTGTCGACCAGCTCCTCCAGCCCCCTGGAGAGCAGCCAGCTGCACGCCAGCTCGCGGGCCTTGGCCACGGAGGTGGGCTCGGGCGGCAGGAACCAGTTGCCGACGGCGTCCTCGGGGAAGGCGTGCACCTTGGCCATCAGCAGGGCGATGTCGTCCTCGCCGTGGTGCGGGTTGAGCTCGCCGAGCACGTGGTCGCAGAGCTCCTCCAGCCCCTTGCCCTCACCGGAGAGCGCGGAGCGGAAGGCCCGCAGGCCCTCGTCCAGCTGGTGCTTGCGGCTCTCCACCAGGCCGTCGGTGTAGAGCGCGAGCACGGCGCCGTCCGGGAGGGTCAGCTCGACCTCCTCGAAGGGCTCGCCGCCGACGCCGAGCGGCAGGCCGGGCGGTACGTCGAGCATCCGGGCGCTGTCGCCGGGGCTGAGCAGGACGGGCGGCAGGTGGCCCGCGTTGGCGAAGACGCAGCGGCGGGTCACGGCGTCGAAGACCGCGTAGACGCAGGTCGCCAGGTAGACCTCGCGGGCCTCCTCGTCGGCCGTCGAGGTGAGCCGCCCGTACTGGGTGGGCGGGCCGGCCGGCACCGAGTCGTCGCCGAGGCCGCGGGCGATCTCGTCCAGCGCGGTGAGCACCTCGGCCGGGTCCAGGTCGAGCATCGCCAGGGTGCGGACGGCGGTGCGCAGCTGGCCCATGGCGACGGCGGCGCGCAGACCGCGGCCCATCACGTCGCCGATGACCAGCGCGGTGCGGTTGCCGGGCAGCGGGATGACGTCGAACCAGTCGCCGCCGACCTCGGTGTTGTTGTTGCTGGGCAGGTAGCGGCAGGCGATCTCCAGGCCGCTGGCGGCCGGGTTGCCCGGGGGCAGCAGGCTGCGCTGGAGGATCAGCGCCCGCTCGTGCTCGCGCCGGTAGAGCCTGGCGTTGTCGATGCAGACGGCGGCGCGGGCGACCAGTTCCTCGGCGATCGCGACGTCGCGGGCGTCGAAGGGCTCGCTGCCGATCGCCCGGGAGAGCTGGACGAGGCCGAGCACCTGGTCGCGGGCGACCAGCGGGACTATCAGCGTGGAGCGCAGCAGCGGGTCGGGCCCGGGCTCGGGGATGACGCTGCGGCCGGTGCGCAGGGCCCGGGCGTGCGGGGAGCGGCGCGGGTAACAGAGGGTGCCGCCGGCCTCGGCGATCGGCAGGGCGGTGACCGAGCCGAGCACCGAGGAGGCGCCGCCGACCACGCTGGAGACGGCGACCCGGCGCAGTTCGCCGCTGCCGTCGGTGAGCACGGTGTCGCCGAGCCGGCCGGCGCTGGGGACGGTCTCGCCGGAGAGCAGCGCGGTGTAGAGGTCGACGGTGGCGAGGTCGCAGAACGGCGGGACGACGACGTCCAGGAGTTCCTTGGCGGTGGTCTCCAGGTCGAGCGTGGAGCCGATGTGGGCGCTGGCCTCGTTGAGCAGCGCCAGGTTGCGGCGCACGCCGTCGGCCTCGCGCTCGGCGACGTGCCGGCTGGTGACGTCGGTCACCTGTCCGGCGACGCCGACGGTCTGCCCCGCGGTGCCGTTCAGGCGGTACAGCGAGACGGCCCAGAGCCGGTTGCCCTCGCGGGTCGGGACGGCGCCGTGGAAGCGCAGGTCGAAGACGGGCTCGCCGGTGGCCAGGACCTTGCGCAGGGCGGCGGTGAGCCGGTCGGCCTCGGACGGCGGGAAGAGGTCGTGCGGGGTGAGGCCCTCCAGGTCGGTGGGGACCAGGCCCATCCCGGAGGCGAAGGCGTCGTTGACCCGCTGCAGCCGCAGCCGGCCGTCGAACAGCACGAAACCGGTGGGCGTCTGTCCGAAGACGGCCTCGGAGGCGGCCAGGTCGGTCTCGATCCGGCGCAGCCGTCCGAGGTCGACGGCCAGGCAGGTGGCGCCCGCGGTGGGCAGGGCGCTGTCGGGCATCAGGTAGAGCTCGGCGAGGCCCTCGCCGCCGGCGGCGTCCTGGTACGGGGTGGTGCCGACCCACTCCTCCCCCGCCAGGGTGCGCTCCAGCCGGGCGCGGCCGCGCTGCCAGAGCTCGCGGGGGACGAAGGTGGTGATCGGGTCGGCGCCGACGGCCTCGGCGGCCGAGACGCCGAAGAACTCGGCGGCGCGCTCGCTCCACTGGCTGATCCGCCCGTCGGGGCCGATCGCGAAGGTGGCGACCCGGATGTAGTCGTAGATCGATCCGGGGTCACCGGCGCCCCGCGACCGGTCCTCCGGTACGGGATGGTGGCCGCGGCTGGTGGCCCGGCCGCCCGGTACGGGCAGGTGCGAGGCACCGGCCTGTCCGGGCACGGCGGCATGACCGCTGCTGCTCTGCGCGCTCCGCGCCGGAGTGCTGTTCAACGGACCGACCCCTCCAACCCGCGACCGTCCGGATGTCGAGAAGACCGAGTATTCATCATCGAGGGGTACGTTCACACGCCCTCAACATCACAACATCAGATCGGGCGAAGGTTTTTGTCCTACCGCCCGCGCAACCACAATGCCACGCTCGCGCCCCCTTCCGAGTCGCGCGCTCCCCCTGGGCTCCCGACGGCATGTGCGGCACGGCTCTCCCGGCGTTCGTTCCGATCACGATCCGTCGGGCTCATTACCCGGTAGTGCCTGCTCGAACCAGACCACCTTGCCGATGCCCTCGGCCCTGGCGCCCCAGCGCAGGGCCAGCCGGTGGACCAGTTCCAGACCGCGCCCGCCCTCGTCGGCCTCGGCCGCGTGCCGCTCCCTGGGCGGGTCGGGCAGCGGGTCGGAGATCTCGACCAGCAGCGTCTCACCGAGCGTCAGCCGTACCCCGATGGGGGCGCTGGCGTACCGGACGGCATTCGTGACCAGCTCGCTGACCAACAGCTCGGCGGTGTCGGTGAGCCCCTCGACGCCCCACTCGGCGAGCGCGGCGCGGACCAGCCGGCGGGCCCGGGAGACGGCGGTGGGCTCGGCGGGCAGGGTCCAGCCGGCCGTCGGGGTGCCGGCCTGGCCGTGGCCGAGCCGGGCCAGCAGCAGCGCCACGTCGTCCGGCTCCCGGCCCTGCTCCATGGTGTCGAGCACCGCCTCGCAGGCGGCCTGGATGGAGGCGTGGGAATCCTGGAGCACGGTGACCAGCCGGCCGAGGCCGACGTCCAGGTCCTTGTCGCGGGACTCGACCAGGCCGTCGGTGCACAGCGCCAGCAGGCTGCCCTCGGGGATCTTCAGTTCGACCGACTCGAACGGGACGCCGCCCACGCCGAGCGGGGCGCCGGAGGGCAGGTCCAGGATGCGGCCGGTGCCGCCGGGCAGCGGACCGCCGGTGCGGGTCGGCTCCGCGCCGTCCTCGCCGGGCACCACCAGCACCGGCGGGATGTGCCCGGCCTTGGCGACGGTGAGCCGGGCCGTCGCCGGGTCGAAGACCGCGTAGATGCAGGTGGCCAGCAGCGCCTCGTCCGGGCCCTGGGCGAGGTCGTCGGCCAGCTCGTGGACGTGCCGCAGCAGGACGTCCGGCGGCAGGTCGAGGGCGGCCAGCACCCGGACGGCGGTGCGCAGCCGTCCCATGGTGGCGGCGGCCCGCAGGCCGTGGCCCATCACGTCGCCGACCACCAGCGCGGTGCGGTCGCCGGGCAGCGGGATGACGTCGAACCAGTCGCCGCCGACCTCGGTGCCGCTGCTGCCCGGGACGTACCGGTAGGCGACCTCGACGCCGGTGGGCTGCGGGACCTGCTGCGGGAGCAGGGTGCGCTGGAGGGTGAGGGCGGCGGTGCGCTCGCGGGCGTAGAGGCGGGCGTTGTCCAGCGAGCTGCCGGCCCGGTCGGCCAGCTCGACGGTGAAGGCCAGGTCGTCCCGGTCGAAGCCCTCCCGGTAGCCGGCCCGGCTGACCAGCAGCAGGCCGATCACGATGCCGCGGGCGCGCAGCGGCACGACCAGCATCGAGTGGACGCCGAGGTCCCTGGCGGCCTGCATCTTCGGGTCGCCGGGGTAGGTGACGTCGTCCAGCCGGTCGGCGCCGGACAGCAGCTCGGGCACCCCGGTGCGCAGCACCCGGCCGCAGGTGGAGTCCTCGGCGAAGGTGATCCTGGCGCCGCGGCGCAGCATCACGTCCACCTCGGGGCCGTCCTGGACGGAGGCGGTGCCGAGCTGGAGCAGCGAGGTGCGCCGGTCGTGGCCGTGCCGGGGCAGGTCGTCACCGTGCGCGACGGCCTGGAGCAGGACCACCGCCGAGTGGTCGGTCAGCCTGGGGACGACCGAGCCGGCCAGCTCCTGGGCGATCCTGGAGGCGTCCAGCAGGTCGCCGACCCGGGAGCCGAACTCGTTGAGCAGCGAGAGCCGGCGCCGGGCGTGCTCGACCTTGGCGACCGCCCGGTAACGCTCAGTCACGTCCATCACGGTGCCGGAGATGCCGAGCACCCGGCCGGAGCGGTCGGTCATCCGGCTGTAGGAGATCGAGCGGTAGCCGGCCCTGGTGGTGACCGGGGAGGCCAGGGTGACGTCGATGACCGGCTCGCCGGTGGCCAGCACCTGGCGCTGGATGGCGGTGATCTCGTCGGCGGCCCGCTCCGGCAGGGTCTCGCCGGTGGTGCGGCCGACGTGGTCCTCCAGGGCGACGCCGTTCATCTCGGCGAGGGTCTGGTTGACGGCGGTGTAGCGCAGGTCGGTGTCCATGATGGCGATGCCCAGCGGGGACTGCTCGAACAGCGCGTCGCGCACCGCGAGGTCCCGCTCGACGGCCCGGACGGCGGTCGCCTCGGCCATGTTGACCTGGAGGAACGGGGTGCCGTCGCCGTCCACCAGGAGGGAGATCCTGGCGTCCACGGCGACCGGTGCGCCGTCCCGGTCGCGCAGTTCCGCGTAGCCGGCCCAGCGGCCGTGCCGCAGGGTGTCCTGGATCGCGGCCCGGATCCGGACGACCTGCGCGGGTTCGGGGATCAGCTCCTCGATCCGGCGGCCGACCAGCAGTTCGTTCGGCCAGCCGAGCAGTTCCTCGGCGGCCGGGCTCCAGAGCACCACCCGGCCCGCGGTGTCCAGGATCGCGATGGCGACCTTGAGCATGTCCAGCAGGCTGCCCTCGGCGGGCGATCCGGGGCCCGCCTGGGCCTCGGCTGGACCGCCGGGGAACGGCCGTCCGGGACGGCTGCGCAGGCCGGACCCGGCGCAGCCGGTGCTGGTCGTGGGCGCGCCGGGCCGGCCGGTTCCGGAGACGCTCTGGGACCACCTCGGTGCGGTGCTGGGCTCGCTCCCGCCGGGGCCGGCCCGGCTCGCGCTCGCGGTGGCGGGGGCGCTGGACGCCGGGTCGGCGGCGGTGGGGCGGTTCTGCGCGCGGCTGTACGGGCTGGACTGGGTCGGTCCTGAGGCGGCCGGGGGTGTGGCCGGGGTCGGTGCGGAGCCGTTGCCCGAGGCGGCGGTGAAGGCCGAGGCCGAGGTGGTCGTGGCGGCTGCGGCTCCGACTCCGGAGCCGCAGCAGGACCCCGAGCCTGACCCTGCGCCTGACCCTGAGCCTGGGCCGGTGGCCGTACCCGACCCTGACCTTGACTTCGGGCCGGTGACGGTGCCGGAGCCCGCTGCCACGGTGTCGACCTCGGGAGGGACGTTCGCGGAGGAGGCTCCCGAGGAAGCCGTCGAAGGAACAATATTGGCCCCTGAGGTCGCCGCCGAGGAGCCGGTGGCGGAGGAACCGGCTCCCGAAGCCCCGGCCGTCGCATCCGCTCCGGAACCCGCTCCGGAACCCGAGCCCGACCCGGAACCTGAGCCTGAACCCGAACCGGGACCCGAGCCCGAGCCCGCGGCGCCCGCCGTGACGCTCCCGGTGGCGGAACCCGCGGAACCCGCGGAACCCGTCACCCCCGCCGCGGACCGTGCGGCCCTGGTCGCCCAACTCGGCTCCGCCTACCCGCGCCTGGCCCGCCGGGCCGAGGACGCCGCCACCCGGCTGCCCGCCCTGCGCGCCCGGACGGAGGAGACCGACCCGAGGCCCGAACTGGTCGCCGTGCTGCTGCACCACGGCGATTCCAGCCCCCTGGCCGACCGGGTCGAACTCCTCGCGGCGGCCCGGTCCGACGCGCCCGGCCGCTACGGCCCGTACCTGCGCTGCCTCGCCGCCGGACTGCGGCGGCTGCCCAGCCACTACGGCGGCGTGCTGGTCGCGGGCCCGGCGGAGGCGTGCGACCTCGCCGCGTACGCCCCGGGCACGGTGCTGTCCGAGCGGGCCCCGCTCACCGGTCTGGCGGCGCCGGGCGCGGACCTGGGGGAGGGCGTCGGGATCGAGTTCGCCATCTGGTCCGTCGGCGGCCGGCGCAGTTCGGCCTTCGGCGAACCGGGCGACCAGCCGACGGTGATCTTCGTTCCGGGCACGGAGTTCGAGGTGGTCGCGGTCGAGCCGGCGGACCCGGACGAGGGCCGCCCGGCCCGGGTGCTGCTCCACGAGATCGGCGGGGTCCGTCCCGGCCCCGACCGCCTGCGCACCTGGCTCGCCCGCCGGGACGCCGTCGCCCCCGCCGACCGCACCCGCCCCGCCGACCCCTCCCGCTACGCCCTGGCGCTCGGCGCCGGTCTCGTCTGAGCGGAAGGACGGCAGGACGGAAGGACGGACCGACGGGCGGGCCCCGGTGAACCGCGAGGCGCCGTCCGCCCGTCGGACGGAGCGTAGGGATGTGGCCGGCGGTGAGGAGTGCGGGGATGGCCGAGACGGTACGGAGCGGGTTCCGGCTCGCGGCGGTGTTCGACGTGGTGGATCCGGTGACCGGGCCCGGGTTCGCGGCGGACCGGCCGCGGCTGGCGGCGGGGGCGGAGCGCGAGGACGTCCTCCGGTACCTGCGGGCCGGGGCGGCGGTGCTGCTGACGCCGATGCTGATGGACGACGTGGTCGACCCGGACCGGCGCGGCGTCGTGCCGATGGGCTTCCGTACCGACGGCCGGTGGATCTGGACCGACACGGTGACGTACTACCTGGAGGAGTACGGGCTGGCACCCGACCCCGCCCTGCTCGCGCACGTGCGCGAGCAGGGTGACGGCCCGTGGGCGGAGCCGCCGGCGGAGGTGCTGGAGCTGGCGGTGTCCTTCGTGCTGACCCCGCCGGAGGCGGTCGAGGAACCCGTCTGGACGGTCGGCTCCTGAACTGCGCCGATCCGGCTGAACCGGTTCGGCCACGCCGTCCGTACCTCCCCACGGGAGTGTCGTCGAGCGCAGGGGATGCATGGTGGGCGAGGAACAGCGCGGCGAGCCGGGCCGGAGGCCGGGCGGCTTCCGGCTCCCGGCGGTGAACTGGGCGATGGCGGCCGAGGCGGACCCCGGGGAGCAGGAGGCGGAGTCCGCGAGCGCCGCGACCGCAGTGCTGCCCGCACCGGCGGGCGCCGGGACCGCGAGCGCCG
>NZ_MSJQ01000133.1 GCF_014596515.1 Streptomyces sp. CBMA156
GCGGCCGGGTCGGAGGAGCCGGCCGCCGCCAGCACCACGCCGGTCCTGGCCCGGACGGCGGGTGAGCCGACCGCCAGGCCGGCCTCGGCGAGGCGGCGGTCCAGGGCGGCGAGCAGCAGGGGCGAGGGGCCGAGGACGTCCGCCACCGGCAGCCCGGAGCCGGCGGCGCGCAGCGCGGCGGGGATGTCGTGCTTGGCGTGGAACGCCCGGTTGAGCAGCAGCGGCACCGCCACCGCGTCCGCGCCCGCCAGCCGTCCGATCACCTGGGGGATCCGCGGCGCGCAGTGGTCCAGGTAGGCGGTGGCGACCTCGGTGCCTGGCCGCTGGGCCCGCACCTCCTCCACGAGCGCGGCCACCGTCGCGGCGTGGCGCGGGTCGCGGCTGCCGTGGGCGATCAGGAGGAGGGCGGACATCAGCGGTGCCTCACTTGCTCGCGGCCAGCAGGCCGCGGTTGCGCAGCGCCCGGCGCTCGACCGGGGTGAAGACCAGCAGTTCGATGGCGATGCCGACGAACAGGATGAGGATGATGCCGAGCAGCACGCCGGACATGTCGGAGAACTCGCGCGAGTCCTCCAGGAACCGGCCCAGGCCCCGTCCGAGGTCGGGGGAGGAGGCGACGAGTTCGGCGGCCATCAGGGAGCGCCAGGAGAACGCCCAGCCCTGCTTGAGGCCGGCCAGGTAGCCGGGCAGCGCCGCCGGGATGAGGACGTGGCGGGCTCCGTTGAGGCCGGTCGCGCCGAGGGTGCGGCCGGCCCGCAGGAACAGCGGCGGGACCTGGTCGATGCCGGCGACGAGGCCGTTGGCGACGGAGGGGACGGCGCCGAGCAGGATGACCGCGTACATCATCGAGTCGTTGATGCCCAGCCAGATGACGGCGGCGGGCACCCAGGCGACCGAGGGCAGTGACTGGAGGCCCTGGAGGACCGGGCCGATGGCGGCGCGCACCGGCCGGACGCGGGCGACCACCAGACCGATCGGGGTGCCGATGACGACGGCGAGCAGGAAGCCGGACAGGCCGCGCCAGACGCTGGTCCAGATGATCGTGAGCAGGGTGCCCTGGTACCAGAGGTCCTGGGCGGAGCGCCAGACGTCGGCCGGGCTGGGCAGCTTGTACGACGAGGTGATGTGCAGGCTGTAGGCGCCCTGCCACAGCGCGATGACGACCAGGACGCCGAGCAGCGGCGGCAGCGCCTTGGACCGCAGGGCCTCGCCGAGCGGTCTGCGGTGTGCGGTGACGGCGTCCAGGGCGTCGAGTCCGGCGCCGACGGAAGCGGAGTCCCCGGTGCCGTCGGTACCGTCGGCGGGCTTGGTGAGCGTGGTCTCAGTGCTGGACATGGCGACGGATCTCCCCACGCAGTTCTTCGGTGATCTCGATGGACAGGTCGGCGACGCCGGCGGACTCGATCCGGCGCGGCTGGGGCAGGTCGATGTGCCACTCGCGGGCGACCCGCCCGGGCCGGGAGGAGAGCAGGACGACGCGCTCGGCCAGGCGGACGGCCTCGCGGACGTTGTGGGTGACGAACAGGACGGTCAGCTGCCGTTCGGCCCAGATCCGGGTGATCTCGTCGTGCAGCACGTCGCGGGTGATGGCGTCGAGGGCGGCGAAGGGCTCGTCCATCAGCAGCACCTTGCTGCCCTGGGCGAGCGCGCGGGCCATCGCGACGCGCTGGCGCATGCCGCCGGACAGCTCGTGCACCCGCTTGCCGTACGAGCCGTTCAGCCGGACGAGTTCGAGCAGCCGCTCGGCCTCGGGGCGGCGCTCGGGGCGGGCCACGCCGGCCAGCTTGAGGGCGAGTTCGATGTTCTTGCCCGCGGTGAGCCAGGGGAACAGGGCGTGTTCCTGGAACATCAGGGCGGGGCGGCCGCCGGGCACCTCGATGGTGCCGCCGGTCGGCTGGTCGAGGCCGGCGACCAGGTTGAGCAGGGTCGACTTGCCGCAGCCGGAGGCGCCGAGCAGGGTGACGAACTCTCCGGGGGCGACGTCGAGGGTGATGTCGTCCAGGACGTGGGTCTGGGAGCCGGGGCGGCCGAAGGACTTGTGCACGTGCGAGAGCCGGACGGCGGGCGCGCCGGCGGGGGCACCGGCGGCGCCCTGTTCGGTGGTCAGTGCCGGAGTCATCCGGGCACCTCCTGCGTGAGTGGTCATGGGCCCCTCCCGCCCGGTGGCGGGCGCGGAGGGAAAGGTCTGCGAGGCGGGGCCGTGGTCCGGGCCCCGCCCGCCCGGTGGGCATCGATCGGGGATCGACCGGGCGGGTCGGGGCCGGACCGCGGAGTCGGGGGGCGGGCGGCCGGGCCGCGGGCGGCACCCGGGCCGCCCGGCCGGGGCTACTTGGCGCCGAGTCCGGCGTCCGCGACGGCGGGCCGGCCCTGGGCCGCGAGGACCTTGTTCAGCAGGGTGAGGTCGTAGATGCCCTTCAGGCTGGGCTTCTTGAGGAGCCCGGCGGTCACGGCGTGGTCGGCCTCGGCCTGGAGGGTGCCGGCCAGCGGGTCGTCGAGGAAGTCGATGTCCGCCCAGGCCGGGTCGAGGATGGCCGGCTCCAGGGAGTTGCCGGCCTCCTTCTTGATCGCCTCGTTCGCGTCGGCCTTGGCCTTCTCGGAGTTGTCCTTGATGAAGGCGTTGGTCTTCACCGAGCCGCGCAGCACGGCCTCCACCACGTCCGGGTGCTCCTTGAGGAACTTCTGCGAGACGATGATGTTGGTGATCACGAACTTCTTGTCCGGCCAGACGTCCTTCTCGTTGAGCAGGACCTTCGCGCCGAGCGTGACCAGCTTGGAGGCGGTGGGCTCGGGCACCCAGGCGCCGTCGATGGAGCCCTGCCGGAAGGCGTCGGGGGTGACCTTGTTGTCAGTGCGCACCACCGAGACGTCGCCGGCGCCGGAGGCCGCGTCGACCTTGTAGCCCTTCTCGGCGAGGTAGTTGAGCAGCGCGACGTCCTGGGTGTTGCCGAGCTGCGGGGTGGCGATCTTCTTGCCCCTGAGGTCGTCCAGCGAGGTGATCTTCTCCGGGTTGACCACGAGCTTGACGCCGCCGGAGGCCGAACCGCCGATGATCTTCAGGGACTGGCCGTCGGACTTGGTGTAGCCGTTGATCGCGGGGGAGGGGCCGATCCAGCCGATGTCGATGGAGCCGGCGTTGAGCGCCTCGATCTCCGCCGGGCCCGCGTTGAAGACCTGGGTCTTGACCTGGGTGGAGCCCAGCTCCTTCTGGAATATGCCTTCCTGGAGGCCGACCAGCGGGGTGCCGTGGGTCAGGTTGGCGAAGTAGCCGATCTTCACGGTGTCCGCGGACAGCTTCACCCCGGAATCCCCGGCGGTGGTCGCGGCGTTGTTCGCACCGGAGGGCTTGTCGGCCTTGGAGCCGTAGCCGCAGGCCGACAGCAGGGCCACCGCGGTCAGGCCGGCGACGGCGGCCGCGGCGGAGCGTCTGATCCGCCCGGCGTCGGGGCGGGAGAGGGTATGCGAAGGTGCCGGGTTCGGTGCCATGGAGGAGTCCTGTTCGCGGACGGACCGTCAGGAGGCGGTCTCGGGCGGAAGGTGCGGAAGGTGGTGCGCGCGGCAGCGGTGTGCCGGGGCAAGCCGGGCGGCTGTGGGGGGAGACAGCCCGGTGACAGGGCGTTCTCAGCCCTGTCGGCCCACACATCGGGTCAGGCCGCCCTGGCCGCTGCCGAGGACGCCGCTGCCGATGCGGCCGCCTTCCTTGTCCATGCCCGAGAACGCCTCGCTGGGCATCAGACCCAGTCCTCCTCGTCGGGTGCTCCGGTGGTGCGTACGGTCGTGAAGGCCTCGCCCGCCATGCCGGCGGTGAGGGTGGTGCCGTCGGCCGGGTCGATCAGCAGGAATGATCCGGTGCGGCGGTTGTCGGTGTAGTCGTCGAGGGCCAGCGGCTCGGCGGTGCGCAGTACCACGTGGCCGATGTCGTTGACGTTCAGGCCGTCGGTGCCGGAGCGTTGCTCCAGTGTGTCGATGTCGATGCGGTAGGAGATCTTCTTGACGAGCGCGCGCACCGTACGGGTGGTGTGCTTGAGCAGCACCTTGTCCCCGGCGCGCAGTGGCCGTTCGTTGAGGTGGCTGACGGTCGCTTCGATGTCCTTGGCCGGCACGGGGGCCGGGCCGGTGGCGATGAGGTCGCCGCGGGAGACGTCGATGTCGTCGGTGAGCCGGACGGTCACCGACTGGGGGGCCCGGGCGACGTCGGTCTCGCGGCCGAGCGCGTCGATCCCGGCCACCGTGGTGGTGTGGCCCGAGGGCAGCACGGTGACGGCGTCCCCGACGCGCAGCACGCCGGAGGCCAGCTGGCCGGCGTAGCCGCGGTAGTCGGGGTGTTCCTCGGTCTGCGGGCGGATCACGTACTGGACCGGGAAGCGGGCCGGCACGGCGTCGGGGTCGCTGCCGACCGGGACGGTCTCCAGGTGTTCCAGCAGGGTCGGGCCGCCGTACCAGTCCATGTGTGCGGACGGTTCGACCACGTTGTCCCCGGCCAGTGCCGAGATCGGGACGGCCAGCACGTCGGTGACGCCGAGCGAGGCGGCGTAGCCGGTGAACTCCTCGGCGATCGCGGCGAAGACGGGCTCGGCGTAGTCGACCAGGTCCATCTTGTTGACGGCCAGCACCACGTGCGGCACCCGCAGCAGGGCGGCGACCGCGACGTGCCGGCGGGTCTGCTCGACCACGCCGTGGCGGGCGTCGACGAGGACGACGGCGAGCTCGGCGGTGGACGCGCCGGTCACCATGTTGCGGGTGTACTGCACGTGCCCGGGGGTGTCGGCGAGGATGAACCGGCGCCGGGGGGTGGCGAAGTAGCGGTACGCCACGTCGATGGTGATGCCCTGCTCGCGCTCGGCGCGCAGGCCGTCGGTGAGCAGTGCGAGGTCGGGTGTCTCCTGGCCGCGGCTGCGGGAGGCGTGCTCGACGGCCTCCAGCTGGTCGGCGAGCACCGACTTGGAGTCGTGCAGCAGCCGGCCGACCAGGGTGGACTTGCCGTCGTCGACGGAGCCGGCGGTGGCGAAGCGCAGCAGCGAGGTGGCGGTGGCTTCCCGGATGGTGCTGGTCATGTTAGAAGTACCCCTCGCGCTTGCGGTCTTCCATCGCGGCCTCGGACAGCTTGTCGTCGGCGCGGGTCGCGCCGCGCTCGGTGAGGCGGCTGGCGGCGATCTCGGCGATCACGGCCTCGATGGTGGTGGCGTCGGAGTCGACGGCTCCGGTGCAGGACATGTCCCCGACGGTGCGGTAGCGGATCAGCCGCCGCTCGAGCGGCTCGCCGTCCTTGGGGCCGCCCCACTCGCCGGCGGTCAGCCACATGCCGCTGCGGGCGAAGACGTCCCGCTCGTGGGCGTAGTAGATCTCCGGCAGCTCGATGCCCTCGCGCTCGATGTACTGCCACACGTCCAGCTCGGTCCAGTTGGACAGCGGGAAGACCCGCACGTGCTCGCCGACCGCGTGCCGGCCGTTGTAGAGCGACCACAGCTCGGGGCGCTGGCGGCGCGGGTCCCAGGCGCCGAACTCGTCACGCAGCGAGAAGACGCGCTCCTTGGCGCGGGCCTTCTCCTCGTCCCTGCGGCCGCCGCCGAACACCGCGTCGAAGCGGTTCTTCTCGATGGCGTCCAGCAGCGGCACGGTCTGCAGCGGGTTACGGGTGCCGTCCGGGCGCTCGCGCAGCACCCCGCGGTCGATGAAGTCCTGGACGTGGGCGACGTGCAGGCGCAGGCTGTGCTGCTCGGCGACGCGGTCGCGGTAGGCGATGACCTCGGGGAAGTTGTGCCCGGTGTCGACGTGCAGCAGCGAGAACGGCACCGCGGCGGGGTGGAAGGCCTTGAGTGCCAGGTGCAGCATGACGATGGAGTCCTTGCCGCCGGAGAACAGGATCACCGGGCGCTCGAACTCCCCCGCGACCTCGCGGAAGATGTGCACCGACTCGGCCTCCAGCGCGTCCAGGTGGGACAGCGCGAAGGGGCTCCGCGCGTTCTGGCCGGGAGTGTCGGTACGGCCCGGGCTGTCGGTCGCGGTGGTCATGCGAGGCCCCTCTCGGTCAGGAAGGCGTGCAGCTCGGCGGTGGAGTCGGCCACCTCGCGGCCCTGCGTCAGGACCCGCAGCTCCGGGTTCTCCGGTGCCTCGTACGGGTCGTCGACGCCGGTCAGTCCGGAGATCTCCCCGGCGGCCTGCTTGGCGTAGAGGCCCTTGACGTCGCGTTCGGCGCACAGCTCGACCGGGGTGGCGACGTGCACCTCCAGGAACTCCGTACCGTTCGCGGCGTGCCGCTCGCGCACGGCGGCGCGGGAGGCCGCGAACGGGGCGATCACCGGGGCGAGCACCTTGACGCCGTTGGCGGCGAGCTTCTCGGCGACGAAGCCGATCCGGGTGACGTTGGTGTGGCGGTCCTCGCGGGAGAAGCCCAGCCCCCTGGAGAGGAACTCGCGGATCTCGTCGCCGTCCAGGACCTCGACCTTGTGGCCCTCGGAGCGCAGCCGCTCGGCCAGCGCGAAGGCCAGCGTGGTCTTGCCGGCGCTGGGCAGCCCGGTCAGCCACACGGTGGCGCCGCGCTCGCAGGGGGCGGCCGGGAGGGCCGCCTCTGCGGCTCCGTCGGCGGCCGGGGTGTGAACTGTCACGGGAACTTCCTCACACGGTAGTTGACGATATGTCAGAAACGGATGACGGGTCAGAGGTGGATGCCGCACTCGATCTTGCCGGAGCCGGACCAGCGGCCGGCCCTGGCGTCCTCGCCCTCGGCGGGCTTGCGGGTGCAGGACAGCGGGGAGCAGCCGATCGAGGTGTAGCCCTCCCACAGCAGCGGGTTGGTCAGCACGCCGTTGGCGGCGACGTAGGCGTCCACGTCCTCCTGCGTCCACCGGGCGATCGGGGCGATCTTGACCTTGCGGCGCTTCGGGTCCCAGGACACCACCGGGGTGTCCGCCCGGGTCGGCGACTCGTCGCGGCGCAGCCCGGTCGCCCAGGCGTCGTAGCCGGCCAGGCCCCGGTTGAGCGGCTCGACCTTGCGCAGCGCGCAGCACAGGTCCGGGTCGCGGTCGTGCAGGTCCGGCCCGTGCTCGGCGTCCTGCTCGGCCACCGTCCTCAGCGGGGTGAGCGTGATGACGTTGACCGGCATGGTCGCGGCCACCGCGTCCCGCGTCCCGATGGTCTCCGGGAAGTGGTAGCCGGTGTCCAGGAACACCACGTCCACGCCGGGGAGCGTCGAGGAGGCCAGGTGGGCGACGACCGCGTCCTCCATCGAGGAGGTGACGCAGAGCCGCCGGCCGAAGGTGTCCGCCGCCCAGGCCAGGATCTCCTGCGCGGTGGCCTCCTCCAGCTCGCGGCCGGCCCGCAGGGCTGTCGCCTCGTAGTCAGTCACGGTGCTGCTCATGTGACGTACCCCCGTGGTTGGTCGGTGACAGCAGGCCGAGGAACTTCAACTGGAAGGCGCGGCGGCAGCCGTGGCATTCCCAGGCGCCGTGTCCGGTCTCGGAGGGGCGCAGGTCCTCGTCCCCGCAGTAGGGGCAGAAGAACGGTGCGGCGCGCTCACTCATCGCCCACCTCGCTGCGCTCGGCGTCCGCTTCGCGAGCAATGCCCTGCCTGATCGGTTCTCCCCCGGCCTCCGGCCGGGGGACCCCCACGCTGCGCTCGTTCACGAAAGCTGCTCCTCACTCGCCCGGGCCGCCCACTGGGCGAAGCGCTCGCCCTCGGTGCGGTCGGCCTGGTAGTGGGTCAGCACCCGCTCGACGTAGTCGGGCAGGCCCTCGCTGGTGACCTTGAGGCCGCGGACCTTGCGGCCGAAGCCGGCCTCCAGGCCGAGCGCGCCGCCGAGGTGCACCTGGTAGCCCTCGACCTGGTTGCCGTGCTCGTCGGTGACCAGCTGGCCCTTGAGGCCGATGTCGGCGACCTGGATGCGGGCGCAGGCGTTCGGGCAGCCGTTGATGTTGATGGTCAGCGGCTCGGCGAACTCCGGCAGGCGCCGCTCCAGTTCGTCGATCAGGGTGCGGCCGCGCTCCTTGGTCTCGACGATGGCGAGCTTGCAGTACTCGATGCCGGTGCAGGCCATGGTGCCGCGGCGGAACGGCGAGGGGGTGACCCGCAGGTCGAGCGCCTCCAGGCCGGCCACGACAGACTCGACGTGCTCCTCGGCGATGTCGAGGATCAGCATCTTCTGCTCGGCGGTGGTGCGCACCCGGTCGCTGCCGTGGGCGGCGGCGAGGTCGGCGATGCGGCCGAGGAGCGTGCCGTCGACCCGGCCGACGCGCGGGGCGAAGCCGACGTAGAACCGGCCGTCCTGCTGGCGGTGGACGCCGACGTGGTCGCGCCAGCGGGCGGCGGGTTCGGCCGGGGCGGGGCCGTCGACCAGCTGGTACTTGAGGTACTCGTCCTCCAGCACCCGGCGGAACTTCTCCACGCCCCAGTCGGCGACCAGGAACTTCAGTCGGGCGCGGTTGCGCAGGCGCCGGTAGCCGTAGTCGCGGAAGATGCCGATGACCCCGCCGTAGACGTCCGGCACCTCGTCGAGCGGGACCCACGCGCCAAGCCGCACGCCGAGCTTGGGGTTGGTGGACAGGCCGCCGCCGACCCACAGGTCGAAGCCGGGGCCGTGCTCGGGGTGGACCACGCCGACGAAGGAGACGTCGTTGATCTCGTGTGCGACGTCCAGCAGCGGGGAGCCGGAGACGGCGCTCTTGAACTTGCGCGGCAGGTTGGAGAAGTCCGGGTTGCCGATGAAGCGGCGCTGGATCTCCTCGATGGCGGGGGTGCCGTCGATGATCTCGTCCTCGGCGATGCCGGCCACCGGGGAGCCGAGGATGACGCGCGGGGTGTCGCCGCAGGCCTCGGTGGTGGACAGGCCGACGGCCTCCAGCTTCTGCCAGATCGCGGGGACGTCCTCGATCCGGATCCAGTGGTACTGGATGTTCTGGCGGTCGGTCAGGTCGGCGGTGCCGCGCGCGTACTGCTCGGAGACCTCGGCGACCGCCCGCAGCTGGGGGACGGTCAGCCGGCCGCCGTCGATGCGCACCCGGAGCATGAAGAACTCGGCGTCCAGCTCGTGCGGGTCCAGGATCGCGGTCTTGCCGCCGTCGATGCCCTCCTTGCGCTGGGTGTAGAGACCCCACCAGCGCATCCGGCCGCGCAGGTCGGCGGGGTCGATCGAGTCGAAGCCCCGCTGCGCGTAGATCGTCTCAATACGTGTCCGCACATTGAGACCGTCGTCGTCCTTCTTGAACTGCTCGTTGGCGTTCAGAGGGGTGTGGTGGCCCATGCCCCACTGACCCTCGCCGCGGTGACGGGTCGCCTTGCGGGCCGCGGCGGGCCGGCGCTCGGCGGCGCGGTCGGCCGGGGGCTCGGCAGTCTCGGGGGAGGTGGCCATGGTGAAGTCCTTCTGGGCAGATGGCGCTGGCGCGGGATGGGTCGCGGGGCGTGCTCGGCCGTGCGGTGCTGCTCTGACCTGCGGATTCTCAAGGCCTCAAGGGCAGTGACCGGGACCGGGCGGGCGCCTGCGCATCCGCTTCGGCGGGGATGGCGGGAAGATCGGCGCCGGGTGCGGTGGTACGGCGGAGGGGGAGCTCAGGACACCGGACAGATGGCGCTGGACACGCGAAGGAGATCGACGTGGAGTCGACCTACTAGGGTGGTTCCGGCGCTACGCATGGCAAGAGATTCGCACGGCGCGGGACTCGCGGTCCACTAACATCCGGATACTGGACGCTGATGTTTCGTCATGTGGGACAGTCGGAGGTTCCCGCCGCTCCACGGCCGGACGCCCGGCCACGCGCCCGCACCCCGGGGAGATCAACCGCGGCCCCCCGGCCCGATACGGTTGGCCCTGTGCAAGCAGCAGGCGATACGAGCAGAACGAACGCCGAGCGGCCCTCCCGACGCCGGGGCAAGGGCTCCCGGCGCGCGGCCAAACAGGCCACCTGGCACCGCACGGCGTGGGACCTGGTGAAGGACACCACCAACACCTGCGTCGAGTACCGGGTCACCGGGCTCGCCGCGGAGGCGGCCTTCTTCACCCTGCTGTCGATCCCACCGCTGCTGCTCGGCCTGGCCGGCACCCTCGGGTACCTCGACCAGTTCCTCGGCGCGGAGACCATCGACCGGCTCAAGCACGACATCGTCTCGGCCTCCGGGACGGTGCTGTCGGACTCCTCCGTCAACGACGTCGTGGTCCCGCTGCTGAACCAGGTGTTCGACACCGCCCGGCCCGACCTCGTCTCGATCGGCTTCCTGCTGTCCCTCTGGTCGGGCTCCAGGGCGCTCTACATCTTCATCGACACCATCACCGTCATGTACGGGCTCGACGGCAAGCGGGGCATCGTCAAGACCCGGCTGATGTCGCTCGGCCTCTACTTCGGCGCCCTGGTGATCGGCTCGCTGGTGCTGCCGCTGCTGACGACCGGGCCCGGGCTGGTGGAGAACGCCGTGCCCGGCATCGCCGGGCTGGTCGGCGCCCTCTACTGGCCGGTCGCGATCGTGCTGCTGATCGTCTCGCTGACCACCCTCTACCACCTGGCCGTCCCGGTCTCGACCCCGTGGCGCGAGGACATCCCCGGCGCCCTGGTCGCCCTGGTGGTGCTGGTCTTCTGCAGCGTCGGCCTGCGGCTCTACCTGGTCAGCTCGATCGAGGGCCCCTCCGTCTCGGTGTACGGCTCGCTGGCGGCGCCGGTGGCCGTCCTGCTGTGGATCTTCGTGGTGGCGCTCGCGGTCCTCATCGGCGCCGCGATGAACGCCGCGATAGACCGCCGCTGGCCCACCCTGGAGACCGCCGACGCGCGCGCCGAGAACGAGCGCGCCCAGGAGGAGGCGGCCGCCGCGGTGGTCCGCGAGGTCGCCGCCCGGCGGGCCGTCGAACGGGCCCGGCGCGCCCGCGAACTCGGGCTCGCCGAGGGCGTAGAGGAGGAGTGGGGCGAGGACGAGGGCGAGGACGCCGACGTGCCCTCCGAGTACCCGGAGCGGTGGGCCGACGTGCTGGCCGCCGACAACGTGCGCGGGCGTCTCACCGCGCGCGGCGGGCCGCACCACCGGCCCACCCCGCCGCCGCCGGACAGCGAC
>NZ_MSJQ01000134.1 GCF_014596515.1 Streptomyces sp. CBMA156
GAGCCTGCCGGCGCTCAGGTAGTCACCCGGCGTTCCGGCAGCCACCCGGCGGCCCGGGCGCGCGGGAGCACCACGCGCCCGGGCAGGGCTCAGGCGGTGGCCGCCTCGGCGCCGTCCGCCTCCGTGGCGGGCACGGCCCGCAGCTGGGGAGCGGGCGGCACGGGGATGACGGCGGCGACGGCGGCCGCGATCAGGGCGACGCCGCAGCCGATCACCAGGCCGATCCGGAAGGCGCCCTCCGAGGGCAGGGTGTGCCCGCCCAGGGTGACGGTCATCTGCGACAGCACCACGCCCATCACGGCGGCGGACACCGAGGTGCCCAGCGAGCGCATCAGGGTGTTGAAGCTGTTCGCCGAGGCTGTCTCGGACAGCGGAACCGCGCTCATGATCAGCGCGGGCATCGCCCCGTAGGCCAGGCCCACGCCGCTGTTGCAGACGACCGTCACGACCAGCACGCCCCAGGTGGAGCCCATCAGCGCCAGCGCCAGCCCGTACCCGACGGCGATCGTCAGGGCGCCGGCGGCCAGGGTGAACTTCGGTCCGCGGGCGGCCGACAGCTTTCCGCCGAACGGGGAGACCACCATCATCATCAGACCGCCGGGCGCCATCCACAGGCCCATGGCGAGCATCGACTGCCCCAGCCCGTAGCCGGTGGCCTCCGGCAGCTGGAGCAGCTGCGGCACGATCAGCGCCTGGGCGTACATGCCGAAGCCGACCAGGACGGAGGCGAGGTTGGTCAGCAGCACCCGGGGGCGGGCGGTGACCCGCAGGTCCACCAGCGGCTCGGTGACGCGCAGCTCCCAGCGGGCCCAGAGCATCAGGATCGCGGCGGAAGCGGCGAACAGGCCGAGGGTGCGGGTGCTGCCCCAGCCCCAGTCGCCGCCCTTGGAGACGGGCAGCAGCAGGCAGACCAGCCCGGCGCTCAGGCCGATCGCGCCGACGAAGTCGAAGCGCCCGCCGACGGGACGGCGGTCGGCCGCGGCCGGGGCGGGGATGACGGTCCAGAGCATGCCGATGATGACCACGGCCAGCACGGCGGTGCCCCAGAACAGCACGCGCCAGCTGGCGTAGTCGGCGACGCCGGCGGCGATCGGCAGGCCGAGGCCGCCGCCGATCCCCATCGAGGCGCTGACCAGCGCGATCGCCGAGCCGAGCCGCTCGGGCGGCAGCACGTCGCGCAGCAGGCTGATGCCGATCGGCACCAGGCCCATGCCCATGCCCTGAAGCGCCCGGCCGATGATCATCGGCACCACGGAGTCGGCCAGCGCGCACAGCACCGAGCCGAGCAGCAGCGGGACGCAGGAGGCGATGAGCATCGGCCGCTTGCCCACCAGGTCGCCGAGGCGACCGCTGATCGGGACGAAGACGGCGGCGGAGAGAAGGGTCGCGGTGATGACCCAGGAGGCGTTGGACGCGGAGGTGTGCAGGAGTTGCGGCAGTTCGCTGATCAGCGGGGTGACCAGGGTCTGCATGATCGCGGCGACGGTGCCGGTGAAGGCGAGCGTCGCCACGATCGGACCGGTGCGGAGGGTGGGGGCGGGGCCGTTGATGACGGGCCTCCTCGGGCAGTCGAAGAGCAGACGTGTGCGAAAAACACACGATGTGCATGAAACACAGACTGGTCAGCTTACACAGCATGTGCGTCATGCACATCCTGTGTGACACGCATACCTCTGGCATACTGAAGGGTGATTCACGGAGAACCCGCAGGTCGAAGCGGTGATGAAGGGACTTCGACATGACCAGCCCCACGCACGACGTCGCCCTCGAATTCCTGGTGTTCGCCCGGCACCGCGACCTCAGCCAGGTCAACGCCCGCCCCGAGGGCAGCCAGCTCGAACGCAGCGCCTACATCCTGCTCAGCCGCGTCGAGGCAGAGGGGCCCATGTCCATCGGGCAGTTGAGCGACGCCTTCGCCCTGGACGTCTCCACGCTCAACCGCCAGACGGCGGCCCTGAAGAGCGCGGGCCTCCTCGAACGCATCCCGGACCCGGACGGCGGCATCGCCCGCAAGTTCCGCCTGACCGACAAGGGCAAGCACCGGCTGGACGCCGAACGCGAGGCCCACGTACGGGCACTGAACCTCGTGATGGCCGACTGGCCGGAGGAGGACGTCGCCGGCTTCGCCGGCTACCTGCGCCGCTTCAACATCGGCATCGAGAACCTCGACGGGCGTCCCTGGCCCCGGAGTTGAGGCGCCAGGGGCGCCGGCGACCGCGGCCGCGAGCCTCTGGCTAGGAGACGGACCTCTCGCGAGGTGTGGACTCCTCGGTCAGGCCTCCGTCCTGTGCCGAGTGGCCCGACCCAGGCACCTCCGGGGTGCCGCCCGCCGGCCACGACGTCGGGACCGGGCCGAACGCGCGAGGATCGGCCCTGACGGCCAGCGCGGCTCCCGTACCGACGCCGGGAGCCGCCGCGACCCCGCCGACTGCGGCACCCGTCCCGGCCAGTGCGCTCACGTACATCCGCTCAAGGTTGCGGATCACCTGTTCCGGGGACGCCTCCGGGTTCCGCTGGCGGGCGCGGGCGATGTTCTTGCGCACCAGCGGGCTCTGGAGGCCGATGGCCTTGTCCAGGAGATCGAGAACTCGCTGCCCGGGTACGGATGCTGACGGATCCGGCTCGTCGGGGGTGTCGGTTGCCATGCCGCGGGCTCCCTGGGTCGTCATGTCCCACGGGAGTCTCCCACTCGACCGGGTATCCGGTCCCTGGCTCTGGAAAAACCGGTCCGGGGATCGTCAGGTGGATTCCGGCTGGTGGCGGAGGTCGCGGTTGCGCCTGAACTCGCGCAGGAGCGCGAGGAGGTTGATCAGGGTGCTGACCGGAATGTTGCCGACATCGACCAGGCGGCGACCGCGGAGGTCGATGTCACCCGGCACGGCGGAGGGCCAGAGAAGGCCGAACTTACGGCCCTCGGTGCGGAGTTCGACGATCAGCTCGGCGACCTGGCGCGGGGTGAGGTGGAGCAGGGCCGGGTCGGCGGGGTCGATGGGGTGGTGGGCGCTCACGCGGCACCGTCCTGCTGGAGCTCGAACCATACCGTTTTGCCCAAATGCTGGGGGTCGACGCCCCAGCGGTGGGTGAGGCCGGCGACGAGCTGGAGGCCCCGGCCGGTCTCGGAGAGGAGGGAGAGAGGGCCCAACTCGGGGCGGAGCGGGCTGCGGTCGGACACCGCGACCCGGAGGGTGTTGGGGCGGTGGTCGATGAGGATGACCGGGGAGGTGGTTTCGCCGTGGCGCCACGCGTTGACGATCAGCTCGACCATGGCGAGCTCGGCGTCCGCGATGAGGGAGGGCGGCCAGCCGGCGCTGGTCATCCCGTCGCGGAGGGCGTCGCGGGAGAGGGTGAGGGAGGGGGAGTTGAGGTTTCGCACAGCGTCTCCCGGAGGGGGATGGGTGAGACCGGCGGATGCGTCGCCGTGAACAAGCCCACTGGACATGGGTGTTCTTCGGTGCCCGAGCGGCGTTTCTGACGATCCGTTCGGTGATCGGTGCAGCACAGACTGTAGGGCAAGACGTGGGACATGTGCCATACAGTTGGGAACATGTCCCTAAAAAGAGTGGCTGGACTCGCACCACCGTCGCGTTAGATGCTTGGTCCCATGCCCCATACTCCGAGCGCACGCAAGCAGCGGATCGGTATCGAGCTACGGAAGATGCGCGATGCCGCCGGGAAGACCACCGCTGAGGCCGCCGCTGTCCTTGGGTTGAATCGCACGAAGATCACACTCATCGAACAGGGGATGTACGCGATCACTCCCGATCGAGTGATCGCCCTTGCGTCCGAGTACGAGGAAGGCGACTCCGCATACGTCGATGCACTTGCGGAGATGGCGGCAGACAAGTCCAAGGGCTGGTGGGAGGACCATCGCGGACTCGTCTCTACCGGCCTGCTTGATATCTCCGAGGTCGAACATCATGCGCACGGCCTCGCGACCTATCAGATCTGCCACGTTCCCGGCTTGATGCAGACCGAGGACACCGCTCGGGAGATATTCCGCGAGGTGTATCCACCACTGAGGCCACTGAACATCGAGGCGCGAGTAGAGAACCGCATGCTCCGGGCGCAGCTCCTCACTCGCGACAACCCCATGCCGTACGAGGCGATCGTTCACGAGGCCGCACTCCGAATGATGTTCGGTGGGGAAACCGTGGCTCGTGTCCAACTCGACCACATGCTGACGCTGTCTGAACTCCCCAACGTGGACCTGCGCGTGGTGGAGTTCCAATCCGGCGGCTTCAAGGGAGCAGGGCAGGCGGTCATGTATGCACGAGGTCCAGTGGCCCGCTTGGACACCGTGCAGCTCGACTCCATCGGCACACCGACATTCCTGACCGATGTGAACCAGCTCAAAAACTATCAGGACGTCATTGCGGCGATGAGAGACCGAGCGCTCGGGCCCGACAATTCTCGTGACTTCATTTCCCGCATAGTGAAGACCCTGTGAGAGGAATCATCATGGATGAACTCGCCTGGAAGAGGCCTACCGCCTGCGGAGACGGGAACAACTGCCCTGAGGTGGCTGTCACATCCGATGCCGTCTACGTCCGCAGCAGCCTCCTGCCCGACGCCGTCGCCCAACTCACCCCCGACGAGTGGCGCAACCTCGTCACCGCCATCCGCCAGAACGAGTTCGGCCTGTAGCACCCCGCCGCTGGAGGGAAGTTCGATGAAGGACCTCGCCTGGACACGCCCCTCGTCGTGCGCCAACTCGAATAACTGCCCTGAAGTCGCTGTGACTGACGGTGCCGTCTACGTCCGCAGCAGCCTCCTGCCCGATGCCATCGCCCAACTCACCCCCGACGAGTGGCGCAACCTCGTGTCCGCCATCCGCTCCGGCGAGTTCGACGTCTGAACTCCCCCGCCGCACCGGCCGGGGCGACTGTCCCCGGCCGGTGCTTCAATCGTCCCCATGCGGATAGAGCGCCACCACGTAGCAGCCTCAGCCCTCGACGACTTCTCCGACCACATCGGTCGCGAAGTCCACTCCTACTCACGCGCCGACCTGATGACCGCCACCGAATGGCAGCTCATCTCCGACGCCTTCCTCGACCAGCTCGGCGCCCTCTCCCTCACCTCTCCCGAGCTCTCCTCCCCCGAGGCCCAGGCCCTCCTCCGCAACGCCGCCGAAGCTGCCGCCGGCGTCGTCTCCTTCTCCGCCTACTACCCCCGCGACCGCTTCTCCGTCTTCCTCGACTACGTCAACTTCGGGATGGAGTACGACCGCGAAGCCGCGCCCACCCCGGCTCGTCTCGGCGTCCACCGGTGGGTCAACGCCTTCTGCCTCATCGTTCTCGCCGACACCTTCGACCGCCATGCCGAAGCCCTCATCTTCACCTGGCAAGCCCTCTCCCCAGCCTCCGACCTCGCCACCGCCCTCCTCTCCCACTTCCCTACCTGCATCGACTTCCCCACCAACACCGGCGACGACCCCACCTTCCACGCCCTCCGCTCTCTCACCACCGCGGACCGGCCCGCCTTCGACGCCGCCGTCCTCGCCCTCCTCGACCGCACGGACGGCACCCGCCCCCGCACTCTCCTGCCGCTCCTCCCCCTCGCCCTCTCCGCCCTGGCCCACCGCGCCCACGGCTGGCTCCCCTCCGTGGAGACCGACTACCTCCCGCACTCCCTCGTCACCGGATTCGCCACCCCCGGGCGCCGCCCCGAGGACGTCGTCTGGCCCGTCCGGCTGGACCGGCCGACCCCACCGCTCCCCCTCGACGCGAATTCCGAGGCCCTCTTCGAGCGCAGCGCCCTGGAGGCGACCACCGCCTCAGCCCGCGCCCGCGCACTGGAGAAGCAGGCGACCCTCTTCCGCATCCGCGCCTCGCACGCTCCCGACGCCACGGACGCCCAGCTCGCCGGCCTCCGCCGGGGCTCCCGGCTCGGCGCCGACCTCTTCCGCGACGCCCTCGCCGGCACCGACGCCACCACTGCCGCGAGCCCCGGCCACTGGCAGACCGCCGTCTCCTTCGCCCTTGTCGCCGACGACCAGGACGACCTCGAACCGCTCCTCCTCGCGGGCCCCACCCGTTCCACCGGCGACCGCTCCGTGTTCGCCGCCTACCGCCTCGCCCTGCACGACCACCTCCGGGGCATCGACGCCCGCCCTGCCGTCGAGAAGGCCCGGTTGGAAGCGGCCCGTGCCAAGGAGTGGGGCTTCGTCCCGGCGCCCGTCGCCCTGCTCTCCCAGCTGGTCGACGGCGACGAGGCCGGCTTCAACCTCGCCCTCCTCGACGCCCTGACCGCCCACCGCGACCACCACCTCGTCGCCGACCGGGCCACCGAGACCACGGCTCCGCTCAGCCTCGATCTCCTCGCCCTCGCCTGCCTCGCCCGCCACCACCGCGGCTGGACCATCCGCGTCGAGTCCCCGTACCTCCCGGCCCGGCTCCTCCAGGACCGCGATTCGGCGCACCGGCGTTGAGCTGCTAATCTTCCTGATGTCGCGAGGAACATGATTCCTCGCCAGGCGTCAGCGGTGCTACCAGAGCACGTCCTACTTTCAGTAGGAAGAGTCCGTGCAACCCGGGCCTGGCGCTCCACAGTCGGAAGGGTCCGGCACCTACCCAGGTGCCGGACCCTTCCGCATTCCCCACCCCGGAATCAGCCCTTCATCGCACTCCAGTAGACGTCCGCGTTGCCCCCTCCACCGCTCTCGCGGCTCGTGCGGACGATGCCGTAGTCGGTGCCGTAGTCGTCGTAGCTGCTGGATCCCACGTACGGGTTGGCCCAGTGCAGCGCGACCTTGGCACCGCTGCGCCAGCCATCGCCCGTCGGTCCGGACGAACGAGCAGCCGTCCCGTCCCGCCTCCGGGGCCACAATTCGGCATACCGGTGCTGAGCTGCTAATCTTCCTGATGTCGCGAGGAACATGATTCCCCGTCAGGCGTCAGCGGTGCTACCAGAGCACGTCCTACTTTCAGTAGGAAGAGTCCGTGCAACCCGGGCCTGGCGCTCCACAGTCGGAAGGGTCCGGCACCTACCCAGGTGCCGGACCCTTCCGCGTTCCCCACCCCGGAATCAGCCCTTCATCGCACTCCAGTAGACGTCTGCGTTGTCGCCACCACCGCTCTCGCGATTCATGGAGAAGATGCCGTAGTCGGTGCCGTAGTCGTCGTAGCTGTTGGAGCCGACGTAGGGGTTGGCCCAGTGCATCATGATGTTCTTGCCGTTGCGCCAGCTGTCGTCACAGTTGTACGACTGGTACGACACCCACCCTTCGGTGCCGGTCATGAACCCGTTGCTCTCCGACTGGAAGGGGACGAGGTACGTGTCCCCCACGGTGTACGGAGGCTCCTGCCCCTGCGACCAGATGCCGTGGGCCAGACCGTAGCCGGTCCGGACGAGCGAACAGCCGGTCCCGTTGTACAGGTGCACCTTGGTGCTCCGGGCCGCCGTGAGGGCGGCCTGCCCGGGAGCCGGCGCGGCCTGGGCCGTACCCGCGCCGACCGTGCCGAGCCCGATGGCGGCCACCGTGGCCAGCGCCGCGAAACGTGCGGTGATGCGCATGTCTTCCCTCGGTTTCCGTGAGTCCTTCGATGGACCGCGCGAGCCGCCGTCCCGTCCCGCGCTGCACGGAACTCTGCGCGACCCCGGTCGACACGCGATGGACAACTCCCCCACCCCCCACCGTCCATCGCCCGTCAGCCAGCGTGCCCTACGGACTCGAACCCAGGCCTCGACAGGAGGGGGACTCCTCGGCCGGCCGCTCCGGTACCGCGGTTCGGAGCACGGGCGTTGAGCTGCTAATATTCCTGATGTCGCGAGGGAGATGATTCCCCGCCAGGCGTCAGCGGTGCTACCAGAGCACGTCCTACTTTCAGTAGGAAGAGTCCGTGCAATCCGGGCCTGGCGCTCCACAGTCGGAAGGGTCCGGCATCCATCAGGGTGCCGGACCCTTCCGCATTCCCCCTCAGGCCGGACGAAGAGGCTCAGCCGGTGGGTAACCATGGAGTGGGAAATCGGAGATCTCGACTTCCCGCTCCACGACAGCACCCTTCGCCTCAGACAGAAGGCTTCGCGAGTGCGGGCCGCACGAGCACGGCGAGCAGGGCCAGCACTGCCAGGGCGAAGAGCATGAACAGGTGCGCCCCCAACAGCAGACCGAAACCAATCAGCACGACCTGCACCGCTCCCGCCCCGACCAAGGCGGGGACACCACGGGACGCCCTTTGCGGGGACTGCATCGCCCACAGGCCCCGAGCCGCCCAACCGTTGACCCCGGACATGACGATTCCCGCCACCAGGAATCCGTACGGCAAGTAGCTCGGAATGGGCGCTCTCTCGTCCTCGAAGGCGATACCGCCGGCGAACAGCGGCATGGCTATGCAGAAGAAGAGAACGATCGCAATGGTTTCAAGCAGTATCAGGGCCATTGCACCCAGCAGGGCGGCAGTGGAGGAGCGGGTCATCTTGCCTTCCAAACGTTGCGGCCGGATCGGTCGTGAGTCGAGATATAAAGCTTCACGCTCAGCATGACAGCGAGTACAATCCCTCGTCGGCCACCGCAATTGCACACCAGGTGCGGATCTGAGCATGGTAGTCCACTGCGGGACCGTCCTTCATGTGATCCAGCATGTGCTGACCGAAGAACCTCCCCGTGGCGTTGCTGTGATAATCCATCGCGTGGTGGGCGTTGGCGGTTTCTTCCGACATGTTGGACGGCTTCGGACTCATCTCATGGCGATCAGCGAACCCCTTTACGGTTTTCGCACCCATCATCAGAGTCATACTGCCGTTCCACGCACAATGACGGTAGGCGTCACGCTTCCCGCCGTTGCCGTTGCTCCCGGGCCAGATTCCACCCGGCTTGCCTTCCTGGTTGGAATGGTGAATCGCCAGCATCATGCCAGGCATCGAACCTCGCCACCACGGCCGACTCTGCCGCGTTACCCGTCGCCGAATCCTTCGAGCGCCAGTGCTTCTTCGACGCGTTGACGGATGTTCCGGAATCGGACGAGCCGGATACTCGGCTGAGATTCACCGGCTCCGTGTAGGCCTCGAAGGGGGATACCCGGAAGGCCTCCATCCAGAGTGACTTCCCCGTGGTGCCGATCTCCGCTCGCACCGTCGCGCGCTGGTCCAGCTGCTGCCAACCGATGTCCTTCACATGCCCGTCGGCCTTGTAGTAATTCGCATGGTCCCCGCCGAAGGTCAGGGCTTCCAGTGACGGCCCGGCGACACCTGCCGTCCCGAGCAGGAGTTTCGTTCCACTTCCTGCCGCGGGGACCCGCGAGTACTGCGACCAGCCGACGCCGGACCAGTGCGCCCTGACATCCAGAATCGCGCCGACCGGAGCCGAAGCACAGGAGACCTCGACCGCCTCGATCGGCTCGCCCTTCCCCGTCCAGCCGGCGAACCCGTCCGAAGCACTAGTGACCCAACGACTCCAGCCGAGGTTTCTCACGTGCGCCCGGTAGGCCAGCAGTCGCCCGTCGCTGTTGACTGAAAGCCTGGTCTTCGAAATAGCCGCCCTGTCTTCGGCCGTGAGCTCCACCGTGTGCGGCTCGACCGATCCACCGGCATTGGGAGAAGCCTCAGCCGACCCGGCGCCGATGCAGCCGAGAAGAGGCAGAGAGAACGACCGATGCCACCGCTCTCCTTCTGCGGCCCATCGCTCCGTCGCCAGGCCGGCGCGCTGCTCTCTGCTTTCCAATTAGCGAAAAGTGCGCCACTCGCCCCCCTTTTTGTAATTTAAATGCATTTGAATAGGTATCTCTTTACCTAAATTAAATACTAATAGCATTCCTGACACCTGCCAACACCCGCCCACCCGGAGTACCGGCGAAAGCCGCGCCCTCCACCAAGGGTGAGACGGTGACGGCTTCCGCGGCGACTCGGGACGGAAATCCGGGTGAGGCCGGCCCCGCCGCCCCGTACGATCCCTTGCGGAGCGCGCGAAATCACAGTCCCCGGTCGGTAGTCCGGGCGCCGTCGGCGATGACCGGCGGTCAGTAACCTCCCCTCCCAGGGTGTCCGGCGCGTTCCCTCCCGGCGCGCGACCGCGTGCGGGAAACGGCAGGGCAACCATGGGAGGAACGCACCATGCCGAGCACGTTCAGCGTGTTCTTCGAGGGCCCGTTCTGGGTCGGGGTGCTGGAGACCGCGGGCCCGCGAGGAGTCCGTGCGGCCCGCCATGTCTTCGGCGGCGAGCCGGGCAACGCGGAGTTGCCGGAGTTCGTCCGCAGGGACTTCGGCCGGCTGCTGGACTCCGCGCTCGCGGCGCCGGAGGTGGCCGACGAACGGCGGCCCCGGGAGCGGACGTCACTGAATCCCAAGTGGCTCGCCCGGCAGGCGGCCAGGGAGTCGGCGGCCAGGCCGCTGAGCACCGCCGCCGTGGAGGCGCTGGAACGGCGGGCGGCCGCCCGGCGCCAGGCCAAGGAGCGCCACCGGGGCAGGTGAACCGCCAGGGCCGGTGAGTCGCCACAGGCTCGCCGGCCCCGGCCGCGCCTCAACTCGCCGCGCCACTCCCGTACCTGACCGTCACCACGCGGGTAAGGACCACCGCTCACGGCCGATCGGGCTCGAAGACGGCCGGACCGAGGTCGGCCGGGACGTGGGCCTCGGCGAGGGCCGCCGCCTCGGCCGCCGACCCGACCTCGGCGATCAGGTCGCCGCCTCCCTCGCAGTCGAGGGCGCGCTGCACCCGGTACGTGCCACTGCCACGGACCGGGACGATGACGACCGCAGGCCCGAGCACGTGGCCGACGCTGGGCCGGAAGCCGAGTCGCCACATGCTGGAGAACGGGAGCAGCTGTCGCAGTCGCGGTCGCACCTGCGCCGCCTCCACCGCCGCCCCGAACTCCGGGAACCCGGGCAGCTTCTCCTCCCCCCATTCCCGGAGCTGTCGCCACGCCACGTCGACCGCGCCGGCCGCGCCGCGGTCGGCCGCCTCCGCGAGTTCGCTGCACGTCAGCCACGGCAGCAGCTCACGCATGTCGGGCAGCCGCTGCCCGCTCCCCCAGGCCGCGCCCGCCCGGACGATGTCCCCGAGGTCCTCGGTGCCGCCCGCGATCATCGCCAGGCCCCGGCTCCAGCCGTCGACCCCGATGAAGCGGCAATCGTCCTCAAGGTAGACGTCGAGCGCCTCCCGTCCGGGCACCCGGGCTTCGATGCTCGCCGTCCGGCCCGAGTCGTCCGGCCTCACCGCGATGTCCAGGCCCAGTTCGGCTGACATCCGCTCCAGCGCCGCGGCGAGGCCACCGGCGGCGACGACATCAGGGTAGAACGCGGGATCCATGTCGCCAGTATGGCGATACGACTATCCCGGATCGAGAGAACGGCCTGATCTCATCGTCCCCGAACCTCCCGGGCGGAAGCCGGTTTTCCAGCGCCGAAGGCCGGGGTAAGGCCGAGACGTTCGCACCCCGACCGTTCCGCTGCTCGCGGCGGGGGCGAATCCCTGACGCTCTCCCACCGGATTCCCACCGGAAGGACAACCCTCATGCACAGGACTCTTCGGAACGCCCTCGCGACCGTCCTCGTGACGGGCGCGCTCACCGCCGCCGCCGCTCCCACCGCCGTGGCCGCCGAGTCCACGCCGTCGGCGGCCGGGGTGCAGACGGAGCTCCGCAACCCGAAGACGATCAAGGTCGCCGACTACAACCAGGCCCGCGGCACCCTGATCAACGCCGGCAGCAAGACGGCCGCCAAGTCCCACCCGGCGCACGGCACCAAGGACGTCCCGGTCTCCCACGGCACCGGCCTGCTCGCGGAGGCCCGGGACGAGTTCCGCGCCGCCGACCGGAACCTGCCGGCGGGCCAGAAGAAGTCCGACATGTCGATCCCGCACTACAACGCCGTCCACAGCGCGGCCAGGACCATGGGCATCGACCGCTGGTGACTGCCGGTTCCCCGTCGGTCGTCGGGCGCAGACCCTACGGCAACGGCCACGCGGGCTTGGGTGTCACCGAAGGGCCGCCCAGCGTCCCGTCCTCGCCCACGGTGTAGACCCTGACCTCGTGCTCCAGCGTCACCGTGATCCGGCCCGGTCCTGTCCACTCGGCCCGGAGGAAGCCCTCCTCCTCGCCCCAGGTGCCGAGGCTCCAGTGCCGCGCCGACCAGCCGGTGCCGGAGAGCAGCTCGACCCGGTAGACCGGATCGATCGAGAAGGCCATGTCGGTGATGTTCAGCACGTGGTCGGCGCGGTTCGGCTCCGGCTTGCTGTCGATCAGCCGGCCGTCGCCGCCGAAGACGTACGCCAGCGCACCGACCGCCGCCCCGACGACGAGGAGCGGCGACAGGACGGCCGCGCAGCCGATCTGCGCCCACCTGGTCCGGAACTCGAACTGGGCCACCGCCGAGGCCACGGCCAGGGTGACCGCCGTCCCGAGCAGCAGCACCGGATGGTTCAGCCAGCGTTCGACCTTGACCAGCCCTCCCTGCTGGGAGGAGAGGTAGCCCGGCAGGTACACCAGGAAGGCCGCCAGCGCCGCGCCGCGAAGCCACCAGACGACCTGTTTGCGGCGCGTCACCGTCATTTGCTCCCCCCGGAGTTGCTCTTTGCCGGGACTTTACTAGAGGGTGCCACCAGGCCCGGACGACGGGTACCCCGTCGTCCGGGCCTGGTGGACCACCGGCCGTACCCCCGTCACCGCCGGTAGAAGACGCTCCGCGACCAGAAGTAGCCGACCAGCGTCAGCACCGTGCACCAGGCCAGGGCGCTCCAGGCGCTGGTGCCGATCCCGGTGCCCATCAGCAGGCCGCGCAGGGTCTCGATCATGGGCGTGAAGGGCTGGTACTCGGCGAACCAGCGCAGCGCCGTCGGCATGGAGTCGGTCGGCACGATGGCACTGCCGATGAAGGGCAGGAACTGTAGGGGCATCGGCATGTTGCTGGCGCTCTCGACCGTCTTGGCCACCAGCCCGATGCCGGCCGATATCCAGGTCAGGGCGATGGTGAGGAACAGCAGCAGGCCTGCTGCCGCCAGCCACTCCACCGGTCCGGCGTCCGGCCGGAAGCCCATCGCCAGGGCCGCGCCGATCACCAGCACCAGCCCGATCATGGTCTGGATGACGCTGCCGGCCACGTGCCCCGCCAGGAAGGCGGAGCGCGATATGGCCATCGTGCGGAAGCGGTTGACGATGCCCTCGGTCATGTCCGTGCAGATGCCGATCGCGGTGACCAGCGACCCGGACGTGGCCGCCATCAGCACGATGCCGGGCGTCACGTAGTCGATGTAGTTGCCGCCGCCGATGCCGGCGCCCAGCGTGCTGCCGTAGGCGTAGTTGAAGAGCAGCAGCATCATGACCGGCATCACCACGACCGCGAAGGTCAGGGACGGGTAGCGCAGTGCGTGCTTGAGGTTGCGCCGCAGCATGGTCAGCGAGTCGCTGAGCACGTAGCCGGCCGTCCCCGTGGCCGTGCTCATCGCACGCCCTCCCCGGTGAGTCGAAGGAACACGTCGTCCAGGTCGGCCGTCTCCACGACCAGCGACTCGGCCTGCACCGACGCGTTGTCGAGCGCCTCCAGCACGGCCCGGACGGTGAGGACGGAGTTGTCCCCCGGAATGTCCAGCCGCAACGACTCGCTGTCGGCCTCGGCGTACTCGAACAGCGCGGCGGCGGTGGCCAGCCGGCCGGCGTCCGCGAACCGGAGCCTGATCCACCCGCCGGGGACGAACCGCTTCAGCTCCTCGGCCGTGCCCTCGGCGACGATCCGGCCGCCGTCCAGGACGGCTATCCGGTCGGCGAGTTGGTCGGCCTCCTCCAGGTACTGGGTGGTGAGGAAGATCGTCACCCCCTGGTCGGCGACCAGGCCCCTGATGATCTCCCACATGGTGCGCCGGCTGCGCGGGTCCAGCCCGGTGGTCGGCTCGTCCAGGAAGATCACCTTCGGGTCGCCGACCAGCGTCATCGCGAGGTCGAGCTTGCGCCGCATGCCGCCGGAGAAGGTGGTGACGGGCTTGCCGGAGGCCTCGGTGAGGTCGAAGACCCGCAGCAGTTCCTCGGTCCGCCTCCGCCCCTCCCGACGGCGGAGGTGGTTGAGGTCGGCCATCAGCATCAGGTTCTCCTCGGCGGTGAGCAGGTTGTCCACCGCCGAGAACTGGCCGGTCACCCCGATCGCCTTCCGCACCCCGTCGGCCTCACGTTCCACGTCGTGCCCGGCCACCCGGGCCGAGCCGCCGTCGGCGGGGATCAGGGTGGAGAGGATCTGCACGACGGTGGTCTTGCCTGCGCCGTTGGGCCCGAGCAGGGCGAAGACGCTGCCCGCCGGGATGTCCAGGTCGACGCCCTTCAGGACCGCCTTGTCCCCGTAGGACTTGGTGAGTCCGGTCGCCGAGATCGCCGGGTGCGCCGAGACCACCGGGCGCACCGGGACCGCCGGGATCGCCGCCATCACGCCCTCCGCACGATGACGTTGCCGACCTGGGTGCGGCCGCGGACCTCGACCGTCTCCACCGCGTCGCCCGGGCCCTTGGTGGGGCCGAGGTCGTTGCGGACGCCGCCGACCTTGCTGTGCACGTCGAGCCAGGCCGCGGTGCCCTCCGCGATGCCGACCTCCACGTCCCCCACGCTGGTCTGGAGGGTGACCTGGCCGCGGACCACCCGGCCGACCCGGATGTGGCCGTGCGCCGACTTGGCGTCCACGTTCCCCTCGGCCACGCCGACGTGGATCCGGCCGTTGGAGGCGTTGGCGTGCAGTTCTCCGTGCACCTCGTCGATCTCGGTGTCCCCGTTGCTGTTCTTGACCGTCAGCCGGCCCTCCACAGAGCCGATCTCGATCCGGCCGGCGCCGGTCACCTCGGCGTCCCCGGCTGCCGCCCCGAGCCGGACGTCACCGAAGCCGCTGTCGAGCCGCACGCTGGCGGCGCTCTCGACCTGGATCCGGCCGAGCGAGGTCTTCAGCCGGCAGGCGCCGAGCGGCCCCTCGGTGACGAACTCGGCCATCGGGGACTCGCTGTGGACCTCGGAGCCGGCCGGCAGCTCGACCAGGACCTCGACCGCGCCCTTCTTGCTGGCGAAGACGGAGCGCTGCTTGGGCGTCTTGATGCCGAGCCGGCCGCCGGAGAAGTCGACCTGGGTCTGCTCGGCGGCCTTGACGTCCGCCTCCTTGGCCGGGTTCGCGGGCCGGACCTCGACCACGGCGTCGGTGCGCTTGCTCGCCTTGATCCAGACCGAGCCGATGTCGAATTCGATGACGGCGGAGATCGGTCCGTCGGTCTCGTACGTGGGCATGGCTGTCCCGTCCTCTTGACTCGTGTAGGTGTTCCCGCTGGTCGGAGCGGGGGTGACGTCGAAGGTGCAGAAGCCTCGGGTACCGCGGAGGTGCTAGTGGACCCAGCCGGTGAAGCCCTGGCCGCCGACGCTGCGCGGGACGTGGCTGCCCGGGTCGGCGACCGGACGCCGGGCCGGCTCACCGCCCTCCAGCGCGCCCGCCAGGGCCCGGACCAGCCAGGCGTTGAGCGAGAGCCCGGCCTCGCCGGCGGCCTCCTCCGCCCGGGCCTTGAGGTGGGCGGGCAGGCGCAGGTTGATCCGGGCCGTGCCCGTCTCGTCCGGCTCCGGCGGGGCGGATGGCATCGCCGCCGCCAGTGGCGCCACACCCGGTGCCATCGATGGCGCCACCGATGGCGTCACCGGCGGCAGATCGCCGTGGAAGGCGCCCGAGCCGGGCGGCGCCGTCACCACGAACTCCGGGTCGAGCCCGCGCAGGCGCACGTCCACCGAGCCGGGGGCGAGGTCGCGGGTGACCTCGCCCATGGCGGCCGAGAGCGCGTTGAGCAGGGTGAGCCGCACGGCCGACTCCAGCGGGAGCGTCAGCCGCTCGGCCAGCGCGCGGGCTTCGTCCCCACCGGTGGCGGCGGCCACCGCGAGCTCGTTCCGGAGGTTTTCCACGTAGGGCGTGAGGTCCATGGCCGATAGCTTGGCACGCCAGTGGCGCCATGTCGAGCCATTTGTGGCACCACTTTGGCGCCACATCCCGGACGGGGCTGGCACCGGCAACGGAACCGCCCCGCCGACCCGGGCGGAATCCAGGGTCGACGGGGCGGTTCACCAGCGGGAACGCGACGGCGGAAGGGTCAGGACGAGGGCTGCTGCCAGCCCGCCAGGTAGGCGTCGATCTCCCCGGCCAGCCGGGTCTTGCCCGCCCCGTCCAGGAAGGAGGCCTCGACCGCGTTGCGGGCCAGCGCCGCCACCCCGGCCGCGTCCAGGTCCAGCAGCCGCGCCGCCACCGCGTACTCGGTGTTGAGGTCGGTGCCGAACATCGGCGGGTCGTCGCTGTTGACCGTCACCAGCAGCCCGGCCTCCACCATCCGCTTGATCGGGTGGTCCTCGATCCGCTCGACGGCCCGGGTGGCGATGTTGGAGGTCGGGCAGACCTCCAGCGGGATGCGGTGCTCGCCCAGGTGGTCGAGCAGCGCCGGGTCCTTCACCGCCTGGGTGCCGTGCCCGATGCGCTCGGCGCCGAGCAGTCGGATCGCGTCCCAGACCGTCTCGGGACCGGTGGTCTCGCCCGCGTGCGGGACGCTGTGCAGGCCGGCCGCCCTGGCCCGGTCGAAGTACGGCTTGAACTGCGGGCGCGGCACACCGATCTCCGGGCCGCCCAGGCCGAAGCTGACCAGGCCCTCGGGCGCCAGCTCGGTGGCCAGCCGCGCGGTCACCTCGGCCGACTCCAGGCCGGCCTCGCCCGGGATGTCGAAGCACCAGCGCAGCACCACGCCGAGCTCCTTCTCGGCGCGCAGCCGGGCGTCCTCGATGGCCTCCATGAAGGCGACCTCGGGGATGCCCCGGCGGACCGAGGAGTACGGGGTGATGGTCAGCTCGGCGTAGCGGATGTTCTGCCGGGCCATGTCCTCGGCCACGCCGTAGGTGAGCGCCCGGACGTCCTCCGCGTCCCTGACCAGGTCGACCACGCTCAGGTAGACCTGGATGAAGTGCGCGAAGTCGGTGAACTGGAAGTACTCGGCGAGCGCCTCCGGGTCGGTCGGCACCCTGGAGTTCCCGGCGTGCCGGGCGGCCAGTTCGGCGACGACGCGCGGCGAGGCCGAGCCGACGTGGTGGACGTGCAGTTCCGCCTTGGGCATCCCGGCGATGAACGCCTCGATGCTCCGGTCTCCCGACCCGATCCGACTGGCACTGGGGACGATCCGACTTCCGTCCGGCTGGACCACGGTGGTTCCCTACTTCCTTCTACGCGCGTACCGACGACAGTGCTGGCAAGGATAGGCCGTGCCCCGGACCGGCTTCCGGGCTTCCCGGGGATCACCCCCCGAGCGCGACCGCCGCCGTGTGGATCAGCAGCCCGGCCAGGGCGCCGACCACCGTGCCGTTGATCCGGATGAACTGGAGGTCGCGGCCGACGTTGGCCTCGATCTTGCGGGAGGCGTCGTCGGCGTCCCAGCCCGCCACCGTCTCGGAGATCAGCGAGGTGATCTCGGCGCGGTAGGTGTCGACCAGGTACTGGGCGGCGTCCTGGAGCCAGCCGTCCGCCTTGGCCTGGAGCTTGGGGTCGGTGGCCAGGCGCTCGCCGAAGCCGCGCACGCCGTCGCGGATGCGCCGGCGCAGTTCGCTGTCCTCGTCCTCGGCCGCGCCCATCACCAGGGTGCGCACGGCCGCCCAGGTGGAGTTGATCAGGTCCTGCACCTCGGGGCGGGCCAGCAGCTCGGCCTTGGCCCGCTCGACCCGGGCGATGGTCTCCGGGTCGGTCTGCAACTCGGTCGCGAAGTCGGCGAGGAAGTTGTCGATCGCGCCGCGGGCCGGGTGGGCCGGGTCGTCCCTGATCTCGGTGACGAAGCGCAGCAGCTCCTTGTAGACCCGCTCGCCGACCTGGTGGTCGATGAACCGGGGCGTCCAGCCCGGGGTCTTCTGGGTGACCTTCTGGACCACCTCCTCGTGGTTGGCGGTCAGCCAGCCGTGCGCCCGGACCGCCACCAGGTCCACCACCCCGTGGTGCCCGCCGTCCGCGACCACCTTGCCGAGCATCCGGCCCATCGGCTCGGCCACCGAGGTGGCGGCGGCCCGCCTGGTCACCGCCTCGGCGACGACCGCCCTGACGTCGTCGTCGCGGAGCACCGCGAGCAGGCCGCGCAGCGCCGCCGAGGCCTCCTTGGTGACCCGCTCGGCGCTGCCCGGCGCGGCCAGCCACTCCCCCAGCCGCCGGCCGATGCCGAGCGCCGCGAGGCGGCCGCGCACCACGTGGCCGGAGAGGAAGTTGTCGCCGACGAAGTCGCCGAGCGAGCGGCCGAAGGCGTCCTTCTTGGTCGGGATGATCGCGGTGTGCGGGATCGGCAGGCCGAACGGACGGCGGAACAGCGCGGTCACCGCGAACCAGTCGGCGAGCGCGCCGACCATCCCCGCCTCGGCGGCGGCCGCCACGTACCCCGCCCAGGGCCCGGCACCGGCCGCCTTGGCCCAGGTCGCGAGGGCGAAGACCAGGGTCGCGAAGGCCAGCAGGCCGGTCGCGATGGTCTTCATCCGGCGGACGCCACGTCTCTTCTGCTCGTCGGCCGCGGTGAACCGGACCCCGGGGCCGGTCCCGCTGAAGGCATCGTCACTCACCCCGCCAGTCTGCCCGGTGCCCGGCGCGGACGGGGGCTCGCCTCACGATCACGCGCCCCGGGCGGGCTTCACGCCCCGGATCGACGGCAGGGTTCCACGCCCCCGCCACGGGCGCAGGGCCTCATGCCCCGCCCAGCACGATCCGCCGCACCCCCTCGCCCGCCCAGCGCGCCGGGTCCGTGCACCGCCGCCCGTCCAGCAGCACCCGCACCCCCGGCAGGTCCACCGGCGCCAGGTCCCGGTACTCCGGGTGGTCCGCCTGTAGCACCGCCGCCACCACCGGCTCCCCGCCGTACGGCGGCAGCCCGAGCGCTGCCAGCTCCTCCGCCCGGTACAGCGGGTCGCCGACGTACGGGCGCGCGCCCGCCGCCGCCAGCGCCGAGACCAGCGGGAACACCCCGGAGTAGGCCGTCTCCTTGACCCCGCCCCGGTACGCCGCGCCGAGCACCAGCACACCCTGCCCGGCGATCCCGCCCGGCACCGCCCCCGCCAGCACGCCCACCGCGTAGCCGGGCACCGCCAGGTTGGCCTCGCGCGCCGCCCGCACCACCGTCGCGCCCGGGTCGTTCCACAGGTACAGCCGCGGGTACACCGGGATGCAGTGCCCGCCGACCGCGATGCCGGGCCGGTGCAGGTGGCTGTACGGCTGCGAGTTGCAGGCGTCGGCGATCTCCGCGAAGTCCACCCCGACCTCGTCCGCGTACCGGGCGAACTGGTTGGCCAGCGCGATGTTGACGTCCCGGTACGTGGTCTCGGCGAGCTTGCTGAACTCGGCCGCCTCCACCGAGGCCAGCTCCCAGACGCCGTTGGGCCGCGGCAGGTCCGGGCGCGGGTCGAAGTCCAGCACCGCCCGGTAGAACTCGGCGCCGCGCCGGGTGGAGGACTCGTCCAGGCCGCCGACCAGCTTGGGGTAGCGCCGCAGGTCGGCGAAGACCCGTCCGGTGCGGACCCGCTCCGGGCTGAACACCAGCCCGAAGTCCGCCCCGGCGGCGAGCCCGGAGCCGGCCGCCAGCCGGGGCGCCCAGCGCTCCCTGGTGGTGCCGACCGGCAGGGTCGTCTCGTAGCTGACCAGGGCGCCCCGGCGCAGCCCGGCCGCGACGGCGTCGGTGGCCGCGTCGAGCAGGGCGAAGTCCGGGCTGCCGTCGGCGGCGGTGACCAGCGGGACGACCAGCACCACGGCCCCGGACCGGGCGACCGCGGCCGTGGTGTCGGTGGTGGCCCGCAGCCGGCCCTCGGCGACGACCCGCTTGAGCGCCTGCTCCAGGCCCTCCTCCCGGGGGAACGGGGGCACGCCCCGGTTGACGCTGTCCACCACGCCGGGCGCGATGTCCGCGCCCGTCACCCGGTGGCCCTTCGACGCGAACTGCACCGCCAGCGGCAGACCCAGCTTGCCCAGCCCGACCACGCAGACGTCCAGACTCATCCCCGTCCCCCTTCCACCGAAGTCCCCGCTGTCTCCGAGGCTCACCACGGGCCTCCGTACGCCGATGTTCACCGGACGCCCCCGCTCACCGAATCGGCGAACCGGCGCCACGCCGGGTGGCGCCGCAGTCCGCGGCGCAGCTGCGCCGGGACGAGTCCGCGCCACAACTGCCGGGCCAGACCGGGCGACGGGGCGGCCGCCTCCGCCGCCCCGGCCGTCTCCTCGCGCAGCAGGAACAGCTCGTCCGGCAGCCCGGTCCCGGCGTCCCGGAACGCCGGATAGTCCGCGTACAGCCGCCGACCGTCCCGCACCGCCGGCGGCTCGCCGTGCGCGGCCTCGTAGCGGATCTGGTTCCGCAGCGCCTCCGGCCGTCCCGCGGCGGCGAGTTCGAGCCGCACCCGCTCGGCGACCGGCAGCCGGTGGTACACCTCGCGGGCGCCGAACCGCTCGACCAGCCCGGCGACTTCGGCGCACACCCGCCCCTGGGTCTCCTCGGCCAGCAGCAGGAAGCCCTCGTCCAGCAGGCGCGGCACGTCCCAGGCGAAGCTGCGCACCCGGATGGCGTCCAACTCCTCGCCGGGACACGCCAGTTCGGCGGCCACCTGCTGGAGCGCGGCGATCCCGCGCAGCCGGTCCAGCACTCCGGCCCGCTCGGTGACGTTGCCCCGGTCGTCGCGCAGCACCAGGAAGTAGCAGTCGTAGTCGGCGAGGACGGACACCCTGGCCGCCCGCAGGCAGGCCTCCAGGGTGAACGGCTGGTCCGAGAAGACCTTCAGCCGCTCGTCGCGGCGCAGCCCGTGGCGCCGGACGAGGTCGAGCCGGAACAGCTTGGTGTCGGCCAGCGCCCAGGCCAGCGCCGAGTCGGCGAAGCCCACGGACTCGGCGTCGGCGTGGAAGATCCCCTGCGGCACCAGCCGCCCGTTCACCCCGACCTGCTTGGGCACCACCACGTCCGAGCCCCAGGCGTCGGCGGCCGCAACCAGCCGCTCCAGCGCCTCCTCGCCGAGCCAGTCGTCCGCGCCCAGGAACAGCACGTAACGGCCGCGGGCCAGCTCCAAGCCCCGGTTGGTCGGGCCCGCGGGGCCGCCCGAGTTGGGCTGGTGCACCACCGTGAACAGCCCGGGGTGGCGGGCCGCGTACGCGTCCAGCAGCTCCCCGCCGCCGTCCGTGGAGCCGTCGTCCACGGCCACCACCTCCAGCCTCCCCGGCGCCAGGGACTGTCCGACCAGCGAGTCCAGGCAGGCGGTGAGGTACGGCACGGTGTTGTAGACCGCGACCACCACGGTCACGTCGGGTACGGACATCGGGCGGCGGGCCTCCGGATTCAGTTTCGGTGAGTGACGACTGGCCAACTCGTGGTGAGGGCGCCGGGTCACGACCGTCACCCGCACCGGCGACGGGGAACAGAACACGCTCCCGGTCGCCGCACGGACACGCGGCGGCCGGGGGGCGAACAGGCTGACGGGCCGCGCGGCGACCGGGGGCGGCCGCGCGGGGGCCGGGGAACGGAACGCCGACGGGCCGGCCCGTCAGCCGATCGCGACCCGCGCGTACATCCGGGCGATCACGTCCTCGATGGCCGGCTCGCGCACCGACAGGTCCACCAGCGGGTACCGCGCCGCCACGGCGGCCACGATCGGCGCGGCACTCTCCTCGGCCGGGAAGGCCAGCCACTGGCGCGGCCCGTCGACCCTGCTGACCCGCGCCCCCGGCACCTCGATCGGGGGCCCGGCCTCGGCGAGGTCCACCACCAGGGTCCGCTCGCTGCGGCCGTCGGCGTGCAGGCCGTCCAGCCCGCCGTCGTACACCACCCGGCCGTGGTCGATCACCATCACCCGGCCGCAGAGCTGCTCGATGTCGGTGAGGTCGTGGGTGGTGAGCAGCACGGTGGTGCCCCGGTCGCGGTTGACCTCGCGCAGGAACTCGCGCACCCGGCCCTTGCTGACCACGTCCAGGCCGATGGTCGGCTCGTCCAGGTAGAGCACCCTGGGGTCGTGCAGCAGCGCCGCGGCGAGGTCACCGCGCATCCGCTGGCCGAGCGAGAGCTGGCGCACCGGGGTGTCCAGCAGGCCGCCGAGGTCGAGCAGTTCGACACAGCGGTCGAGGTTCTCGCGGTACCTGGCGTCGGGGATGCGGTAGATCCGGCGGGCGAGTTCGAAGGAGTCGCACAGCGGCAGGTCCCACCAGAGGGTGGTGCGCTGGCCGAACACGACGCCGATCCGGCGGGCCAGCGCGACGCGTTCGCGGGCCGGGTCGACCCCGGCCACCCGCAGCCGTCCGGAGCTGGGGACGAGGATGCCGGTGAGCATCTTGATGGTGGTGGACTTGCCGGCCCCGTTGGGCCCGATGTAGCCGACGCACTCGCCGGCGTCGACGGTGAAGCTGAGCCCGTCGACCGCGCGGACCTCGCGTTTGACCCGGCTGAACCGGCCGGTGCGGGCCCGTACGGTGAAGTTGCGGTGGACGTCGTCGAGTTCGATCAGTGCCATGGGAGCTCCTTCTGGGGGCTGGAGTGGTTCAGCTGCCGGTGCCGCGGTAGGCGCGCAGCCCGGCGCGCCAGGCGAGCCCGGCGGCGAGGACGCAGAGCGCGGCGGCGGCCGGGGAGGCGAACCGGAAGGCGGCGGGCAGGCCGAGCGGGTCGGTCCGGCCGAGGACGTGCAGTGCGGGCAGCCAGTTGACGAAGGCCAGCGGGACGCCGAAGACCACCCCGGCGACCAGTTCCTTGGCGAAGACGGTCGGCGGGTAGTGCAGCAGGGTCGCGCCGCCGTAGGTGAAGGAGTTCTGGATCTCCTTGGACTCGCCCCACCAGAACTGGACGGTGGCGCCGCCGACGTAGATCGCGCCGAAGATGACGGTGCCGCAGACCAGCATGACGGGCACCATCAGCACCCGGTCCCAGGTCCAGTGCACGTCCAGGCCGGCCAGCGACCAGGCCAGCACCGCGACGGCCTGGAGCGGGCGGCCGAGCCGGCGCAGCGTGAAGCGTTCGGCGCACAGCTGGGAGAGCGCGGGGGCGGGCCGGATCAGCATGGTGTCCAGCGAGCCGCTGACGATCCGCGCGCCGAGTCCTTCGGCCGAGCCGACCAGCAGGTTGGCGGCGCCGAGCGAGAAGGTCGCGGTGCCGTACAGGAAGGCGGTCTCCGGCAGGGTCCAGCCGCCGAGCCGGTCGGTGTGCCGGAACATGATCACCAGCACCACGAAGTCCAGGGAGTGGGAGACCAGGCTGGCCACCAGGTTCAGCGCGAAGGAGGCCCGGTAGGCCATCATCGAGCGCATCCACATCCGGGCGCAGAGCCACCAGGAGCGCACCGCCCAGGCGGCGCGGGGCCCGAACCGCTCCCGCACGAAGGGCTCCGGGTCGAGGGGCCCGGGAGCGTACGGCTCCCGTACGAGCTGCTCAGCCACCCTGGACCACCACCTTGCGGGTCGCCAGCCACTGGGCGCCCCGCCCGGCGGCGAGCAGCACGGCCGCCCAGCCGAGCTGGAAGCCGAACGCGCCGAGCAGGCCGGTGCCGCTCGCGCGTTCCAGGAAGACGTCGCTGGGGACCTTCACCAGGGCCGCCCAGGGCAGCACCCCGCCGAGGTCGCCGAGCCATCCGGGGAACAGCGCGATCGGCAGCAGCATCCCGGAGAAGAACATCGAGACCACCAGCATCACCGAGCGGATGCCCTCCGAGTCGTTCAGCCAGAAGCCGGTGATCGAGACCAGGAAGCGCAGCCCGAAGCTGACCACCACCGCGAGCAGCGCGGAGAGCAGGAAGAATCCCCAGGTCAGCGGGTGCTCGGGCATCCGGAGGTGGAACACCAGCGCGCCGATCAGCATCGGCACGGTGCCGCGGACCAGCGCCTGGAAGCCGGCCCGGCCGAGGTCGGAGGCCAGCCACCAGCACTGGAAGTCGACCGGACGGTAGAGGTCGACGGCGATGTCCCCGCTGCGGAAGCGGTCCTGGAGGTCGTCCTGGAAGCCGCCGCCCCAGACCGCGACGGTGACCAGCAGGCTCTGGCTGACCCAGATGTAGGTGACGGCCTGGCTCTGGTCGTAGCCGCCGAGGCCGGGACGGGCCTGCCAGAGGGCGAGGAAGGTGTAGGCGAGGATGACGCCGAAGACGGTGTTGGTGAAGGTGCCGGCCACGGTGGCGGCCCGGTAGGTGGAGTAGCGGCGGAAGGCGCCGCGGGTGACGGCGGCGTAGAGCATATTGTCTCCTTATCGACAAACAGGAGCAGAGGGGAGTGCCCTCGGCATCCGCGCACGCCCCAACGGCCCCGACCGGCCGTACCCGGGGGTGCCGGGCCGGACGGGCGGAGCTGCGGAAGTGGGTGCGCTATGCGGTTCTCACCTTTCACCGTACCTCCGGCCCGCACCCCCCGCACCCGGTTTATCCGGCCTGATCGCCCGTCAAATAGCAGATAATCTCGGCATGACCTTGAGCAGCCGACGCCAGGCCAAACGGGCCGCCCGCCGCGAGGCCCGCCGCGCCCTCCCGCTCTGGCGCCGGGCCCTGCCCACCTGGCGGATCACCCTCGGCACCCTCACCGCGCTGCTCCTGCTCGCCGTCGGCGGCTTCGCCGCGCTCTACGCCGTCGTCCCGGTGCCCGATCCCAACGCCCACGCCGTCGCCCAGAACAACATCTACCTCTACGCCGACGGCACCACCGAAATCGCCCGCACCGGCGCCGTCAACCGCACCGACGTCACCATCGACCGGATCCCGCTCCAGACCCAGCAGGCCGTCGTCTCCGCCGAGGACCGCACCTTCTACCAGAACCGCGGCATCGACCTGAAGGGCATGATCCGGGCCGGCTGGAACACCCTGCTCGGCAAGGGCATGCAGGGCGGCTCCACCATCACCCAGCAGTACGTCAAGAACTACTACCTCACCCAGGACCGCACCATCGAGCGCAAGGGCCGCGAACTGCTCATCGCCCTCAAGGTCGACCAGCAGCGCGACAAGCGCGAGATCCTCGCCGGCTACCTCAACAGCAGCTACTTCGGCCGCGGCGCCTACGGCATCCAGAGCGCCGCCCACGCCTACTACGGCGTCGACGCCGCCCAGCTCACCCTCGGCCAGGGCGCCTACCTCGCCGCCCTGCTCCAGGCCCCCAGCCTCTACGACGTCAGGACCGCCACCCCCGCCAACCGCGAGAAGGCCCTCGCCCGCTGGCACCACACCCTCGACGGCATGGTCCAGCTCGGCTTCCTCGCCCCCGCCGACCGCGACGCCACCACCTTCCCCGAACCCCTCGACCCCCAGCCCGCCACCGGCCTGTCCGGCCAGGCCGGCTACCTCGTCGGCGTCGCCGACGACTACCTCATCTCCTCCGGCACCCTCGACGCCGCCACCCTCAAGGCCGGCGGCTGGCGCATCACCACCACCTTCGACAAACCCCGCCAGGACGCCTTCGCCCAAGCCGTCCAGGAGCAGCTCACCGGCGAACTCGACCCCCGGGCCCGCCCCGACACCGACACCGACGTCCGGGTCGCCGGCGCCTCCGTCGAACCCGCCACCGGCCGGGTCGTCGCCGTCTACGGCGGCCCCGACTACGCCAAGCAGCCCTACAACGACGCACTGCGCCAGGACAACCAGATCGGCTCCACCTTCAAACCGATCGACCTCGCCGCCGGACTCCTCGCCCAGCACACCGTCGACGGCCACCCGATCACCACCGAGTCCCGCTACGACGGCACCAGCGAACGCCCCGTCACCGGCGGCCCCACCCCGTACGCGCCGCCCAACGAGGACGACATCGACTACGGCAGCATCACCCTGCGCCAGGCCATGGTGAAGTCCGTCAACTCCGTGTACGCGCAGGAGGGCGTGGACGCCGGACTCGCCCGCGTCCGGGAGACGGCCGTCAGACTCGGCATCCCCGACAGCGTCCGCGGCATGGACCCGGCCAACACCTCCATGACCCTCGGCACCGCCACCCCCAGCGCCATCGACCTGGCCGGCGCCTACGCCACCCTCGCCGACCACGGCCAGGCCCGCACCCCCTGGTCCGTCCTCACCCTCGAACGCGCCACCCCCGGCGGCACCGTCGACGTCCCCGAACTGCCCGAGCACAACCCCACCGACGCCATCGGCCGCGGCATCGCCGACTCCGTCACCGACGTGCTGCGCGGCGTCATCAGCCCCCGCGGCACCGGCGCCGCCGCCCTCGACCTCGGCCGCCCAGCCGCCGGGAAGACCGGCACCACCGACTCCAACCTCTCCGCCTGGTTCGCCGGCTACACCCCCGAACTCGCCACCACCGTCGGCCTGTTCAGGGAACACCCGAAGACCCACGCCAAGGAACCCCTGGCCGGCACCGCCGGACTCGCCCGGATCAACGGCGGCGCCTTCCCCACCCGGATCTGGACCGCCTACATGACCGCCGCCCTCGACGGCACCCCCGCCCAGGACTTCGACCTCCAGACCGGCAACGGCGAACCCGGCGACACCACCTGGCCCACCGCCCCCGTCAGCACCACCCCCAGCGCGACCACCACCCCCACCACCCCGGCCACCGGCGGCGCACCCACCGCCGCCGCCGAGCCGGCCCCGGGCACGCCGCCCCCCACCCACGCACCCGCCACCCACGACGCGCCCAGCGCCCCCGCCGCCACCGGCGAACCCGAACCGCGCCCGACCACCCCCAGCCCGCAGGCCCCCAAGCCCACCACCGAACCGGAACAGCCCAGCACCACCCCCAAACCCAGCCAGCCCCAGCCCACCAGGCCCACCGCCCTCCCCAGCGCCACCGGCGGGCCCCCCACCCACCTGGCGACCCCGCCCGGCACCCCGCACTGACGCAGGCCCCGGCCCAACGCCGCTCCCTAGCGCACCAGTTCGCGCTCCAGCGGAGTCCGGAACCGCGGCGTCACCCGCACCTCCCCCAGCCAGCCCGCCAACCGCCGCGCCTCAGCCGCCACGGCCCCCTCGGCCTGCGCCCCGACATCCCGGAACAGCCGCCACACCAGCTCGCCGTCGGCCCGCTGCGCCCAGCCGCCCACCACCTCGCCGCACCACCACACCGTCGGCCCGGCGTTGCCCGCCCGGTCGAACAGCGCCGGCACGTCCTCCGGCCGCAGGTACCAGTCCCGCCCGCGCCAGCCCATCACCGCCGGGTCCAGCGCGGGCAGCAGCGCCGCCCACGGCTCGGGCTCCGCCACCGGCCCCTCGTCCCCCGGCAGCACCAGCGCCGCCGCCCCGCCGGCCAGTGCCACGTCCCGCGCCCCGAGGTCCGCCAGCGCCCCGCGAACGTCCCTCAGCGTCCAGCCCGTCCACCACTTCACGTCCTCGACCGTCGCCGGCCCGTACGCCGCCAGCCAGCGCCGCACCACCTCGGCTCTGGCCTCCCGCACCGGCACCTCGGGCCACTGCGGCACCAGCGCCCAGGGATAGCTGCTGCTCAGCCACGAACCCCGCGGACGGCAGCGGCGCACGTGCCCGTCCGAGGCCAGCAGCCGCAGCAGCCGGCTGCCCACGCTCTGCCTCGCCTCGTACGCCTTGCCCGCCGACATCAGCATCGTCTCGCGCAACTGCGGTACGTCCTCGGACAGTTCCCTGGTCGTCGCCTCACCGCGCCGGGCCAGCGCGGCCAGCACCTCGCGCTCGGTCTCCGCCAGCCTGGCCTCGTCCCAACCCTCGGCGTGGTCCCGCAGGTGCTTCAGCAGCGTCGCCCGCTCCTTGGCCGCGATCGCCCGCGCCGCCGCCGAACTCACGTACGGGGCGAGGCCCTCCGTCACCGCGAAGATCGTCCGCCGCATCGACAGCAGCTTCACCAGCGAGACGTCCTCGTACAGCGCCCGGTCCACCTCCGCCGCCGAGGGCTCCGCCAGCCGCGCGCAGGCCGACAGGTACACCGTGGCCGCGTCCGTCGCGTGCAGCCCGACCACCGCATCGGCCACGTCCTCCACCCGCGCCGCCCGCACCGACGGCGCCAACGACTGCCGCCGCCCCAACCGGGCGCGACGCTCCTCATCACCGATCACCGGCACGCTCATGCCGGGACCCTAGCCCGTGCCACCGACAACGCCCGGGACCGTCCGGCGGGTCGCGCCTTGGCGGCCGGTCAGCGCACCGGCCGTCAGCGGACCGGCTGTCAGCGGACCGGCCGGAACCGGTCCACCACCGCCCAGCCCGGGCCGAGCTCACGGCGTACCGCGTCCAGGGCCGCCCGGGCCCGGGCGTTGAAGCGGTCCTTCTCCTCCTGCCCCCACGGCGACGGGTCCGGCGGGTAGTCCCAGTCGATCGAGGTCTGGTACCACTGCGACAGCTCCGTCAGCTCCGCCCGGAGCCCGGCCCCGAGCGGCAGCAGCTCCAGCCCGGCCGGGCAGCCGTACGGGCTCTCCGGGTCCTCCGGCCACAGCACCGAGCCGACCGAACCGGACTCGAAGAAGAAGCGCAGCCGCTCCGCCGTCACAGGTACAGCCCGGTCGAGCCCTCCGTGTCGCCGAAGCGGGCCGCGGCGACGGCGTGCAGGTCACGCTCGCGCAGCAGCACGTAGGTGGCGCCGCGGACCTCGACCTCCAGCTTGTCCTCCGGGTCGTACAGCACCCGGTCCCCCGGCTCCACCGCGCGCACGCTCTGGCCCACCGCGACGGCCTCGGCCCAGGTGCAGCGCTTGGACAGCTCCGCGGTCGCCGGGATCAGGATGCCGCCGGTCGAGCGGCGCTCGCCCTCGCTGCCCTCGATGCGCACCAGCACGCGGTCGTGCAGCATCCGGATCGGCAGCTTCTCGCCGAGCCGGTCGTGGCGGACGACCTCCAGCTGGTGGTCGGGACGGGTCGGTTCGTCGTTCGTACTCACGGTCCCGAAGGTACCGTCCCCCGGCACGGTGCGTGACGCTGGCCCGGCATGCGGAAGGCCGGGCACGCGGAAGGCCGGGCATGCGAAAGGCCGGCCGCCCGCTGGCGCCCGGCCTCTCCGTCCTGCCGCACTCAGCCCTTGCGGCGCTTGCGGGCCGAGGCGACCAGCAGCACCAGGCCCACGCCGACCAGCGCGGCCGGGACGACCCGCTCGCGGCGCGGCTGTCCCTGCTCGTCCACGAACTGCGCCCTGACCTTCTCCACCACGCCGCTGGCGGCCACGTAGACCCGGGCGGTCTTCTCCTCGACGGCGGCCGCCGCCTTGGCCTTGACCTGGGCGGAGATGGTGCTCGGGTGGACGCGGACGGCCAGCTCGTCCAGGGTCGACGCCAGCCGGTCACGCGTCCGCTCGATGTCCGCCTCGATCTGGACGGTCGTCCGCACCGACTTGTCCTGCGTGCTCGCCTCGCCCACTCGGGCCACCCCATTCACTTGCCGATGTTGTTCCGTCCGATCCGTGCGATCGGTGCGACTGACCCAGTGTGTCAGCTGCCGAACACGGTCGCGCGGCCCCACCCACCATCGGAGGTAAGTTTGCCGTGGTACGACCGTCCGTCCCAGCATCCAGGAGAGTACGACCGTGACTGAGCGCCTCCAGCCCGGCGACACCGCGCCCGCCTTCAGCCTGTCCGACGCCGACGGCAACCAGGTGTCCCTCGCCGACCACGCGGGCCGCAAGGTCATCGTCTACTTCTACCCCGCCGCCCTGACCCCCGGATGCACCAAGCAGGCCTGCGACTTCACCGACAACCTGGAGGTCCTCGCGGACGCCGGCTACGACGTCATCGGCATCTCCCCGGACAAGCCGGAGAAGCTCGGCAAGTTCCGCGAGGCCGAGAACCTCAAGGTCACCCTGCTGTCCGACCCGGACAAGACGGCGCTGGAGGCGTACGCCGCCTTCGGCGAGAAGCAGAACTACGGCCGCACCTACCTCGGCGTGATCCGCTCCACGATCGTCGTGGACGAGCAGGGCAAGGTCGAGCACGCGTTCTACAACGTGCGGGCCACCGGCCACGTCGCCAAGCTGCTGCGCGACCTCAAGGTCGGGGCCTGAACCCAGGGCGTGAGTCCAGGGCGTGAGCCCAGGACCTGGTGCCGGAGCCTGAATCCGGCGCCGGGGCCCGGCCGGGCCCGGGAACGACGAAGCGGTGGCGGCACACCCCCCGACCGGGTGCACCGCCACCGCCGTCCATCACCTCAGCGGACCATTCTGATCATCTGATCAGCAGGCCCCGAGGTCGCTCCAGACACCCCACGAACCGCTGGCGGAGGGGTCGTCGCCCTTGGTCCACCACTTGTTCTGGTAGTAGTGGCCCTTCCACGAGACCTTGGTGGGGGTCGCGTAGGTGGTGCCCGCGTCCCAGCTCGGGGCGGCCGCGCAGGTGCCCGAGGTCGGGGTCACGGTCGGCGTGACCGTGGGCGTCACCGTGGGGGTGACGGTCGGGGTGACGGTCGGGGTCACGGTCGGCGTGACCGTCGGCGTCACCGTGGGGGTCGGGGTCGGGGTCGGCGTACCGCCGTCCACCGCGCCGCGGGTCAGGTCGCCCTTGATCCCGTACAGCGTGCCGCCCACGTTGACCGTCCAGTTCGACGGGGTGGACACCGGCAGGTAGTAGACGAAGTCCATGTCGATCGAGGCGCCCGGCGCCAGCGACTGCCAGCCCGGCAGCTTGACCGACACCCGGTTGTAGTTGCCCTTCAGACCGCCCACGTTGCCCGGGCCCGGGTTGTCCTGCTTGATGACCTGGAGGCCGAAGCCGGACTGGTCCTTGGCGTTGCCCGGGGCCGAGTTGCCGTAGTCGAACTGGAACTCGGTGCCGCCCGGCAGGGTCAGCGTCGAGTTGTTGACGATGTGCAGCTTCGGGTTGATCGGGTAGTTCGAGTCGCCCAGCGCGAAGTTGTTGAACGACACGTCGATCGGCAGGGTCTGCTGCGGCAGCGCGACCGTCGAACGGATCGCACCGTACGGGGTCGACGCCTTGAACTTGTCGTACATCAGCGAGGTCAGCGTGTTGCCGGGCACGTACTGGCCCTTGCCGCCGTTGGCGGTGGCGTCCCACTTGTAGTCGCCCGCGAGCTCCCAGATCATCGCGCCGCCGGCGCCCTGGTTGACGATGTAGTCCGCCTTGGCGCCCACCGACTGCTCGTCCTCGGTGGAGAGGAAGACCTTCTTGGTGTCGTTCCACAGCCACGGCGCCACCAGGGTGGAGCTGTAGTTGCGGGTGTAGGTGCCCTGGAGCGCGGTGTCGGACACGCCGTACTTGGACAGGTAGTCGGGCAGGATGCCCTTCTCCAGGTTCTTCGCGTGCCACATCGGGTTCGACCCGGCCGGGGACTCCTTGCCCGCGTCGTCCTTGTCGTTCCAGATGTTGTCGATGCCGACCGCGCCGTCACCGCAGGCGGTCAGGCCGGAGCCGACCGGGCAGGTGGTCGCCGAGGCGGTGCCCCAGAGGCCGTTGGTGCCGCCCTGGACGTTCTTGAACCCGCGGGTGTAGTACGGCAGGCCGACGTTGATCCGGCCGCCCGGCATCGAGCCGCGGAAGTAGTGGTACGACCAGTCGGCGTTCAGGTAGCCGATGCCGCCGTACTGACCGGTGCCGTAGACGTTGGCGGAGGCCAGCTCGCCGTCCTTGCCGTCGTCGAACAGCGAGGCGTTCGGGCCGACGTACTTGTTCCAGGCGCCGTGCAGGTCGTACGACATGATGTTGACGTAGTCCAGGTACTTGGCCACCTGGAAGGTCTCCATGCCGCGCAGCAGGTAGCCCGAGGACGGGGCCGCGACCGACAGCAGGTAGTGCTTGCCGTCGGCGGCGCCCGCCTTGTCCAGGCTCTCGCGCAGGGTCTTCATCAGCGCCGCGTAGCCCTTGGCCAGCGAGCCGCGCTTGGAGTTGGCGAGCTGCCAGTCCAGCGGGTTGCCGGCGTCCTTCATCGAGGTCGGGTACTCGTAGTCGACGTCGACGCCGTTGAAGCCGTACTTGCGGACGAAGTCGACCGACGAGGCGGCGAAGGTGTCGATGCCGGCCTGGTTGACGCTGCCGTCCGGGTTGACGGTCATCGAGTAGAAGCCGCCGGAGTTGACGCGCTTGCCGTCGTCCCCGAAGTAGCCGCCGGTCTCGGTCCAACCGCCCACCGAGATCATGGTCTTGACGTTCGGGTACTGCTTCTTGTACTTCGTCAGCAGGTTGAAGTGGCCCTTGTACGGCAGGCTCGGGTCCAGCTCGGCACCGGGGACGCCGGGGAAGGAGATCCCGGTGGCCTCGTTGGTCGGGCCGTCGGTGCCGACCGAGAGCTTGTTGTCGCCGCCGACGTGGCCGAAGGCGTAGTTGAGGTGGGTGACCTTGTCCCAGGGGATGTCGCTCACCAGGTACGGCGCGTCGCCGTTCTTGCCGGTGCGCCAGCCGGTGAAGTAGCCGATGATGCGGCGCTGGTGGTCCGCGCCCATCTTCTCGCGCCCGCTGGTGTCGTAGACGGAGCAGTACGGGACGTCCACGCCGGCGGTCTGGTACAGGCCGTCCGGCCGACAGGCCGCGTTGTCGACGGCCGCCGAAGCCTGCGAGGGCGCCGCACCCAGCGTCGCCATCAACAGTCCGGCCAGCGAAGCCGCCGCGAGCGAGGCCACACCGGCCCGCGCCGCAGGGCTCTTCCGGCGGTCGGCGGCGGTGGGACGCCGCTCCGCCGTGTTTCGGATCAACACTCGGTCCTCCAGGAGAGAGTGTCTGCGCGTGCCTGTGGGGGAGCACGCACGTGGGGGATTGCAATTGGCGCAGAAGCTATGTGGTCTGAACCACATAGGTCAATAGGTCTGTACCAATTGGTAATCAACAACCAAACATCACAGGTCGGGAGCCCATGACAACCGGTCATCCGGTGGCCGAAAACCCCCTCCTGGCACTTCCCCGTCGACCCCGGGGGCGCCGCACCCCCACCGCCGGGGAACCGGGACGCGGCACCGGCCGGGCCACGGCCGAACTCGCTGTCCCCTTGCCCGGCGAAGCCCTAGACTGGTCGCCATGCGGCCTTGGCGGAATTGGCAGACGCCTGGGCTTTAGGTGCCCATGGGAGAAATCCCGTGAGGGTTCGAGTCCCTCAGGCCGCACTGGCCTTGAAATCGAAGGCCCGCCCCGAGATTGATCTCGGGGCGGGCCTTCGGTGTCTCCATCGGACAGGGCGTCAGGCCAGGAGGTCCCTGACCACCGGGGCGAGGGCGCGGAAGGCCTTGCCGCGGTGGCTGATGGCGTTCTTCTCGTCGGCCGTGAGCTCCGCGCAGGTGCGGGTCCCGCCGAGGGGCTGGAGGATCGGGTCGTAGCCGAAGCCGCCGTCGCCGGCCGGGGCGGTGCGCAGGGTGCCGAGGAGACGGCCCTCGACGACGCGCTCGGTGCCGTCGGGGAGGGCGAGGGCGGCGGCGCAGAAGAAGTGGGCGCCGCGGTGCGGCTCGGCGATGTCGGAGAGCTGGGCGAGCAGCAGGTCGAGGTTGGCGCGGTCGTCGCCGTGCTTGCCGGACCAGCGGGCGGAGAAGATGCCGGGTGCGCCGTTCAGCACGTCCACGCAGAGGCCGGAGTCGTCGGCGACGGCGGGCAGGCCGGTGGCGCGGGCCAGGGCGTGGGCCTTGAGCAGGGCGTTCTCGGCGAAGGTGACGCCGGTCTCGGGGACGTCCGGGATCTCCGGGTAGGCGTCGGCGCCGATGAGTTCGACGTCCAGGCCGGCGTCCGCCAGGATGGCGCGGAGCTCGGTGACCTTGTGCTGGTTGCGGGTGGCGAGGATCAGACGGGTGGACATATCGCCCACCCTACCGAGAGACCGGGAACGGTCAGCCGGTGCAGACCGAGGTGAGGTTGCCGGCCGCGTCGCCGAGCGGCTTGAGGTCCGGGACCTCGTTCCTGTCGGCGGCGTGCTGCACGTTCTCGACCTGCTTCCTGAGGTCGGTCACGGCCTTGGCGACATCGGTGTTCTTGGAGCTCTTCCCGACCTGGTCGAGGTCGTTCTTGAGCTTCTGCAGGGCCTGTCCCGCGGCGGCCGAGTCGTTGCTCGCGTTGTCGTAGGCCTTGGTGACGTCGGCGATGTCCCCGGTGAGCTTCACCGCGGTGTTGCCGCAGTCGAGCGCCTTCTGGGCGGCGGAGCAGCTCACCATGCTGAGCGGGAGGATCGCGATCAGTCCGGCCACGGCGAGGGCGGCGGGGCGGGCGATGCTGGACGGCATCCGGTCCTCCTGTGGGGCGCGGGTTCCGTGGTGGGAGACGCGCGCCGGGAGGTGCGCGGTTCCCGCAGCGGGAGTGCTGCGGGAACCGTACGGTCTCCGGGCCCGGCCTGTACAGCAGGCCGACCGTGCGGCGGGCCGATCACGCCGTGGCCCGTACGGGTGTCCGGACCGCGGCCGTACCGGTGTGCGGGCCGCGGCCCGAACGGCCGTCCGCGCCCGCGGTCTGAACGTGCGTCCGACCGGGTCCACGGCTGCGGGGCCCGCGCCGGTTCAGCCCTCCAGGGCCTTGCGCTGGATCTCGTCGAGCTCCGCGCAGCCGAGGCTGCCGAGGTCGAGCAGCCGGTTGAGCAGGTCGCGGTCGAACGGGGCGCCCTCGGCGGTGCCCTGGACCTCGACGAAGCGGCCGTCGGCGGTGCAGACGATGTTCATGTCGGTCTCGGCGCGCACGTCCTCCTCGTACCGGAGGTCGAGCATCGGGGCGCCGTCGATGATGCCGACGCTGACGGCGCTGACGCCGCCGGTGATCGGCTGGCCCTTGGCGCGCAGCAGCTTCTTGTCGCGGGCCCAGGCGACGGCGTCGACCAGGGCGACGTAGGCGCCGGTGATGGCGGCGGTGCGGGTGCCGCCGTCGGCCTGGAGGACGTCGCAGTCGAGGACGATGGTGTTCTCGGCGAGCGCACGGTGGTCGACCACGGCGCGCAGCGAGCGGCCGATGAGCCGGCTGATCTCGTGGGTGCGGCCGCCGATGCGGCCCTTGACGGCTTCGCGGTCGCCGCGGGTGTTGGTGGCGCGCGGGAGCATGGAGTACTCGGCGGTGACCCAGCCCTCGCCGCTGCCCTTGCGCCAGCGGGGCACGCCCTCGGTGACGCTGGCGGTGCACAGCACCTTGGTGTCGCCGTAGGAGATGAGGACGGAGCCTTCGGCGTGCTTGCTCCAGCCCCGTTCGATGGTGATCGGGCGGAGCTGTTCGGGGGTGCGGCCGTCGATGCGTGACATAGGCACTGAGCGTAGTCGCTCGGGGGCTGCGTCCGGATGGCGCTCCGGGCCGCGTCCGGATGGCGTCGCGCGGGCCGCGTCCGGATGCGCCGCGGCCCGCTGTCCCCCTGAGCGGGTCGGCGGGCCGGGCGGGCTGAACCTGGGTGGCTCAGCTCACATCATGTCCTCGATGTCGGCGGCGATCGGGTCGGCGTCGGTGCCGATGACGACCTGGATCGCGGTGCCCATCTTGACGACGCCGTGAGCGCCGGCGGCCTTGAGGGCGGCCTCGTCGACCAGGGAGGCGTCCTTGACCTCGGTGCGCAGGCGGGTGATGCAGCCCTCGACCTCTTCGATGTTGTCGATGCCGCCCAGACCGGCGACGATCTTCTCAGCCTTGCTGGCCATCTGATTTCTCCCTCTGTACTCGGCCCTTCGGCGGCTCTGCCGGGTGCCGTCCTGCGCTGGTGCTGGGGTGTTGTCCCTCGACCGTCGGGCGGTGAGGTCCGTGCCGGTGGCTGATGCGGGTTCAGCGGCGGTCGTGCTGGCGAGCAGCGCGACCAGCATCACCCGCGCCGGTCCGATTTGCCACGTTAGTCCACTTTCGGCCCATCCCGGCGGGCGGGCTCCCGGTCGTCGTCCGAGGATGACGATCAGCGGGGCCGGCTCCTCCGGGGTTCGGCCTGCGTCCAAGTGGTCTACACCAATATATGTGTACCCCGATGAACGCAGGTAGGGACCCCGGGTGTTCCCGAGCTCCGCCCGAGGGTCCCGCAGGGGCCCCCGGGTCGGCAACTGCTCCCGGAGGGCGAAGCATGAGTTCGGCAGGCGCCACGACCCCGCAGACCACGTGGTGGCACACCTTCTACGGCGGCCTCCAGAAGATGGGCCGCTCCCTGCAGCTGCCGGTGGCGGTGCTCCCCGCCGCGGGCATCCTCAACCGGCTCGGCCAGCCGGACGTGTTCGGCAAGGACGGGCTGGGCTGGGACAACGTCGCGAAGGTGTTCGCCTCCGCGGGCGGCGCGCTGCTCGACTCCTCCTTCGGCCTGCCGCTGCTGTTCTGCATCGGCGTCGCGATCGGCATGGCGAAGAAGGCGGACGGCTCCACGGCGCTGGCCGCCGTGGTCGGCTTCCTCGTCTACTACAAGGTCCTGCACGCCTTCCCGGAGAGCTGCCCGGCGGGAACGGCCCTGGTCCCGGACGCCTGGACCGGCCAGTGCGTGGGCTACTCGTCGGCGAAGATCGCCGCCGCGACGTACCAGAACCCGGGCGTGCTGGGCGGCATCCTGATCGGCCTGCTGTCGGCCTGGCTGTGGGTCCGGCTCCACCGCACCAGGCTGGTCGACTGGCTCGGCTTCTTCAACGGCCGCCGCCTGGTGCCGATGGTCACCGCCCTGGTGGGCCTGGTCATCGCCGTGCTGGCGCTCTGGGTCTGGCCGCCGATCGGGCGCGGCCTGAACGACTTCTCGCAGACCCTCTCCGACCTCGGCGCGGGCGGCGCCGGCATCTTCGGCGTGTTCAACCGCGCGCTGCTGCTGATCGGCATGCACCAGCTGCTGAACACCTTCGTCTGGTTCCAGTTCGGGTCGTTCGACAAGCCGGACGGCACGATCGTGCACGGCGACATCCCGCGCTTCCTGGCGGGCGACCCGACCGCCGGCCAGTTCCAGACCGGCTTCTTCCCGATCATGATGTTCGCGCTCCCTGCCGCCGCCCTCGCCATGGCGCACGCGGCGAAGCCGCACCGGCGCAAGGAGATCTACGGCCTGATGCTCTCGGTCGGCCTGACCTCCTTCGTCACCGGTGTCACCGAGCCGCTCGAGTACTCCTTCGCCTACATCGCCCCGGCCCTGTACGCCGTGCACGCGCTGCTGACCGGCGCCTCGATGGCGGTGACCTGGGGGCTCGGGGTGCACGACGGGTTCAGCTTCTCGGCCGGCCTGATCGACTACGTGATCAACTGGGGACTGGCCACCAAACCGTGGCTGATCATCCCGATCGGGCTCTGCTTCGCCGCCGTGTACTACGCGCTCTTCCGGTTCATCATCGTCAAATTCGATCTGAAAACACCGGGTCGGGAGGACGAAGCAGAGGTGGAGGACGTCACCAAGGCCTGAAACCGAGCGTCACCGGGGTTATCCCCGCATTGGCCTCCGGACCCACCGGTCCGGGGGCCTTCGGCTTTTTTCGCAGGGGGGCCGCCCCGGCCCAACTCCCCTGGCAGGACCGGGTGTGCTTTTGTTGCGCGATTAGCCAAAATCGGTTTTGTTGCGTGATCGGCCAAAATCCAATGGTGACCGGCGGCCATGATCGCCGCCGGTATGTAGGTTTCGATTTCATAGCGCTTCCCGGCGACAGCGCTTTCCGGGGTTCCTCGACTTCTCCGCCCGTGCTACAAAACTGGTCTACACCACGTGTGGTGTAGACCAGTTCGCGGTTGGCCCCCTGTGCCTCCCCCCGACCGACCGCCATGCCGTAAGGAACCCACCCCCATGAGTCAGTCTGAGCAGGCACCGGCGCCCGCCACGGCTCCGGCCCCGCCAAGCCCCGCCAAGAAGTTCGGCCAGAACCTCCTCCAGGGTCTGCAGAAGATCGGTCGCAGCCTCCAGCTGCCCATCGCCGTGCTCCCCGCGGCCGGCCTGCTGATGCGTCTCGGCCAGGACGACGTGTTCGGCAAGGACGGCCTCGGCTGGGACAAGGTCGCCGCGGTGTTCAACACCGCCGGCACCTCGGTCTTCGACGCGCTGCCGATGCTCTTCGCGGTGGGTATCGCGATCGGCTACGCGAAGAAGGCGGACGGCTCCACCGCCCTCGCCGCGCTGGTCGGCTACCTGGTGTACAAGAACGTGCTCACCGCGTTCCCGATCACCGAGTACAAGATCCTCCCCGGCAAGGACGAACCCGCCACCTACCAGAACCCGGGTGTGCTCGGCGGCATCGTCATAGGCCTGCTGGCCGCGGTGCTGTGGCAGAAGTACCACCGCACCAGGCTGGTCGACTGGCTCGGCTTCTTCAACGGCCGCCGCCTGGTCCCGATCATCATGGCCTTCGTCGGCACCGCCGTCGGCGTCTTCTTCGGTCTGGCCTGGGGCCCGATCGGCGACGTCATCAAGAGCCTGAACGACAGCCTGATCAGCGCCGGCGCGCTCGGTGCGGGTGCCTTCGGCCTGGTCAACCGCGGTCTGCTGCCGGTCGGCATGCACCAGTTCGTGAACTCCTACGCCTGGTTCCAGACCGGTGACTTCACCAAGCCCGACGGCACCGTCGTGCACGGCGACCTGACCCGCTTCTTCGCCGGCGACCCGACCGCCGGACAGTTCATGACGGGCTTCTACCCGATCATGATGTTCGCGCTGCCCGCCGCCGCGCTGGCCATCGCCCACGCCGCCAAGCCGCACCGCCGCAAGGCCGTCACCGGCATGATGATGTCGCTGGCCCTGACCTCCTTCGTGACCGGTGTCACCGAGCCGATCGAGTTCGCCTTCGTCTTCATCGCCCCGGTCCTGTACGTCATCCACGCGGTGCTGACCGGCCTCTCGATGGCCCTGACCTGGGCGCTCGGCGCACACGTCGGCTTCACCTTCTCCGGCGGCCTGATCGACTACGCGCTGGCCTGGACGAAGGCCACCAACCCGTGGATCGTCATCCCGCTCGGCCTGGCCTTCGCCGCGGTCTACTACTTCCTGTTCCGCTTCGCGATCACCAAGTTCAACCTCAAGACCCCCGGTCGCGAGGACGACGACGAGATCGAGGACGTCACCAAGGCCTGACGCCCGCGTCACCGCCACGCCCCGAAGGCCCCGCCCCGCCGCTGCTCCCCCAGCGGCGGGGCGGGGCCTTCCGCGTACCCGGGCCCGCCCCGTGCGTGCCCGGGGCACTCCGGGCGGTCGGGAAAGCCGGTTGACGAACCGACGGACGCCCTGGTCAACTGAAGTGGTGAACGCCTCGTGCCCGCTGGTCACCCGCAGCCACATCGACTTCGGTCGCGTGTGGTCCGCGGCGTGTCGCGGCTGAGCTGACCGTTCCCCCACCGCCGCCCGGCTGACGACCCGCCCGGCGCCGGTCCTTCCCTCCCCCGCCCGCACGGGCCCGCCCACGCAGGCTCCGCCCGCGGGCCGCCACCGCGCTCCGGCGTGCCCCCGCGCAGCCGTCTCCGGACAGCCGCGCCGGTTGCCCGCACGCGTCCGCACGAGGAAGTCAGGCTCACCATGCCCCGCCAGTTGCACCTGTCCGCAGCCCTCGACAGCCCCGGCCGTCTCGACGCCGGGCACTACGCCGCCCTCGCCCGCCACGCCGAACGGGCCACCCTGGACTTCGTCACCCTCGACGACTCCTTCGCCGCCGAACCGCACCGCCCCGACGCCCTCGCCACCCTCGCCCGGATCGCCCCGCTGACCGGCCGGGTCGGGCTGGTGCCGACCGTCACCACCACCCACACCGAGCCCTTCCACACCTCGATCTCGGTCAACACCCTGGACTGGGCGAGCGAGGGCCGGGCCGGCTGGCTGGTCGGCGTCTCCACGACCGAGGCCGAGGCACGGGCCTTCGGCCGCAAGCCGGCCGCCGCCGAGGACGAGCTGTGGGCCGAGGCCGCCGACGCCGTCGAGGTGGCCGCCCGGCTCTGGGACAGCTGGGAGGACGACGCGGAGATCCGCGACACCGCCACCGGACGGTTCGTCGACCGCGACAAGCTGCACTACATCGACTTCGCGGGCCCGCACTTCTCGGTCCGCGGGCCGTCCATCACCCCGCGCCCGCCGCAGGGCCGCCCGGTCGTCACGGTGCCGGTCACCGCCGCGGACCTCGCACCGGACGCCTCCCCCGGCGGGCGCGCCCGGGTCGCCGCCGCCATCCGGCACGCCGACGTCGTGCTGCTCGACGCCCCCGACCGCGCCACCCGGCTGACCGCCGCCACCGAACTGCGGCTGCGGGCCGGCGAGAACCTGCGCATCCTCGCCCGGCTCGACGCCTCACTGTCCGCCCTGCCCGACCGGGCCGCCGACGAGCGGCTGCTCGCCGAACTCACCGCGACCGGCACCGGCGTCGACGGCTTCCACCTCGCCCCCGCCGACCCGCTGCGCGACCTGGCCGCACTGGCCGACCGGATCGCCCCGGCCCTGCGCACCGCCGGACTGCTGCGCACCGGCTACCCCGGCCGCACCCTGCGCGACCACCTCGGCCTGGCCCGCCCGGCCAGTCGCTACGCCGCCCGCCCCGCCGACGCCCCCGCCGGTGCCCCCGCCACCGGCGACCTGTCCACCAGTGCCCCCTCCACCGCCGCCCCCGCCCTCGCCGAGGTGACCCGATGACGGACCGACCGCTCAAGCAGATCCACCTCGCCGCGCACTTCCCCGGCGTCAACAACACCACGGTGTGGAGCGACCCGGCCGCCGGCAGCCACATCGAGTTCGGCTCCTTCCGCCACCTCGCGCAGACCGCCGAGCGCGGGAAGTTCGACTTCTTCTTCCTCGCCGAGGGCCTGCGGCTGCGCGAGACCAAGGGCCTCATCCACGATCTGGACGTGGTCGGCCGTCCCGAGTCGATCACCGTGCTGAACGCGCTGGCCGCCGTCACCGAGCGGCTCGGACTGGCCGCCACCGTCAACGCGACCTTCAACGAGCCGTACGAACTGGCCCGCCGCCTCGCCTCCCTGGACCACCTCTCCGGCGGGCGCGCGGCCTGGAACGTGGTCACCTCCTCGGACGCCTTCACCGGCGAGAACTTCCGCCGCGGCGGCTACCTGGACCGCGCCGACCGGTACACCAGGGCCGCCGAATCCGTGCAGCTGGCACGGGAGTTCTGGGACGCCGGGGAGGAGCCCGTCCGGCACTCGGGGCCGCAGTTCGACGTCGAGGGCCGGCTCTCGCTGCCCCGCCCGCCGCAGGGCCACCCGGTGGTGATCCAGGCCGGCGACTCCGACGAGGGCCGGGAGTTCGCCGCCGCCACCGCCGACGTGGTCTTCTCCCGGCACTCCACCCTCGCCGACGGCCAGGCCTTCCACGCCGACGTCAAGCGCCGGCTCGCCGCGTACGGGCGCAAGCCGGACGAGCTGAAGATCATGCCCGGAGCCACCTTCGTGCTCGGCGACACCGACACCGAGGCGGCCGAACGGGCCCACGAGATCCGCCGGGCCCAGGTCAGCCCGCAGACCGCGCTCGCCTTCCTGGAGCAGGTCTGGGGCGTCGACCTGTCCGACCACGACCCGGACGGGCCGCTGCCGTCCGTCGACCCCGTCCCGGACAGCGCCCTGGTCCAGGGCCGGGTCCGGCACACCGACCCGGTGACCGTCGCCGAACGGTGGCGCGCGGTGGCCGCGGAGAAGAAGCTGACCAGCCGCGAACTGGTGATCGAGGTGACCGGCCGGCAGTCCTTCATCGGCTCGCCCGGGACCGTCGCCGCCCGGATCGACCACTTCGTACAGAACGACGCGGCCGACGGCTTCATCCTCGTCCCCCACCTCACTCCGGGCGGACTGGACGAGTTCGTCGACCGGGTGGTGCCGCTGCTCCAGGAGCGCGGGGTGTTCCGCACCGACTACACCGGCCCCACCTTGCGGGACCACCTCGGGCTGCCGGTGCCCGGGCGGCGCTGACCCAGGGCCCAGGGATTGTCAGACACACCCTAGATCCACCCGCGCCGAGCGGCGTGCACGCCGGCCTGGAAGCGGCTCTCCGCGCCCAGGCCGGCCGTCAGTTCGGCGACCAGCCTGCGCACCGTGCGCTCCGACACCTCCAGCTTCCTGGCGATCGCGACGTCCGTCTGCCCGGCCGCCAGCAGGCGCAGCACCGCCACCTGGCGATCGGTCGTCTCCGCTTCCCCGGGGCCGAGTTCGGGCGGGGTCCAGGCGGCCGACCAGAAGTACTCGAACAGCTCCGCCACCAGGGCCACCAGGGCCGGCTCGCGGACCACCACCGCCGCCTCGGCGACCGGAGCGTCCCCACCCGGTCCGGCGCCGGGCGCGGGCAGGATCGCCAGCCGGGCGTCCACCACGATCAGCCAGAGCGGCAGCGAGTGCGCCGCCCTGATCCTGGCCCCGGCCCCGGTCAGCTCCCGGACGTGCGCCAGCACGGCGGGGCGGCGCAGCGCGGCGGCCGGGTAGATGGTGCGCAGGGCGGCGCCGTGGGCGAGGGCGAGGCGTTCGCGGGCGAGCTTGCCGGCCAGGGCGGGGCCGGAGAGGTCCTGGCCGGGGCGCAGCGAGAGGGCCTCGGTGCGGGCGCCGCGGGCGGCGTCCTCCAGCAGGGCGGCGATCCGGTCGGCGCCGCGGACGAGTTCGAGTGCGGTGTCGGCGCGGTGCCGTTGCTGGACGGGCAGGTAGCCGGTGTGCAGCCGGTCGACGGAGTCGCGGGCGTGGCGCAGGGCGGTGACCAGGGCCGTGACCTGGGTGTCGGCGTCGAGCAGGAGCTGGCGTACGGCGGTGTCGACGGAGACGGCGGTGCCGGTGGAGTCAGTGCCGGTGGCGTCCTCGTTCCGGTGGTGGTCGGCGGTCGGCTGGAGCAGGCCGAGTGCGCGCAGCTCGGCGGTGGCGGCGGCGAGCCTGCGGCCGTCCCAGTCGAGGCCGAGGGTCCCGGGCGGGCGGCCGGGTTCGGTGAGCAGGCGGGCGTAGAGCTGGGTGGCGTCGGTGCCGGTGGGGCTCTCCATCGGCGCAGCCTAGTGACGGCGGGCGGGGGCCGGTCGGGGGTTTCCGCTCCGCGAGACGGCGGCGGCCCGGCGGCGGTACGGCGGTGAAGTCCGCTGTCCGGTACGGCGTTTCCGCTCCAGGACATGGCCGGTTGCGGTCGGCCGCGGCGGGCTGACCTGGGCGCCCGCGGCCCGCAGGATGTCCGGCATGGCTCTTCCCGAAGCTTCGACGATCTGGTGGAACGGCGCCCTGGTGCCCTGGCGGGAGGCCCGGGTGCACGTCCTCGCGCACGGCCTGCACTACGGCACGGGGGTGCTGGAGGGCACCCGGGTGTTCGCGACGGCGGACGGCCCCGCGGTCTTCCGGCTGCCCGGGCACCTGCGCCGGCTGCACCGCAGCGCCCGGATGATCAGGATGGAACTCCCTTACGACGTGGCCGACTTGACCAGGGCGACGGTGGACCTGGTGCGTACCAACGGCCACCGGGACTGCTACCTGAGGCACTTCGCCTTCCTCGGCTACGGCACGATGGGCATCGACATGCGCCACTCGCCGGTCGACGTGTCGATCGCGAGCTGGGAGTGGCGGGGCCAACTCCCGCACGAGGAGGGCGGGATCACGCTGAAGACGAGCAGCTGGCGGCGGAACGACCCGAACGCGGTGCCGCCCGCCGCGAAGGCCACCGGCCCGTACCTGAACTCGGTGCTCGCCCGCCGGGAGGCCAACGACGCGGGCTACGACGAGGCGCTGCTGCTCGGGCCGGACGGCACGGTGAGCGAGTGCACCGGGGAGAACGTGTTCGCGGTCAGGGACGGGGTGCTGCGCACTCCCCCGTCGAGCGCGGGTGCCCTGGAGGGCATCACCCAGGACACCGTGCTGACCCTGGCCCGTGACCTGGAGGTCGAAGCCCGGGTGGAGAGCCTGCTGCGCTCGGACCTGTACGCGGCGGACGAGCTGTTCGTCTGCGGTACGGCGGCGGGCGTCATCCCGGTGCGCGCCCTGGACGACCGGGCCCTGCCCACCTCGCCCGGCCCGGTGACGAGCCGGCTGCGGGAGGCCTACCGGGCGGCCGTGACCGGTGCCGATCCGCGCTACCGGCACTGGCTGACGCCGGTGGCGTGACCGTGCGCGGTCCGTCCGGTGCCCCCGGACGGACCGCGCACGGCGGGCGGTCAGCCGGTGCGGCGGCGGCGGATCAGGGTGAAGGCCCCTGCCCCGACGCCGACCAGCAGTGCGCCGCCGCCCGCGATCAGGCCGGTCCGGTCGCGGTCGCCGCCGGTGGAGGCCAGGTTGACGTCCGCCGGCCGGGCGGCGGCCGCCG
>NZ_MSJQ01000135.1 GCF_014596515.1 Streptomyces sp. CBMA156
CTCTGGCAGACCCTGGCCACCGACCCGCGCGTCCCCGGCCGGACGGTCCGCCGGGCCGTCCCACCGGAGCGCGAGCCCTTCCGGCCGCCGCACGTGGACCCCCGGGCCCCGCGGCCGACGCCCGAGCCGGGGACGGTGGTCCACGGTGTGGTGCTCTTCGACGCGGTGGCCCTCGGCGCGGAGGCGGTGTCGGTACTCCCCGTGCCACCGGACGGCGGGACCTCGGCGTTCGGCACCCTCACCGACCTGGGCGGCCCGCCGGACCCCTTCCAGCGGTTCTCGCAGCCGCACATGGCGCTGCCCGCCCTGCTCGGCGCGGCCGGACCGGACCCGCTGCGGGCCGCCGCCGACGCGGTCCACGCGGCGGTGGCGACGTACGGCGAGGACCACCGGACCCTGCTGGCGGAGGTCCGGGCCGTCCTGGCGGCGAAAGGCTGACCGCTCGGCGGGGCGGCATCACCGGCGGGCCTTCAGCAGGTGAACCTGGGCGACTGCACCGACCCGTAGCGCTGGTCGTTGTTGGTGATCCAGGTGTCGATCACCAGTGTGCCGCCGAGGGCGCAGTACAGGTGGTGGTTGAAGTACTGGTACGACCTGGTCGAGGTCAGGTCGCTGGCGTAGGTGGCGAGGATGCTCGGGTAGAAGTCGCTGATCGAGCCGTCGGCGTTGACCCGGGCGACGGCCTGCCAGACGCGCACCTGGGTGGTCGGCGTGCCGTACACGCCCACCGTCGCGGACATGCTGTTCGGCCCGAGGTCGTCGCCGTTCGCGCACGGCAGAAGCGAGACGCCGTACCCCACGGACACCGGCTGGTTGGCGCCGTTGACCATGCGGCAGCCACCGCCGCCGATCGTCACCGCCGAGGCGCTGTCGGCCGAGCCGAGGACCAGACCGAGGGCCGCTGTCGCGAGGGCGAGGTGCTTGAGCTTGCGCATGGAGGGACTTCCTCTCCTGTGGTGGACCGGGCGCCGCCACCCTCGTGGTTCCGGCGCCGGGTCACCAGCTGTTCGGTGCCCGGTCTAATAGTTCGGAACGGGCCCGCCGCGGGCCCGCCCGAGGCATCATCAGCTGTGCTCGAAATCGGCTTCGGGACGGCGGACCTGGCGCGGGTCAGGTTCGCCGTCTCTCCCATGGACCACGTGCTCGGCGGGGTGGCCGGCGCGCAGCACCACTGCGTCCGCGATTCGGTCGGCCGCGAGCGCTGGTGGCGCCGGGTGAAGGGCCGGGTTCCGCAGCGGGCCGCACCCCTGGTCGACCTGGTCAACGCGAGTCCGCTCGGTGTGCCGATGTTCCTGGCCGCCGAGCCCACCACTGTCCTCGCGGCCCTCGCGGACGAACTCGACGCCATGCTCGCGCTGCCCGAGGCCGAGGTTCAGCAGGAGCTCGCGTGCTACGGCTCGGGCCCTCGGGTGCCCCGCATCATCGAGGAGCTGCGCGACGGCGGCACCCGTCGGCTGCGCCGGGTCACCGACGCGGCCTGGACGCTGTTCCGGGCCTGCCTCGCCCCCGACTGGCCCGATATCAGCCGTGCTCTCGGAGCCGACATCGCCCACCGCTCGCGCACCATCGCCGAGGAGGGGACCGGCGCGATGCTGAACGGGCTCCATCCGGGCCTGAACTGGCGAGCCACGGGAACCCTGCGGTACGCCGGACCGGAGTGGGACCTCGCGTTCGACCTCGGCGGGCGGGGTCTGGAGCTGCGCCCGAGCCGGTTCCTGACCATGCCGACCGCGCTCCTCGCCGACCACAGGTCGCCGGTCCTGATGTACCCGGGCCTGGACCTCCGGGCCCGCGGCGCCGACGGGCTGGCCGGGCTGATCGGCGCGGCTCGCGCCCGGGCCCTGCGGGCGATCGCCGAGGAGCCCTGCACCACGGGCCGGCTGGCCGAACGGCTCGGTGTGTCCCCGCCGACCGCGTCCGTCCACGCCAGTGCCCTGCGCGAGGCCGGGGCCATCACCACCGAGCGCCGGGGGCGGCAGGTCCGGCACAGCCTCTCCCCGCTCGGACACCACCTCCTCTACGGAGGCTGACCAGGACGGTCCGGCGCCGCCTCCCGTCGGACCTGCCGCCGTGCCATGCCGGGGTGGTACCGCGGTACTACAGGCGCGTCGATGATCAGCCCCCGGTACCACGGATCGGAGTCGTCTCCGCACTTAGCGTGTAAGGCGAGGGCGGCCGGGACGGACCGGCCCCGGAGCACCGAGGTGAGCGATGATCGAAGCACACCAGCTGACGAAGCGGTACGGGGAGAAGACCGCCGTGGACCGGCTGGACTTCACGGTCCGGCCGGGGACGGTGACGGGCTTCCTCGGGCCGAACGGCGCGGGCAAGTCCACCACGATGCGGATGATCGTCGGGCTGGACGCGCCCACCGGCGGTTCGGTGCGGGTGAACGGCCGCCGCTACGCCGAGCACGCGGCGCCGCTGCAGGAGGTCGGCGCGTTGCTGGAGGCCAAGTCGATCCACCCGGGCCGCTCCGCCTTCAACCACCTGATGGTCCAGGCCCACACCCACGGCATCCCGCGCCGCCGGGTCGACGAGGTCGTCGAGCTGACCGGACTGTCGTCGGTGGCCCGCAAGCGTGCCGGGGCGTTCTCGCTCGGCATGGGCCAGCGGCTCGGCATCGCCTCGGCGCTGCTCGGCGATCCCGCCACGGTGATGCTGGACGAGCCGGTCAACGGCCTCGACCCCGAGGGCGTGCTGTGGATCCGCAACCTGCTCACCTCGCTCGCCGCCGAGGGCCGCACCGTCTTCGTGTCCTCGCACCTGATGAGCGAGATGGCCCTGGTCGCCGACCACCTGATCATCGTCGGACGGGGCCGGCTGCTGGCCGACACCACCGTGCAGGAGCTGGTCCGCCAGGCCGGCGGGGACGTGGTCAAGGTGGCCAGCGCCGATCCGGCCCGGCTGCGCACCGCGCTGGCCGGCCCCGGTGTGGAGGTCACCGGCCAGGCGGGCTCGGAGGAACTGCTGGTCGCCGGGCGCACCGCCCGCGAGATCGGTCTGGCGGCCGCCGAGCAGGGCATCGCCCTCTTCGAGCTCACCCCCCGGACGGTCTCCCTGGAGGAGGCGTTCATGGACCTGACCCGCGATGCCGTCGAGTACCACGGCATCACCACCGTCACCGCCACCACCGCCGAACCTGCCGCCACTGCGGCAACTGCCGCCACCGCCGTCGGCACCGAGAGCCCGAGGAGCGTGGCATGACCACCATCGCATCGAGCCGGACGTCCGCGTCCGCCGACCCGAGGCCGGCGCGTCCCGCGTACAAGGTGACGGCGCTGCGGGTGCTGCGCTCCGAGTGGGCGAAGCTGTGGTCGCTGCGCTCCACCTGGATCACGCTCGGGCTGGCCCTGCTCTTTCTGGTCGGCTTCGGGCTGATCGCCGCGTACCAGTTCAAGTCGCGGATGACCTCGGGCCGCCCGATGGACCGGGACTTCGCGGACGCGAGCACGCTGAGCCTCTCGCTGTTCGGCACCAACTTCGCCCAGCTGGCGCTCGGCGTCCTCGGCGTGCTGGTCGCCGCCGGGGAGTACTCGACCGGCATGATCCGCTCCACCCTGGCGGCCGTGCCGCGCCGACTGCCGGTGCTCTGGTCCAAGGCCGCCGTGTACGGGCTGATCGCGCTGGTGCTCGGCACCGTCGGGGCGTTCGCGGTCTTCACCGCCGACAGCGGAGTCCTCTCCGGGACGCGAGCGGCGATGACCCTCTCCGACACCGGGGTGGTGCGGGGCCTGGCGGGTGCCGGGCTCTACCTGGCGCTGGTCGGCGTGATCGGCGTCGCGCTCGGCGCGCTGCTGCGCTCGGTGGCCGGCGGCATCGCGGTGCTGGTGGCCACGCTGATGCTGGTCCCCGGGCTGACTTCGCTGCTGCCCAGCTCCTGGCAGAGCCATCTCAGCCCCTACCTGCCCAGCCACGCGGGCGAGGCGATGTTCGCCCTGCACCACGACTCGGCCACGCTCTCGCCGACGGCCGGCCTGGCCGTCTTCCTCGGCTGGACGGTCCTCGCCCTCGGCGCGGCGGCCGTTCGGCTGGTGCGCACCGACGCCTGAGAGACTCGGTACCGAGGAGATCCGCCGCGGCGCCGGGAGCAACCGGCGCCGCCCGCACGTCACGACGCCCGGACGACCAGGGAGGTGCCACCGGTGAGCGAGCACACCACCGCCCCGAGCCCGTTCGCGGCCGCCGGCCCAGCGGCCGCAGGCTCAGCGCCCGCCGGTCCAGCGCCTGCCGGTCCAGCGCCCGTCGACACGGCAGTCGCCGACACCCTGTCCGGTCACCCGCTGCTCGCCCGCCTGGCCCGGTTCAACCAGCGGCTGCGGCAGGCGGACCGTGACCACCCCTGGGCGCTCGACGCCGCGGTGGTGGTCGTCGCCTTCCTGCTGTTCTGCCTGCCCGACCTCCTCCCCGCCCACGTCGAGGGCGGGCCGCGCGAGCACCGGATCGTGCTCGCCCGGCTGCCGCTGCCGCAGACGCTTGCCCTGCAAGCGGGCCTGGTGCTGCCGCTGCTGTGGCGCCGCCGCCGGCCCACGGCGGCCTTCGCCGCGATCATGGCCGTGTTCGTCCTGCAGTGGTCGCTGGACGTCGGCCTGCGCGCCGACGCCGCCCTGCTGGTCGCCCTCTACAGCCTGGCGCTGCACGGTCGGCTGCGGCACCTGGCGTGGTCCTGCGCGGCCATGGCGGTGGCCGTCGCCCTGGTCGCGGTGGCCGTCTCCGGTGGCGGGCTGCCGGTCGGCGACGCGCTGTTCTTCCTGTTCAGCGCCGCGACGGCGGCCGTGGCCCTGGGCATCGCGGTGCGCGTCCGGCGCGCCCAGCTGGCCGGGCTGCGGGAGCGGGCCGCCCGGCTGGAGATCGAGCGCGACCAGCGCAGCCGGCTCGCCGCCGCCACCGAACGCACCCGGGTGGCCCGGGAGATGCACGACATCATCGGCCACAACCTGTCCGTCATCGTCACCCTGGCCGACGGCGGCGCGTACGCGGCGCAGGCCGCCCCCGAACGCGGCCGGGAGGCGCTGCTGCTGATCGGTGACACCAGCCGGCAGGCGCTCGGCGAGCTGCGGCGGATGCTCGGCGTGCTGCACGACCAGGGCGGCCAGGCAGCCGACTACACCCCGCAGCCCGGCATCGCCGACGTCGACGGGCTGTGCGCCCGGATCCGTGCCGCCGGCCCCCAGGTGGTGTACACGGCCGCCGGTGCGCTGGACCGGCTGGACCGCGGCGTCCAGCTGATGGCCTACCGCATCGTCCAGGAGGCGCTCACCAACACCCTCAAGCACGCCGGCCCCGAGGCCCGGGCACACGTGACCCTGACCGCCGACGCCGAGCGGCTGCGGGTACGCGTCGAGGACACCGGCCCGCCCGGCGGTTCCCGCTGGCACGGGCGCACGGAAGGGTACGGCCACGGCCTGGCCGGGATGCGCGAACGCGCGGCCCTGTACGGCGGCACCGTCACGGCGGGCCCCACCCCCGGCACGGGATGGACCGTCGAGGCCGTCCTGCACCTCACCCCAGACCCGGATCCAGGCCTCGACTCCGTCCCCGGCCCGGACTCCGTCCCCGGCCCGGTTTCCACCCCCGACCCGACAGGCGGCCCGACGTGACCACCGTCCTCATCGTGGACGACCAGCCCTTGCAGCGCTACGGCTTCCGCATGCTGCTGGAGAGCCAGCCCGACACCGAGGTGGTCGGCGAGGCGGCCCACGGCGGCGAGGCCGTCCGGCTGACCGCCGACCTGCGCCCCGACGTCGTCCTGATGGACATCCGGATGCCCGGCATGGACGGCATCGAGGCCACCCGCCACATCGTCGCCAGCGGCGGGCGCTCCCGCATCCTGGTGCTGACCACCTTCGACCTCGACGAGTACGCGCACGCCGCGCTGCGCGCCGGGGCCAGCGGCTTCCTGCTCAAGGACGTCCGCCCGGAGGAACTGCTGGCCGGCATCCGCGCGGTCTCCGAGGGCGACGCCGTGGTCGCCCCCGCGGTCACCCGGCGGCTGCTCGACGCCTACGCCCACCGCCTGCCGGTCCGCCCGCCGGGTGCCGCGCCCGCCGCGGACCCGCGGCTGGACGCCCTGACCGACCGCGAGCGGGAGATCCTGGTCGCCATTGCCCACGGCTGGTCCAACAGCGAGATCGCCCAGCGCCTGGTGCTGGCGGAGTCGACCGTCAAGACGCACGTCAGCCGGGTGCTGTCGAAGATCGCCGCCCGGGACCGCGTCCAGGCCGTGATCTTCGCCTACGACCGCGGCCTGACCCACCCCAACCCGCCGGTCTGACGGCCGGGCCGGCCGGTGGGCGCGGGCCGTCGTCGGGCCGCGGCACGCCTCCTGAGCCGGTCACGGGGCCGCTGCCTCATGCGTCCGGGACATCGGGTGGAGCAGTCTTCAACCATCCGGACTGGCCCGGTGACGAGAGGGCGGACATGGCTGCGGAGAGCGCGCGAGGAGCCTGGTGGCGGCCGCGGTCCGGACCTGCGGAGCGACAACTGACCGCGGCCGGGCTGTGCGCCCTCCTCTGCCTGGTGGCCGGCGGCCTGTGGGCCGGGTACGTGGTGAGCCACCTCGGCGTCGCCGGGATCTCCTCGCCCGCCCGCCTCCTGCCGGTGCTCGGCTACGGCCTGGCCGCCGTCGCCGGCGGGGTGCTGCTGCACGCCCACCGGCCCGGCAACCAGCTCGGCTGGGTGCTGCTCGTGTACGGGACGGCGCTGATCGTCCCGCTCGCCGCCCAGGCCCCGCTCTGGGTGGAGGGGGGAAGTCCGGGCGTGGTCGGGGCCATGGTGGTCCTGGTGTCGGCGGGCTACGCCGTCAGCGGCCCGCTGTGGCACGCGCTGCCGCTGTGGCTGCCGTACGGGACGCTGCCGAGCAGGCGGTGGTGGCTGGCGATCGGGGCCGTGGGCCTGTGGCGGCTGGCCCCGGCCAGTTACTCCTTCTCCGAACCCACCGTGTTCGGGCAGCCCAACCCGTTCGCCGGCAGTGCCTTCGCGAAGTGGCTGGGGGCCCTCAACGACCGGCTGTACGACGCCCAGCTCGCCGTGTTCGTCGCGCTGGCCGTCCTGGTGGTGCTGGTCCCGCTCGCCCGCATCCGCGGGGTGTCCGGGCGGCGCCGGCAGAACGTGCTGATCGCCCTCGGGGTGTACCTGCTGTGGGGCGGGGCCGAGTTCGGCGACTACTTCGACCAGAGCACGGTCTCGTACGTCGTGTTCGCACTCACCTCGGCGCTCTGGACGGTCACCCTGGCCGCCGTCGTGGTCAGGGACGGGTCCTGGCGGCTCGACCGGGCCGCCCGCCGGGTGCTGGTCGGCCTGCTGGTGGCCGCCGGGCTGGCCGTGGTGTTCGTGGTGGTGGCCTGCGTGCTCTCCACCATGCTGATGCCGGGCCACGGCCTCGGGGCGCTGACGGTGGTCGCCGCCGTCTTCCTGCTCGCGATCGGTCTGCCCCGGGGGGTGCGCTGGGCCTCCGGCGTCGTGGACCGCTGGTACTACGGCTCGCGCGCCCAGCCGTACCAGGTGCTGCGCAGCCTGGCGGGGAGGGTCAGCCAGACCGTCGACCCGCAGGAGGTGCCGGGCGTGCTGTGCCGCACCGTCGGCGACGAACTGCGGCTTCCTGGTGTGGAGTTGACCGTCTCCACCCGGGGTGGTGAACGGTCGCTGGCCGCCGTCGGGGAGCTCTCGGGCAGCGGCGAGGACTTCCCCCTGGTCCACCGCGGGGCCCGGATCGGACGGCTCACCGTCGCCCCGCGCGAGGGCCAGCGGGTGCTCGACCACAGCGACCGCGACATCCTGCGCTCGCTCGCCGACCAGGCCGCGCCCGCCGTCGCCTCGCTCCAGCTGACGGAGGACCTGCGGGCCAGCCGCGAGCAGATCGTCGCGGCCCGCGAGGAGGAGCGCCGCCAGCTGCGCCGCGACATCCACGACGGACTCGGCCCGATGCTGGCCGGGCTGCGACTGCGCCTCCAGGGAGCCGCCGCGGTGGACGACCCGACGCTCTACTCCAGCGTGCTGGACCGGGTCGCGGACGACCTCGCCTCGGCCGTCCGGGAGGTCCGGCGGATCACCGACCGGCTCGGGCCCACCGCGCTGGGCGACTACGGGCTGTCCCGCGCGCTCGGCCGGCTCGCCGAGACCTTCAGCGGCCCCGACCTCGTCGTCAGCACCCGGCTGGAGCCCGACCCGCTGCCGGCGCTGCCCGCCGCCGTCGAGGTCGCGGTCTACCGGATCACTGCGGAGGCGCTCAACAACGTGCTGCGCCACGCGCGGGCGAGCGGCGCCACGGTGGCCGTCCGGGTGGACGCCGGGCGGCTGGAACTCGACGTCGAGGACGACGGGACGGGCCCCGGCTACGGCCTTCCGGTGCAGCCGGGGGTGGGGCTGAGGTCGATGTCGGAGCGGGCCGCGGAGATCGGCGGCAGCTGCACGGTGGACGCCCTGGGGCACGGCACCCGGGTGCACGCGGTGCTGCCGCGCCGGCCCGCGGGCGGCTGAGCGGGCAGCGCCCGAACCACGGGGCGCCGCCAACCAGGCCCGAAGGTGTCAAGGCCCCCGGACAGGAAAGGCCCCCGGCGCGACGGGCGTCGGCCGGGGGCGGGGCGGGGCTCCGAGCGGAGCGGCGGAGAGAGGGTCAACAACGGTCCGGAGGTGTGCAGCGCCTGGCGCTGAGCTCGGCGGGGGCGACGCCCGCACTGGGCTCGGGGAGCGGTCGCGCTCCCTCGGCGCCCGCGAGCAGGCATCGGCACGCCCGGATGGCAGCGCCGGCGCTCACCGCGGCGAAGGCCGCGGCGGCACCGGCGGCCGCCAGTGCCGTACTGGCCTTTTTGTCGGTCATGGGGTCCTCCACGAGGGCTTCCGCAGGCCTTTCCGCTTCGACCTGCTCCTCCATGCCACCGCCTGTGCCGCCCCAGCCGCATGGGGCGATTGTCCTGTCCCGGTCCTGTTGTGATGCGAACACCGGATCGGGTCGGACCGGATCGGGTCGGATCGGGTCGGATCGTGCGGAACCCGGACGGTAACCGGAACGGGTTCGTTCACTAACATCGAAAGTGGCCCCCGGCGATGTCCGTGAGATAGGAAATACATTCACCACCGCGCGCCCGGTCCGGGATTTCCCGGAGATCGCGGGCGAATGCGTGGCACGACGGGATCGAGGAAGGGCGACGGAAGAAGGTGCGCAACCATGACCGCTGAGACGGATGCCGGGCACGGACCGGCGTCGGGCGCCCCGCTGCGGCGGCGCGGCGAGGCGCTGGAGAGCGCCATCTACGAGGCGGTCCTCCAGCAGCTCACCACCGACGGCTACGCCCGGCTGACCATGGAGGGGGTGGCCGCCGCCGCGCAGACCGGCAAGGCCGCGCTCTACCGCCGCTGGTCCTCCAAGGAGGAACTGGTCAAGGACGCGCTGCGGGCCAGCCTGCCGCCGTCCGGCCCGGCCCCCGACACCGGCAGCCTGCGCGGGGACCTGCTGGAGGTGGTCACCAGGCTGCGCGGCGCGATGTTCAGCGAGCTGGGCGCCGCGGTGCGGGCCGTCATGAGCGAACTCGACAACCAGCGGGCGCACGCCTTCGTCGAGATCGTGCTGGAGCGGGTTGTCGAGCCGACGACGGCGCTGATCGCCGAGGTGCTGGACCGCGGCACCACGCGCGGCGAGGTCCGCCAGGGGGCGGTCACCCCGCTGGTGACCGACCTGGTGCCGGCGCTGATGCTGTACCGGATCAAGCTGTGCGGCGGGGACCCGGTGCAGCTCGATCCGGCGGAGATCGTGGACGAGCTGCTGCTGCCGATCGTCCGCCCCTGACGGGGGCACCCCGGGGGTGCGGTGGGACGATCAGCGGCGGCCACCGGATTTCCCGGTGTCATCGCCGGCCGAAATCCCGCGGGTTCGGTTCCGGAGGGAATTCCCGCGGGATTCGGCGCGTCGGCGGAGGGAGTCCGGGCCGTGCCGGCTCAGGACCCGCTGTGGCGGAGCATCTCCTCGCGCTCGACAACCTTGACCCGCTCGCGCTGCTCGGCCTCGCCGAGCGCGCGCTCGTGGGTGTCCAGCTGCTTCCAGCCCTCCCAGGTGGTGAAGCGGACGCCCTGGGCGCGCAGGTGCTCCTCGACCGCGGCCGGGTCGGGCTCGACGGCGCCGGGCAGCCGGTCGGCGGCGTGGTCGTCCAGCAGGCAGGCGATGGTCTCGTTGGCGTCGCCCTTGGTGTGGCCGATCAGGCCGACCGGGCCGCGCTTGATCCAGCCGGTGACGTAGGTGGCGGTCCGGTGCGCGCCGTCGCCGTCCAGGACCCGGCCGGCCTGGTGCGGGACGGTGCCGGAGGCCGGGTCGAAGGGCAGCTTGGGCAGCTCGTCGGAGTAGTAGCCGACCGCGCGGTAGACCGACTGCACGTCCCAGTCGGTGAAGCCGCCGGTGCCGCGCACGTTGCCGGTGCCGTCCAGCTCGGTGCGCTCGGTGCGCAGGCCGACCACCCGGCCGTCCTCGCCGAGGACCTCCACCGGGGACTCGAAGAAGTGCAGGTACACCCGGTGCGGGCGGTCGCCGACGTCGCGGATCGCCCAGTTCTCCAGGGTGGAGGCGACCAGGTCGACGTGCTTGACCGAGCGGCGCTCGGCGATCGAGCCCTCGTCGTAGTCGATGTCCTCGGGGGCGACGATCACCTCGATGGTGGGGGAGTGGTCCAGCTCGCGCAGCTCCATCGGGCTGAACTTGGCCTGGGCCGGGCCGCGGCGGCCGAAGACGTGCACCTCGACGGCCCGGTTGCGGCGCAGGCCCTCGTACACGTTCGGCGGGATCTCGGTGGGCAGCAGCTCGTCGGCGGTCTTGGCGAGGATCCGGGCGACGTCCAGGGCGACGTTTCCGACGCCGAGCACGGCGACCTTCTCGGCCTCCAGCGGCCAGGTGCGGGGCACGTCCGGGTGGCCGTCGTACCAGGAGACGAAGTCGGCGGCGCCGTAGGAGCCGTCGAGGTGGATGCCGGGTATGTCCAGTGCGCGGTCGGCCATCGCGCCGGTCGAGAACACCACGGCGTCGTAGAAGCGGTGCAGGTCGTCCAGGGCGAGGTCGGCCGGGTAGTCGACGTTGCCGAAGAGCCGGACCTGGGGCTTGTCGAGCACCTGGTGCAGGGCCGTGACGATGCCCTTGATGCGCGGGTGGTCGGGGGCGACGCCGTAGCGGATCAGACCGAACGGGGCGGGCATCCGCTCGAACAGGTCGATCGAGACGCCGGGCGCCTGGGCGGCGTCGGACTTCAGCAGGGCGTCGGCGGCGTAGATGCCGGCGGGGCCGGCTCCGACGATCGCGACACGGATCGGGCGGGGCATGACGGATGGTCCTCCGGTCGGGCGCGGCGCAAGGTGGTCTGAACCTTTGTAGCAAACCGCACGGCTGACCTGCGAAGTAGGTCGCGTTGATCTATGGGGTCATAGAGATGACCTATGGCCTCGGGACCGGTCCCGGCGGCTGCCGGGACCGGCCCGGGGGCCTGGGGGGACCGGCCTGCGGGCGCCCAGCGAGGTCCGCGCGCCCGCAGGGTGGCCGCTACCGGTCCTCGCGTTCCGCTGCCGCGGCGACCAGGGCGCGGACGTGGTCCGGGGTGACACCGAGGCCGAAGCCGGTGAACTTCCGCAGGGGCACCTGGGCGGCGGCCTCCAGGAGCCGGGCGTCGCTGTCGGCCAGGGTAGTGGCGAACGGGAGCGAGGCCAGGTGTTCGGTGAGGAGGGCGGCACCGGTCGGGTGGGCCAGCCACTCGCCGAGGGAGGACATCTCGGTCAGCGGGTCGAGGATCTCGTCGCCGGGCGTCCACAGCGGGGTGCGCAGCCGGATGTCGCGGGAGGAGGCGCCCACCTCGACGGTGAAGGCGCCGGGATCGACGCGCCAGCCGCCGCGGGCCGTCGACCACCGGGCGAGGTCGCGGCCGGTGAGCCGGAACTCGGCCCGGTCCGACCGCCCCGGCTCCAGCCGGAGCTTGGCGAAGCCGCGCAGCTCGTGGCGCGGCCGGGTCGGCCGCGGCTCGTCGAAGGCGAGGTAGAGCTGGACCACTTCGGCGCCGGCGCGGGAGCCGGTGTTGGTGACGGTGGCGCGGACGGTCCAGGCGTTCTCCCCGGTCTGCTCCACGTCCAGGTCGTCGTACCGGAAGGTGGTGTAGCTCAGCCCGTGCCCGAAGGGGTAGGCGACGGGGAGGTCCAGGGTGTCGTAGTGGCGGTAGCCGACGTAGCGGCCCTCGCCGTACACGCTGTGCCCGTCCTGCCCGGGGAAGTGCAGGTGGGAGGGCGTGTCCCGGAGCCGGAGCGGGATGGACTCGGTGAGCTTGCCGGACGGGCTGTGCGCGCCGAACAGCAGGTCCGCCAGGGCGCTGCCGCCGGCCTGGCCGCCGAGCCAGGCCTCCAGGACGGCCGTCGCGTCGTGCTGCCAGTCGGCGACCGTCACCACCGAGCCGTTGGCCAGGACGACCGCGACCCGGGGGCAGACGGCGGCCACGTGCCGCAGCAGCGCGAGCTGCGCGGCGGGCAGGTCGAGGTCGGTGCGGTCCAGGCCCTCCGTCTCGGCGCTGTCGGGGAGGCCGAGGAACAGCAGCGCGGTGTCGGCCTCGGCGGCGAGGGCCACCGCCTCCGCGGCCATGGCGGCGTCGGGGGTGCCGTCCAGGGTGAAGCCGGGGGCGAAGGCCAGCGTGACCTCCGGGCCGGCCTGGGCGCGGAGCGCGTCCCAGGCGGTGTCGAGCCTGGTGGGGGTGACCCGGGAGCTGCCGTGGCCCTGGTAGCGGGGGGTGCGGGCGAACTCGCCGATCACGGCGATCCGTTGACGGGAGTGCGGGTCGAGCGGCAGCAGCCCGTCGTCGTTCTTGAGCAGCACGGCGCCGGAGCGAGCGGCCTCGCGGGCCAGTTCGTGGTGGGCGTCGGCGTCCCAGGCGGCGAGGTGCTCGGCCCGGTCCACCCGGTCGCGCAGCCGCAGCACGCGCTCGGCCGCGGTGGCGACGGCGGAGGCCGCCAGCCGGCCCTCCTCGACGGCGGTGACGATCTCCTGGTCGGTGCCGGTCGGAGGCATCTCCAGGTCGAGCCCGGCGGCCAGGGCGGCGACCCGGTCGTTGACGGCGCCCCAGTCGGACATCACCAGGCCGTCGAAGCCCCACTCCTCGCGCAGCACCCCGGTCAGCAGGCCGCGGTGGCGGCTCGCGTGGACACCGTTGACGCGGTTGTAGGAGCACATCACGGTGTACGGCCGGGCCTCGCGGACGATGTGTTCGAAGGCGGGCAGGTACAGCTCGCGCAGCGTCCGCTCGTCCACGTCCGCGCTGACGCGCATCCGGTCCGTCTCCTGGTTGTTGACGGCGAAGTGCTTGACGCAGGCGCCGATCCCGAGGGACTGGATGCCGGTGACGACCGCGGCGCCCATCCTTCCGCTCACGTGCGGGTCCTCGGAGAGGTACTCGAAGTTGCGGCCGCACAGCGGGCTGCGCTTGATGTTGACGCCGGGCCCGAGGATGACGTCGACCCCGAAGGCGGACGCCTCCCGGGCGAGGGCCGCGCCCACCCGGTGCGCGAGGCCGGTGTCCCAGGTGGAGCCGAGGGTGACGGCGGGCGGGAAACAGGTGGCGGGCAGGCTGGCGGCGAGGAAGGAGACGCCGGGGCCGTCCCCGGCGGGGCGGCGGATACCGTGCGGCCCGTCGGAGAGGGTGAGCGCGCGGACCGCGTCGCGTACCGGGGTGGTGGTCCAGGCGGTCGCGCCCGAGGTGAGCGAGGCCTGTTCGGCGAGGCTCAGTGCGGAAACCCGGTCGGAGGTCATGGTGGTCCTGTTCTCGCGCTGGGGGATGAGGGGTGGGATGGAGATCGGGGATGGCGGCGGCGGCCGTCAGCGGACGCGGCGTACGGGCAGGATGGCCAGGCCGCCGCCCAGGGTGACGGCGATGGCGAGCACGAACAGGGCGGAGTACCCGAACGCGGGCACGACCGCCCCGGCGACGATCGGCGCCAGCACCTGGGGCACGGTGTTGGCGAGGTTGAGGAACCCGAGGTCCTTGGCGCGGCTGTGCGCGTTCGGCAGGATCTCGGAGACGATCGCCTGGTCGACGGCGATGAGGCAGCCGAAGCCCAGCGAGGCCAGGACGGTGAAGAGGAGGAAGGACCACAGCGCGGGCGCCACGGTGAGCGGGACGAGCCCGACGGCGGCGAGCGCAGAGGCGGCGAGGACGAACGGCTTCCGGCGCCGCACCCGGTCCGACAGCGGCCCGGACACCGCCACCGCCGCGCCGGCGGCCACGGCGATGATCAGCCCGCCGATGGTGACGACCGTGCCCGCCTCCCGGGTGGACAGGCCCAAGTGGTCGGTCAGTACGAACAGTTGGTAGACCAGTACGAGGTGGATGCCAAGCATCGCCAGCAGCCGGCTGATCAGCGCCCAGAAGTAGTCGGCGTCCCGGGGCGGGAGCAGCGAGCGCAGCAGGCCGGCGCGGTTCGGTCCGGCGGCGGCGACGTCAGGGGCGTCGTCGAGGTTCGACCGGTCGGGGGCGAACCGGACGAAGGCCAGGGCGCCGAGGACGGCGAGCCAGGGCAGCCAGCGCAGCCCCTGCTCCGGGTGGGTCACCAGGAGGCCGCCCGCCACCGCTCCCAGGCCCTGGCCGAGCAGTTGGCCCAGGCCCGCCCAGGAGGAGGCCCAGCCGAGCCGCTCGGCGGGGACCCGGTCCGGCAGCACCGCGTACAGCGCGGCGAGCATGGCGTTGAGGCCGGTCTGGAAGCAGACGGTGAGTGCGAGGAGCGCGGCGAAGCCGCCGGCGGCGGACATCGCGGAGACGGACAGCGCGTAGGCGACGGCGCCCGCCAGGATCCACGGGTTGCGCCGGCCGTGGCGGGAACGGGTGCGGTCGGAGAGGAAGCCGAAGACGACCACGGCGAGGGTGGAACTGAGGGCTCCGGCCGTGGCGGCGGCGCTGTAGTGGGCGAGTTTGGTGTCCGGGTCGATGCGTTCGAACAGCGCCTGGAGCAGGGTCCAGCCCGCGGTGACCGGCAGCATCCAGCCGAGGTGGGCGATGCCCAGCAGCGGGCCGAGACGGGGTACGGGGGGCGGGGGCACGGGTGGCCCGGCCGCGTCCGCGGGTGGGGCGAGGTGGGTGGGGGCGGGGCGCACGGACGGCTCCTTTGCCGTGGCTGTGGGGGTGCGGTCACCATAGCCCTGAAAACCTTGATGCTCAATGTTTTGGTGCCGGGGCCCGCCGGGCGCTCGTAGAATCCGCTCATGACCAAGCCCAGGGGCCCCTACGCCAAGACCTCGGCGAAGCGCCGGCAGATCATCGACGCGGCCCTCGCCGCGTACGCGGAGGCGGGCAGCCGCAAGGTGTCGGTGCGGGACATCGCCCAGCGCGTCGGGATGACCGACGCCGGGGTGCTGCACCACTTCGGCGGGCGGGAGGCGCTGCTCACCGCGGTCCTCGCCGCCAGGGACGAGGCCGCCGCGGAGCGCTACGGCGCGCTGGAGGAGCGCAGCGCCGAGGAGAACCTGAGCATCCTGGCCGCCAACGCCTCGACGCCCGGCCTGGTCAAGCTCTTCGTGGACCTGGCCGCCGCCGCCGCCGAGCCGGAGCACCCGGCCCACGACTACTTCGGCGACCGGTACGACCGCCACCGTCGTCAGCTGGCCGCGCAACTCGCCGGAGCGGCGCCCGCCGTGGGGCCGGATGCCGAAGGGCCGGATGCCGAAGCCGTGGGCAGCGAGCGGCCGGACGCCGAAGGAGCGGGCGCCGAGGCGCAGGAGCGGGCGGCGTGGGCGGCCCGCATCCTCATCGCCGCGGCGGACGGGCTCCAGCTCCAGTGGCTGCTCGACCCGCGGATCGACATGGCCGACGACATCCGCCGGCTCGCCGACGCACTGCTGGACCGGCCGGCCGGCCGCCCCGGGGACCGCCCGGTCAGCTGACCGGGCCGAGCAGCGCCCGCCACCCGCGCCGGACCAGCTGCGGCACGTCCACCGACGGGTCGTTCAGCCACTGCAACTGCGCCCCCTCGACGAGGGCCAGGAAGGCGGCGGCCGTGAAGTCCGCGTCGAGACCGGCGTCCACCGCGCCGTCCGCCTGCCGGGCCTCCAGGTGGTCGCGTACGGCCGCGCGGAACCGCCCGAACCGCTCACGGAAGTACGCGTGGGCGGGGTGCCCGGGGTCCAGCGCGGCGGCGGCGAGGTGGACGTACAGCCGGGCCCGCGCCGGGTCGGCCACGTTGGCCGCCATGGCCTGGGCCATGAACTCGCCGGGATCGGCGTCCCCCGCGAGCGCGTCCCAGCGCAGCGCCGCCCGCTCGTCGGTGCTGCGCAGCACCTCGGTGAGCAGCTCGTCCTTGGACGCGAAGTGGTGCATGAGCCCGGTCAGGCTCACCCCGCTCTCCCGGGCGATCGCCCGCAGGGACGTCCCGCGCTCGCCCTCGCGGGCGAACACCTCGAACGCCGCCGCCAGGGCGCGGTCACGCTGGGCCCGTCCCTTGGGCGTCGAGCTGCGGTTGGCCATCCGGGAAGTCTAGGGCCCCGCCCGGTGACCCCTCGGGAGGTCTTGTCGCGAAAAACCGAACGCTGTACTGTTCCGGTCACCCGTCCGCCCCGAAGCACGACGGCGGAGCCGCGGCCCACCCGCCGGGACGGCATCACGAGGGCCGGGACGGCCTTCGGCACGGCGGCAGAGCGCCGTGGCCGGCCGCCTTCGGCAGCCTGACCTCCCCCGTCCCGACGGCCGCCGGCCGGGCCCGCGCCCACCCGCCCGCGCTCGCGCCGAGCCCGGGACGGCACCGACCCGAGGACATCCATGGACACTGACACCATCATCGTCGGCGCCGGCCTGGCCGGACTCGCCGCCGCCCACGAACTCACCTCCCGCGGACGCAAGGTGATCCTGGTCGACCAGGAGAACGCCGCCAACCTCGGCGGCCAGGCCTGGTGGTCCTTCGGCGGCCTGTTCCTGGTGGACTCACCGGAGCAGCGCCGGATGCGCGTCAAGGACTCCCTCGACCTCGCCTGGAACGACTGGCAGGGCAGCGCGCAGTTCGACCGCAGGGACGACCAGGACCTCTGGGCGGTGCGCTGGGCCCGTGCGTACGTCGAGTTCGCCGCCGGGGAGAAGCGCTCCTGGCTGGCCGGGCACGGGCTGCGCTTCCTGCCCACCGTCGGCTGGGCCGAACGCGGCGACCTCAGGGCCGACGGGCACGGCAACTCCGTCCCCCGCTTCCACGTCACCTGGGGTACCGGCACCGGCGTGGTCGAGCCCTTCGCCCGGTACGCCCGGCAGGCCGCCGCCGACGGGCTGCTGACCTTCCGCCACCGCCACCGCGTCGACGAACTCGTCGTCACCGACGGTGCGGTGACCGGCGTACGGGGCCGGGTGCTGGCCGCGGACGACTCGGCACGCGGCGTGGCCACCACCCGCGAGGAGACCGGGGACTTCGAACTCACCGCCCAGGCCGTCGTGGTGGCCGCGGGCGGCATCGGCGCCGACCACGACCTGGTCCGTGCCCACTGGCCCGCCCGCCTGGGCACACCGCCCCGGCGCATGGTCACCGGCGTCCCCGCCCACGTCGACGGGCGGATGCTCGGCATCAGCGCCGACGCCGGGGCGCGGCTGGTCAACAGCGACCGGATGTGGCACTACACCGAGGGCCTGCACAACTGGAACCCCGTCTGGCCCGGTCACGGCATCCGGATCCTGCCCGGCCCCTCCTCGATGTGGTTCGACGCCCTCGGCCGCCGGCTGCCCGAGCCCTGCCTGCCCGGCTACGACACCCTGGGGACCCTGCGCCACCTGCGCACCGCCCCCGGGCTGGCCGGGTACGACCACTCCTGGTTCGTCCTCACCCAGAAGATCATCGAGAAGGAGTTCGCGCTCTCCGGCTCCGAGCAGAACCCCGACATCACCGCCGGGGACCGCCGCGCCTTCGTGCGCGAGCGCCTGCTCGGCAAGGGCGCGCCCGCCCCGGTCGAGGCGTTCAAGCGGTACGGCGAGGACTTCGTGGTCGCCGCCACGGTGGAGGAACTGGTCGCGAAGATGAACGCGCTGACCGACACCCCGCTGCTGGACGCCGCGGTGGTGCGCCGCCAGATCGAGGCCCGCGACCGGCAACTGGCCAACCCCTACAGCAAGGACGCCCAGGTGCAGGGCATCCACAACTCCCGCCGCTACCTGGGCGACCGCCTCGGCCGCACCGCCGCCCCGCACCGGCTGCTCGACCCGGCCGCGGGCCCGCTGATCGGCGTCAGGCTGCACGTGGTCACCCGCAAGACGCTCGGCGGCATCCAGACCGACCTCTCCTCCCGCGCGCTCGGCGCCGACGGCACGCCGGTGCCGGGGCTCTACGCGGTGGGGGAGGCGGCCGGGTTCGGCGGCGGCGGCCTGCACGGCTACAACGCGCTGGAGGGCACCTTCCTCGGCGGCTGCCTGTTCTCCGGCCGGGTG
>NZ_MSJQ01000136.1 GCF_014596515.1 Streptomyces sp. CBMA156
ACCAGCACGGATGCGCCGCCCGGCCCCGCGCCAGGATGCGATCGCACGCCCCTGGCGCACCCCGCACCCCACCCGGCGGTACCCCGCGCCCGCTCACGGCCGGCCCACCGGCCTCGTCGGCGCCGATCGGGAATCCGTCCCTCCGGCCGGAACCCGGCTTTGCTCCCGGCGGTCCGGTGGCATAGGTTTTCGACGCCGTCGACGCGCCACCGCTGCTGACCGCCCCTCAGTCCCCGGGCGGACGAGGGCGCGAGGAGCCCGGCGGCCGTACGCACGGGGGAGGAGCCGCCATGCCGCAGGCCCGCGACCACCGGTCGACCGGGTGGCGAGGACCGACGGACCGCACCGCCCACCGGCGGCCCGCGGCCGGCCCGCGACCGACCCCGATCCACGCCACCGGACACCCGAGGAACCGTCAGTTGCGCACCGTCAGACTCGTCACCGCCACCGCCGCAGTCCTCGTCTGCCTGGGTGCCCTGAGCGCCTGCGGCCCGGAGGACTCCGGCGAGGACGCCGGAAAGACCGCCGCCCCGGCGGCCGGCGGCACGCCCACCACCAACCCCACCAAGCCGACCGGGTCCGAGAAGGGCATACCGGACAAGGCCTGGATGGACACCAAGAGCATCCCGATGGACGAGAGCTACCACTACACGCCGCTGGCGGCCAACGCCAAGCAGCTCTCCGGCCCGGTCCAGTTCAAGGGCATGGAGCTGTGCCGCGAGGCGCTCGCCAAGGACGACGAGCCGCTGTTCACCGGCACCGCCACCGCGAAGGCCTCGGTCGGCTTCGGCGGGGACCGCTGGACCGCCCAGCAGACCCTGCTGTTCCACGGCGACCCGACCCGCAGCAGCGCCGTCAAGCAGTCCACCAAGCTGGCCGAGGGCCGCCTGACGGAGGCGCTCAAGTCCTGCGCCAAGACCGCGCCCGGCGCCACCGTGAAGGTCGACAGTGCCCAGGACGCGCCCTACTTCGCCGCCGTCCTGACCGTCCCGCAGGCCGACGGCGGCACCGTCACCCTGCACGAGTACGTGGTCAGCGACGGCGGGGTGGTCAGCGAGCTGGCCGTCTGGGCCACCGCCAAGGCCGGCGCCCAGCCCAAGGACCCCTGGAAGGCCCCCGAGGACAAGTACGTCGGCACCGGCATGACGGCGCCGATGTGCGAGGCCCTGCCGGGCTGCGACGGGCACTGACACCCGGCGGCCGTGCGGGCGGGCGCCCGCCCGCACGGCCGGGCTCCTGGCGGTTCCTTCAGGCCGGCTCCCGGGGAGCCGGCCTCACAGCCCCAGGACGCCGAGCGCGGTGGTCCAGTCGTTCGCGATCGCGCCGCGGGCCGCGTCGAGACCGACCCGGCCGCCGCACACCGCGTTCTTGAGCTTGGTCTCGACGGAGTCCTTGCTCTGCGCCGGCTGGCTGCCGTAACGCGGCTCGGGCCACAGGTTGGCCGGGTCGCGCGGGGCACCGCCGAGTTCCAGCGGGACGAAGTGGTCCTCCTCGTAGTCCGCCGTGCTGGTGTCCGCGTAGCCGTAGGCCGCGATCTGCTGCACCTTCAGCGCGTTGGTGTAGCTGGTCGGCGGGCGGACGGTGGCGGTCCAGCCGGAGACGCAGATGGTCTGCCCGATGGTCGCCTGGGTGACGTCCGGGTTGTACGCACCCGGGGTGCAGTTCGGGTCGGGCAGCGGCAGGTACGCCTGCGAACAACCCGTCGTGAGCGGGGCCTGCCCGGCGACGGGTCCGGCGGCCCGCGCGGTGCCGGTGGCGAGCCCGGCGGCCGCGAGGGCGGCCGCCGAGGCGATGACGGTGAGACGGTGACGGAGCATCATGGGGGAAGCACTCCTCGGCCGGCCCGGCCCCTCGCCGGGCGACTGCGTTCATGACAGCACCGTCCGGCCGGCCACCGTCAGACCCGGGGGCGTGAACGCCTGGTGCCCGCGCCTCCACAACCGTCGCGGGGCCCGCGCGCCGGGCCCCGAGCCCACCCCCCGTCGGCCGGTCAGCCCCGCGGGACCGCCAGTTCGGTCTCCCGGCGGGTCCGGTCGCCGGGCACCGGCAGTGCCACGCCGGTGCGCTCGAAGCCGGCCTTCAGGTACATCGCCTCGGCCCTGGCGTTGTCCTCGTGGACGAACAGCCGCACCCGCTCGATCCGGGGCTCGGTGAGCGACCACGCCCACTCCTGGACGGTCCTGATCAGCTCGCCCGCCAGCCCGGTGCCCCGCGCCCGCGGCCGGACGTAGACCCCGACCACGTGCACCTGGTCGACCTCGACGACATCGCCCTCCAGGGCCCCGTTCCCGCCGGCCCGTTCGACCACCCCGGTCATCGAGCCGAGCCAGCTCCCGTCCTCGGCCTGCGCGATGAACTGCGCCACGTGCGGGTCCGTCGCGGCCCGGGTGGTGCGCTCCTGCCAGAACTCGTCCGGTCTGGCCGCGGCCTGCTCGTGCCTCTCCAGGAAGGCCACGGACGCGACCGGGTCCAGCAGCGCTTCCAGGCGGAGGTCCCTGGCCTGCGGCCAGTCCTCGATCCGTACCCGTCTGATGATGATTCCGGTGCTCATCGCGTGATCATGTCACCGGCACCGGCGGCCCACGCAACCCGGTTTTCGGCGCCGCCGGCCGGCCCTCAGGCCCTGGACCGCTCCAGCAGCAGCGCCAGCAGCGCCGCCGGCCCCTCCGGCAGGCTGCCGTGGACGAGTTCGGTGCGGTGCACCAGCCTGGGCACGGCGATCGGCGCGTACCCGACTCCGAGCGCCGCTCCGAGCGCCCCCGCGAGCACCGGCTCGGGCAGCAGGGTGAGCCCGTGCCCGGCCGCCACCAGCGCGAGCAGCCCGTGCAGGTCGGTGCCCTGGTAGCGGGTGGCGGGCCGGAACCCGTCCACGCCGGTGGCCGCGCGCAGCCGGGCCGCGGTGGGGGTGAGGTCGGGGGCGTCCAGCCAGCGGGCGGCGGAGAGGTCGGCGAGGGCGAGGCCGCCGCGGCCGGCCAGCGGGTGACCGACGGGCAGGGCGACGGCGACCGGCTGCTCGGCCACCGCGACGGTGCGCAGCGGGCCGACGTCGGGCAGCGGCAGCGGGTCGCTGGGCGCGGCCAGCCCGTCGATCAGGGCGAGGTCGACCTCACCGGTGGCGACCCGGGCGGGCAGGGCGTCCTGGGCGAGCACCCGGACCACCGGCTCCATACCCGGATACTCCCGGCGCACCTCGCCGAGCGCGCGCCCCAGCGTCGCCCCGACCGCCAGCGGGGTGACCCCGAGCACCAGCCGGGCGCTCGGAGCCCCGGCCAAGCGCGCGACGTCGGCACGCGCCGCCTCCAGCCGGACCAGCAGCGGCGTGGCGTGCTCCAGCAGCCGCCGCCCGGCCCCGGTCGGGCCGACCGGGCGGCGGACCAGCACGGCGGTCCCGAGGTCCGCCTCCAGCGCGGCGATCTGCTGGGAGACCGCGGACTGGGTGTAGCCGAGTTCCCGCGCGGCGTCCGAGAAGGAGGCGAGCCGGACGACGGCGACGAAGGTGCGCAGCTGCTGCGGGTCCACGGCGGTCATCAACCGATCTGATCGGAACTTAAGGAATCATCGTTGGCACTGATCCTGGGTGCGGGGTCAGGATAGCCGCATGACCTACCTGACCCCGCGGGTCGCCCTGGTCGGCGACCGCTCCCCCGCCGTCCGCTCGCACGCCCGTGTCCCCGGTCTGCTGGACGCCCTCGCCGAACACGACCGCCTCGTGCTGGACGCCTACTGGATCCCGACCGGGGACGCCGCCGAGCCCGGCGCCCTGGACGGCTTCGACGCGCTCTGGCTGCTGCCCGGGAGCCCGTACCGCAGCGAGGCGGGCGCGCTGGCCGCCGTCCGGACGGCCCGCGAGCGCGGCATCCCCTTCCTCGGCACCTGCGCCGGGTTCCAGCACGCGGTGCTGGAGTTCGCCCGGAACGTCTGCGGCCTGACCGGGGCCGTCCACGGCGAGGAGCGCCCGGACGGGGAGCAGCAGGTGATCGCCCCGCTGGCCTGCTCGCTGGTCGGCCACGAGGGGGCCGTCACGATCACCCCCGGGAGCCTCGCCGAACGGGTCCTCGGCGCCACCCGCACCCTGGAGCGCTACCACTGCGCGTACGGCCTCGACGGCGCCTACCTGGACCGGCTGTCCGCGCACGGCCTCAGGTTCAGCGGCGTGGACGGGTCGGGCGAGGTGCGCGTCCTGGAGCTGCCAGGCCACCCGTTCTTCCTGGCCTCGCTCTTCCAGCCCGAGCTGTCCGGCGACGGCACCCGGGCGCATCCGATGATCCGGGCCCTGGCCGGCGCCGCCGTGGCGCACGCGGACGCGACCGCCCCGACCGCCCCGGCCGCTCCGACCACGCCGTCCGCCACGGCCACCCCGACCGTCATGACCGCTCCGCCCGCCACGGCCTGAGCGCACCTCACAGCGGCAGCGAACGCAGCCGCACCGGCCCCTCCGGCCAGCCGGTCCCCGCCACCAGCGGCGCCCACATGGTCCGCAGCGGCATCTGCGCCAGCCGCCCCTCCGGCTGTTCCACCGTCACCGCCTCCGCCACCTTCCGGAATCCGAGCCCCCGGTAGAACGCGGCCAGCGGCGGATGGCAGAACAGCAGCGCGTACCGGTGGCCGAGCGTGCCCGCGTGGTCGAGGGCGGCCCCGACCACGGCCTGCGCGAGGCCGCCGTGGCGCCGGTCGGGCGCGACGCAGACCCCGCCGACGCCCATCGCCACCAGGTCGGTGCCGCCCACGGTGAGCGGCAGCGGCCGCAGCCCGGCGTGGGCGACGAGCCGGCCGTCGTCGGCCCGGACGCCGAAGTGGATCTCCTTGGGCAGGAAGGCCAGCCCGGTGTACGCGACGCCGTACGGGTCGTCCACCGGGCCGAGGATCTCCTCCTGCTCGGCGCGGCCGTACCGGGTGAGCCGTTCGACCACCGGGGCCCCGGTGAGGTGCTGCTCGGGAGAGAAACGATCATTCATTCCGCCATGCTCCCCTCCCACCAGGGCCGATAACCAGTCCCTTCCCGGCCACTCGATCCGATGATCATCCCGGCGCCGCACCGCTGCCGGGCCGGTCGCCGCGGCGGCCCGTCACCACGGAGGCCCGACCGAGCCGCCGAACCGCCGAGCCGGCGTCAGGCCGCCGCGCGCCGCGCCAGCTCCGCCCAGACCTCCGCCACCCGCGCGTCCAGCTCCGCCAGGCCGGCGCTGTTGTCGATCACCAGGTCCGCGATCGCCAGCCGGTCCTCCCGGGAGGCCTGCGCGGCCATCCGGGCCCGGGACTCCTCCTCGGTCGTCCCGCGCAGCCGGACGAGCCGGTCCAGCCGCACCTCGTCGGCCGCGTCCACCACCACGACCAGGTCGAACAGCGGCGCCAGCCCGTTCTCGGCCAGCAGCGGCACGTCGTGCACCACGACCGCGTCCGGCGCGGCCGCCGCCTCCAGCTCGGCGGAGCGGGCCCGCACCAGCGGGTGGACGATCGCGTTCAGTGCCTTCAGCCGCTCCGGGTCGGCGAACACGACCGCTCCGAGCGCCGGACGGTCCAGCGTGCCGTCCTCCCGCAGCACCTGCGGGCCGAACTCGGCGACCACCGCCGCCAGACCGTCCGTCCCGGGGGCGACCACCTCGCGGGCGATCACGTCGGAGTCCACGATCACCGCGCCGCGCGCGGCGAAGAGCCGGGACACCTCGCTCTTGCCCGCACCGATGCCGCCCGTCAGTCCGATCTTCAGCATGTCCGTCAGGCTACCGGCGCGGCACCGGGAGCGTCAGCACGGGGCGGCGACGCCGTGATCCCGCACCACCGGCGCCCCGGTCAGCCCAGCTCCAGGCTCTCGCCCTCGGCCAGCACCGCCAGTTCCGCCCCCGTCCCCGGCCCCTCGGGCCCGACCAGCCGGGTCTGCACGGCGAGCCCGATCGGGCTGAGCACCGCCTCGTGCACCGGCACCGCCCGGCGCGGCCCGGCCTCCCGGACGTAGTCGATCACCTCGGAGGCCTTGCTCCAGGGCGCCGCGAGCGGCAGCAGCAGGGTCTCCACGGCGTGCGGCGGCACGGTGAACGCGTCGCCGGGGTGGAACAGCCGGCCGTCGAAGAGGAAGCCGACGTTCGGCACCCGCGGGATGTCCCGGTGGATCTCCGCGTGCCACTCCCCGTGCACCGAGACGCTCAGCCCGCCGGGCCCGCCGATCTCGAAGACGTCACCCTCGCCGACCACGCCGACCCGCTGCGCCACGCCGTCCAGCCGGTCGGCGACGGCCCGGTTGGTCCACACCCGCAGCGCCGGGTCGGCCTCCAGTGCGGCGCGCAGCCGGGACTCCTCGAAGTGGTCCATGTGCTCGTGGGTGATCAGGACGGCGTCCGCCCCGGCCAGTGCGGCGGGGTCGGTGAACGCTCCCGGGTCGACGACGACGGTGCTGCCGCCGTGCTCGACGCGTACGCAGGCGTGTCCGAACTTGGTGATTCGCATGCCGAAACCCTACAGCAAGACTGTACAGCAAGGCTGGATACATTCCGGATAGACTCCCCCCATGACCAGCGACACCCCCCGCCCGGACACCCTGGAACTCGCCGCCGACCTGCGCGCCGCGCTCGGCCGCCTGGTCCGCTCCCTGCGCGACGGCGACGAGCTGCCGCAGAACCAGGCCGCCGTCCTCGGCCGGCTGGTCCGCGACGAGCGTTCCTGCACGGTCGCCGAACTCGCCGCGCTCCAGCGGGTCCGCCACCAGTCGATGGCCCGCACCGTCACCCTGATGACCGAGGCCGGACTGGTCACCCAGCAGCCCCATCCCACCGACGGCCGCAAGCTGCTCGTCACCGCCACCGAGGCCGGCCGCACCGCCCTGCTCGACCAGCGGGCCCGCCGCGAACACCGGATCGCCACCGCCATCGAGTCCCGCCTCAGCCCCGCCGAGCAGGACCGGCTCCGCGCGGCGGTCGCCCTACTGGACCGGCTGTCCTGAGCCGACCAGGCCCTTGGCCACCGGCTGCCCCGCCGACTGCTCCACCGGCTCCTCCACCGACCGCGGCGCCGGGACCGCCGCCGTCCCGACCTCCGGCAGGTCGACGTGCTCGCTCAGCCCGAACCGCCGGTGCAGCCGCCGCAGCGGTGCGGGCGCCCACCAGTTGAACTCGCCGAACAGGCTCATCGCGGCGGGCACCAGCAGGCACCGCACCAGCGTCGCGTCCACCGCGACGGCGACGGCCAGCGCGATGCCCATCTGCTTGACCATCAGCATGTCCCCGAGCGCGAACCCGGCGAAGACGATCACCATCAGCAGTGCCGCCGAGGTGATGATCCGACCGCTGCGCTGCACGCCCAGCTCCACCGCCCGGACGCAGTCGTGCCCGCGCAGGGTCAGCTCCCTGATCCGGGAGAGCAGGAACACCTCGTAGTCCATCGACAGCCCGAAGGCGAACGCGAAGACCAGCACCGGGATGAAGGTCTCCAGCCCGCCCGTCGGACTGAACCCGAGCAGCCCGCTGAACCAGCCGTCCTGGAACACCAGGGTGAGCGCGCCGAGCGAGGCCCCCAGCGAGAGCAGGTTCATCAGCAGCGCCTTGACCGGCATCACCACCGAGCCGGTCATCAGGAACAGCAGCACCAGCGTCCCGACCGCGACCAGGCCCAGCGCCCACGGTCCGCGCGAGAGCAGCTCGTCCTGGAAGTCCACCACCGAGGCCGCGCCGCCGGTGACGTACGTGGTGAGCCCGCCCCGGTCGGCCCGCAGCTCCTGCACCACCTGCTTGGCCTGCCCGCCCTGCGGGTCCCCGTGCACCAGCACGTCGATCGTGGAGACCGCGTCGCTCACCGGCGAGACGGCCCGCACCCCGCTCACCCCCGGCAGCTCGGCGACCACGTCGTCCGCGTACGCCTGCGCCACCTTCGCGCCGCCCTCGACCACCACCGTGACCGGCGCCTCCGAGGCCTGCGGGAAGCGCTGGTCGATCGTCTCGGCGACCTGCCGCCCCGCCGAGGAGGCGGGCAGCACCGCGGCGCCGGAGCTGCGCATGTCGGCGTGGAGGAACGGCGCCCCGGCCGCCATCAGCAGCGCCACCGAGGCGAGCGTGACCGCGACCGCCCGCTTGCGCACCCGGCGCACGGTCCGGCTGAAGAACCCCTCGTCCGCGACGGGCGCGGTGGGCGCCTTGATCCGCGCCCCGGCGAAGCCGAGCAGCGCGGGGATCAGCGTCAGCGCGGCGGCGACGGCGATCACCACCACGCTCACCCCGGCCGCCGCGACCGCGCCGAGCACCGGGCTGGTGAAGACGAACAGGCCCGACAGCGCGACGGCCACGGTCAGTCCGGAGAAGGCGACGGTGCGCCCGGCGGTCGCCGCGGTGCGTTCCACGGCGGCGGCGATGTCCGCGCCGTGGCCGCGCTCCTCGCGGAAACGATTCACCATGAGCAGCGCGTAGTCGATCGAGAGGCCGAGCCCCAGCACCGTGGCGATCGGCAGCACGCTGGTGTCGATGTCCATGATCCGGCTGAAACCGAACATGGCCAGCAGCGCGCCGCCCACCGAGGCGACCGCCCCGATCACCGGCAGCGAGGCCGCCGCCAGACCGCCGAAGACCAGCACCATGACGATCAGCGTGAGCGGCAGCGTCACCAGCTCGCCGAACCGGGTGTCCCGCTCGGTCTGCTTCTTGACCTCCTGCTGGAGCACCAGGTCCCCGCCGACCGTGACGTGGGCGCCGCCCGTCCCGTCCAGCGCCGCGAGCCGCTGGGTGACGGCGTCGGTCTGGGCGGTGCTCGCGCTGTCGGCCATCCGTACGGTGACCAGGCTCGCCGCCCCGTCGGCGGAGCGCAGCGCGGCCGGCGCCGGGCCGGGACCGTACGCGTCGAGCGCGGAGGAGACCCCGGGCAGACCGGCGATCTCGGCGGTGGCCCGTTCGACGGCGGTCCTCACCGCCGGATCGTCCACCGGCCGGCCGTCCACCACGGCGGTGACGGTGCCCTTGGCCGGGTCGGCCGCGGTGACCACCGCGCTGCCCCGGTCGGCCTCGGCGCTGGCGGAGGAGGCTCCGGCCACCGAACTCTCGAAGACCCGGCCCCCGATCAGCACGCCGACCGCCAGGACGACGGCCCAGAAGCCGAGCACCCAGCGACGGTGGCGGAAGCAGAACCGGCCGACGGCCGCGAGCCGGCCGCCGACCACGGCGGTGGGGGCGGCGGAGGAGGGGTTGCGCATGAGGAGCCTTTCGGGCAGCTCCCCTCAATCTAGGTGCAACCCGAACTCCGGCCTATAGATGGGCAATGAGCCCCATCTCACACTTTCCTTCACATGAACATCACATAAGTGAAGGCGGTATAAGCCGGGCCCGGACCGCGGGAAGAGGCCACCGCGGACAACGAAATGGGCCCCACCCGGAAAGTCCGGGTGGGGCCCACCGTCTAGCTATCGGCTAGCGGGAAGCGAGAGCCTCAGCTCTGGCCGCCGGCCAGCTTCTCGCGCAGGGCGGCGAGGGCCTCGTCGGAGGCCAGGGCGCCCGAGCCCTCGTCGCTGCTGGACGAGTAGGAACCACCGGCGGCAGCGGCGACGGCGTCGCCACCCTCCTCGGCGGCCTGGGCATCGGCCTCGCGGCTCTTGATGACCTGCGCCTGGTGCTGCTCGAAGCGGCTCTGCGCCTCGGCGTACTGGCGCTCCCACTCCTCGCGCTGCTTCTCGAAGCCGGACAGCCAGTCGTTCGCCTCGGGGTCGAAGCCCTCCGGGTAGATGTAGTTGCCCTGGTCGTCGTACGAGGCGGCCATGCCGTACAGGGTCGGGTCGAACTCGACCTCGGCCGGGTTGGCACCCAGGGCCTCGTTGGCCTGCTTGAGCGACAGGCTGATGCGACGACGCTCGAGGTCGATGTCGATGACCTTGACGAAGATCTCGTCGCCGACCTGGACGACCTGCTCCGGGATCTCCACGTGGCGCTCGGCCAGCTCGGAGATGTGGACCAGACCCTCGATGCCCTCGTCCACGCGGACGAACGCACCGAACGGAACCAGCTTGGTGACCTTACCCGGAACGACCTGGCCGATCTGGTGGGTACGGGCGAACTGCTGCCACGGGTCCTCCTGGGTCGCCTTCAGCGACAGGGAGACACGCTCGCGGTCCATGTCGACGTCGAGAACCTCGACGGTGACCTCCTGGCCGACCTCGACAACCTCGGACGGGTGGTCGATGTGCTTCCAGGACAGCTCGGAGACGTGCACCAGGCCGTCGACGCCACCCAGGTCCACGAAGGCACCGAAGTTGACGATCGAGGAGACGACGCCGGAGCGCACCTGACCCTTCTGGAGGGTGGTGAGGAAGGTCTGGCGGACCTCGCTCTGGGTCTGCTCCAGCCAGGCACGGCGGGACAGGACCACGTTGTTGCGGTTCTTGTCCAGCTCGATGATCTTGGCCTCGAGCTCCTTGCCCACGTAGGGCTGGAGGTCGCGGACGCGGCGCATCTCGACGAGCGAGGCCGGAAGGAAGCCACGGAGGCCGATGTCGAGGATGAGACCACCCTTGACGACCTCGATGACGGTACCGGTGACGATCCCGTCCTCTTCCTTGATCTTCTCGATCGTGCCCCAGGCACGCTCGTACTGAGCGCGCTTCTTGGACAGGATGAGACGACCCTCCTTGTCCTCCTTCTGGAGAACCAGGGCCTCGATGTTGTCACCGACGGCGACGACCTCGTGCGGGTCAACGTCGTGCTTGATCGAGAGCTCGCGGGACGGGATGACGCCCTCGGTCTTGTAACCGATGTCGAGGAGGACCTCGTCACGGTCGACCTTCACGATGACGCCCTCGACGATGTCGCCATCGTTGAAGTACTTGATGGTCTCGTCGATGGCGGCGAGGAACGCCTCGGCGTCGCCGATGTCGTTGACCGCGACCTGCGGGGTGGTGCTGAGGGAGGAGTCGGTGGGGCTCGTCATTAGGAAAAGGGCTCCGGTACGGACATGAAAGTCGTAGGTAATGCCACGCGGAGGGCCCGTATCGCTCCCACCGAAAGCCGGACAGCCAAGAACACGGCGCACCGGGATTCCCGTGAACAACGAGAACCGGTGTCCGTCTTGCGACCGTGGGGTCTTCGACAGATGCGAGCGCGACCTGCTCCGTCCGAGGCGCGCAGGCCCGCAGCGCAACTTGTAGCATACGGGGACGGCCAGGCACGGTCAATGCCGAAGGACGGCAAGACGGTGGAGCCCGGTACGGATCAGGCCATATCCTCCGGATGCGCGCCTCGCGGCGGCGCCCGAAGGGGCCTTCTGTCCCCGGATGCCACCGCCAGGATCCGAGCCCTCACGGGCCGGTTCGCGGCAGCGGCGCTTCCGCATTCCATACCCTACGCGATGGGCATTGTCACCGTGGCCACCACCCCCCAGTCCGACTTCCACGATCTTGACACCTCCGTGGCCGGACCCTTCACGGACACCGACGAGGCCGAGGCCGAGGACGGCGACGACGCGGTGCGCCGCGAGGCCGGCACCGGAGAGAGCAGCCGGGCCAGCCGGCACTGGTGGGACCGCAACGCCGACGAGTACCAGGACGAGCACGGCGAGTTCCTCGGCGACGACCGCTTCACCTGGTGCCCCGAGGGCCTGGACGAGGCCGACGCCCGGCTGCTCGGCGAGGTGGCCGGCCGGGACGTGCTGGAGATCGGCGCCGGCGCCGCCCAGTGCTCCCGCTGGCTCGCCGCCCGGGGCGCCAGGCCGGTCGCCCTGGACATCTCCCACCGCCAGCTCCAGCACTCCCGCCGGATCGACCTCGGCCGCGGCACCGCGCCCGTCCCCGTCGTCCAGGCCGACGCCGCCGTGCTGCCGTTCGCCGACGCCTCCTTCGACCTCGCCTGCTCCGCCTACGGCGCCGTCCCGTTCAGCGCCGACACCGTCGCCCTGATGCGCGAGGTGCACCGGGTGCTGCGACCCGGCGGACGCTGGGTGTTCTCGGTGACCCACCCGATCCGCTGGGCCTTCCCGGACGAGCCCGGCATCGAGGGCCTCACCGTGGCGTCCTCCTACTTCGACCGCACCCCGTACGTCGAGCAGGACGAGCAGGGCCACGCCAGCTACGTCGAGCACCACCGCACCCTCGGCGACCGGGTCCGCGAACTCGTCGCCGCCGGCTTCCGGCTGGTGGACCTCGTCGAGCCCGAGTGGCCGGCCGGCCTGGAGCAGGAGTGGGGCGGCTGGTCCCCGCTGCGCGGGCGGCTGATCCCCGGCACGGCGATCTTCGTCACCGAGCGGGGCTGAGCCGCCTCATGAACCCGGCCTGGCGCGAACTGCCCGTCCGCACCGCCCTGCCCGCCCTGCACCTCGCGCTGGAGGAACACGGCACCGCCGTCCTCGCCGCACCGCCGGGCACCGGCAAGACGACACTGGTGCCGCTCGCCCTGGCCGGGCTGCCGGACGCCGGGCCCGTACGGCGGGTGCTGGTCGCCGAGCCCCGGCGGCTCGCCGTACGGGCGGCGGCCCGGCGGATGGCCTGGCTGCTCGGCGAGACGGTCGGCGGCCGGGTCGGCTTCACCGTGCGCGGCGAGCGTCGCGTCGGCCCCGGGACCGTCGTCGAGGTGGTCACCACCGGCGTGATGCTGCAACGGCTCCAGCGCGACCAGGAACTTCCCGGCGTGGACGTGGTGGTGCTGGACGAGTGCCACGAGCGGCACCTGGACGCCGACACCGCGCTCGCCTTCCTGCTGGACGTCCGGGCCGCGCTGCGACCCGAGCTGCGGCTGGTCTGTGCCTCCGCCACCTCCGACACCGCGGCCTGGGCCGAACTCCTCGGCGGCGCCCCGGTGGTGGAGGCGCACGGGACCTCCCACCCGGTCGAGGCGGTCTGGACACCGCCGCCGCGCGCCGTCCGGCCCGCCCACGGCACCCGGGTGGACCCGGCGCTGCTCGACCACGTCGCCTCGACCGTCCGGCGGGCTCTGAGCGAGCGCGAGGGCGACGTGCTCTGCTTCCTGCCCGGCGTCGGCGAGATCGCCAGGGTCGCCGGACAGCTTGGCGGGGTGGCGGCCGAGGTGCTGCAACTGCACGGCCGCGCCCCGCAGGCCGTCCAGGACGCCGCCCTCACCCCGTCCTCCGCCCGGCGGGTGGTGCTGGCCACCGCCGTCGCCGAGTCCTCGCTCACCGTGCCCGGCGTCCGGGTCGTGGTCGACGCCGGGCTGGCCCGCGAGCCGCGCACCGACCACGCCCGCGGACTGGCCGGGCTGGTCACCGTCCGGGCCTCGCTCGCCGCCGCCCGCCAGCGCGCCGGCCGGGCCGGACGCGAGGCCCCCGGCGCCGTCTACCGCTGCTGGAACGAGGCCGAGGACGCGCTCGCCGCCCGCTTCCCCACAGCGGAGATCGCGCTCGCCGACCTCACGTCGTTCGCCCTCCAGGCGGCCTGCTGGGGCGACCCGGACGCCACCGGCCTCGCCCTGCCCGACGCCCCGCCCGCCGGGGCGATGGCCGCCGCCCGGCAGACCCTCCAGGCCCTCGGCGCCGTCTCCCCGGACGGGCGGGCCACCAAGCGCGGCATCCGCCTCGCCCGCACGGGGCTGCACCCCCGGCTCGGCCGCGCCCTGGTCGACGGGGCTCCCGCCGTCGGCGCCCGCCGGGCGGCCGAACTCGTCGCGCTGCTCTCCGAGGAGCCGCCCCGGGCCCTCGGCGACGACCTCGGCGCGGTCTGGCGGACTGTCCGCTCCTCCCGTGACCCCTACGCGGGGCGCTGGCGCGACGAAGTCCGCCGCCTGCTGCGCGCCACCTCCGACGAACCCGCCACCGGTCTGCCGGATGCCACCGCCGCCGGGCTGGTCGTCGCCCTCGCCTTCCCGGAGCGGATCGCCCGCGCCCGGGTGGAGCGGCCCGCCCCCGGCGAGCGCAGCCCGTACCTGATGGCCGGCGGGACGGCCGCCGAACTCGCCCCGGGCACGGCGCTCGGCGCCCTGCCCTGGCTCGCCGTCGCGGTCGCCGACCGCCCGGCGGGGTCGCACTCCGCCCGCATCCTGCACGCCGCGGCCCTGGACGAGGCCACCGCGCTGGTCGCCGGGGCGGCGCTGGTCGCCGCGCGCGACGAAGTCCACTGGGACACCCGGCGCGGCGAGGTCGTCTCCCGCCGGGTCGAGTCGCTGGGCGCCATCGAGCTGGCCGAGAAGCCGCTCAACCGCCCCGACCGGGCCCTCGTCCGGAGCGCCCTCCTCGAAGGCCTCACCCGTGAGGGCGTCGGCACGCTGCTCACGTTCCCGTCCAGCCTCCGCGAGCGTCTCGCCTTCCTGCACGCCGCCATCGGCGATCCCTGGCCCGACGTCTCCGACGCGGCGCTGCTGGAGCGCGCGGAGGAGTGGCTGGAGCCGGAGTTCTCGCGCGCCCGCCGCCGCTCCGACCTCGCCAGGATCGATACGACGTCCGCCCTCCAGAGGCTCCTCCCCTGGGCCACCGGCGAGGCAGGACGCCTCGACGAACTCGCCCCCGAACGCATCGCCGTACCCAGCGGGTCGAAGATACGAGTCGACTACACCACCGAACGCCCGGTCCTGGCCGTCAAGTTGCAGGAACTCTTCGGCTGGAAAGCCGCCCCCGCCCTGGCCGGAGGCCGCGTCCCGCTGACCATCCACCTACTCTCCCCCGCCGGCCGCCCCGCCGCCGTCACCAGCGACCTGGAGGGCTTCTGGCACAACGGCTACCGCGCCGTCCGAGCAGACCTGAGGGGCCGCTACCCCCGCCACCCCTGGCCGGAGGACCCGACGACGGCCGAACCCACCCGCCGCACCAACACCCGGAAGTGACAGGAGAGGACGACATTCGCCATGGCACTGACCGCCCCGACCGTCACCCGTCCCCGCGAAGCCGAACTCCCCTTCGCAGCTCTGATCCTGGACTTCGTCGGCGTACTGACCGCCAATGCCGGACCGGCGCACCGCGAATGGTGCCTCACCCAGGGCCTCGACGCCGAGGCATGGCGGCACACACTCGGCCACGAGCCGGAAGCCGGCCGCCTGTACACCGAACTCGAAGCCGGCCGGTTGAGCCAGGCGGAGTGGAACCGGCGCGTGGCTCCCATCCTCGGCGTGCCGGAGCACGAGAACCTGATGGGCCGGGCGTGGGCAGGCGTCCAGCCGGCCGACGACATGGTCGCGCTCGCCCGCTCGGCGCGTCAGGCCGGCCTGACGGTCGCGCTGCTGTCCAACTCCTTCGGCCTCGACCCGTACGACCCGTACGAGGCCCTGGGTGTATGGGAGTTGTTCGATGTGACGGTGATCTCCGAGCTGGAGGGTGTGGCCAAACCCGATCCGGCGATCTACCAGCTCACCTTGGACCGGCTCGGACTGCCCGGCGAGGCCTGCGTCTTCGTGGACGACCACCCGAGGAACCTGCCCCCGGCCGAAGCCCTCGGCATCACCACCGTCCTCGCCGACGGCACCCCCGGCGCCGCCCCCCGCATCGCGGCCCTGCTCGGAGTGCCTGCCACGCCCTGAGCTGCCGCCAAGACGGCTGACAGTCAGGCCGTTCCTGCACCGGGAGTGGAGCGACGGGGTACGGTCCGCCTTGAGGCCGCTCACCTTCGGAGGCTCCCATGACGCAGTGGTCCGATTACTCCACCGGCCAGCGCATCAAGATGTTGCGGGCCGGCATGACACAGGAAGAACTCGCCGAGGCCGCCGGGGTGTCCGTGCCGACCGTTCGCAAGGCCGAGAAGGAGGGCGGCAGTATCGGCCTCCCCTCGCTGCTCAAACTGTCCGCCGCACTGCACGCGGACGTGTCGGTGATCCTTGGACAACAGGCACCCCGAAGGGCATCTCTGATCGGCGACAGAGCCATGTTGCGAGGGCTGTCCCGCACCGTGCACGACACGGCCGCAGGGGTCGGAACCGATGTCGAACCACCGGACGCCGCAGTACTGCGGGCTGATCTGGCTCGGGCATGGGCGGACTACCGGGCCGGGGACTACACCCGCGCCGGCAGCCTCGCCTCCCCTGCCATCACCGAGGCCGCTGCCCTCCTGCGCTCCGCCTCAGAGGGCGAGCGGTGCGCGGCTCATGGCATCCTCGCCGACGCCTACCGACTCGCCTCCTACACCGCCCAGTTCCACGGCGCCCGAGACCTCGCGTACTCGGCGATCGGCCACGCCCGCCACCACGTCCACATGGCCGCAGACCCTCTTCGGGCCGCGATGGTGGACTGTGGCCGGTCCTGGATCTACATGCGCGACGCCCGCCTCGACCAGGCCACCACCACCGCCGAGACCGCGTTCGCGTCGATCGAACCCCGCTACGCGGAACGGGACCCGGAGACGCTGGCCACCTACGGCTGGCACGTCACCTTCGCCGCCGTAGTCGCCTCGCGCCGCGGTGACGCCGACCGGGCCCGCGACCTGCTCTCCCAGGGACACGCGGTTGCAGCGAGAATGGGCCGCGATGTGATGATCAACGGCACCAGCTACGGGCCGACCACCGTCACCGCGCAGGCCATCGGCATCCACACCGTCATGGGCGATCCCGGTAAAGCCCTGGCCCTCGCCCGCAACCTCGGCGACCTGTCCCCACTCCCGCAGGCCGCCCGCAATCGGCTCGCCCTGGACATCGCCCTCGCGCAGGCCGATACCCGCCAGTACGACGCCGCCCTGGACACCCTCCTCCAGGTATGCAGCGCACAACCCGACTGGGCCCGCCACCAGGCCCTTCCGGGGGCGATCATGCAACGCGCCGGCCACGCCGGCACCACCCGCGTGCGCAAGCTCGGCGGCATCCTCGGTATCAGTCTGTTCACCCACTGAGATCGAACCGATACAAGGCGTATCACACGGGGCCGGTACGACTTCCGAAACTGGCACTGGCCGTACGTTCACGATGAACCAACTCACCGACAGTCTTGGCATCATGACGCCAACTCAGGCTGAGCGGCCGCCCTGCCACCGCGTTCCCGTCGCCTTGTACATCGCGACCAGCGGCGACGCCGACGCCCGCATCCTCACCAGCCACGCCCGCGCCTTCGCCGAGGCCCGCGACTGGACGGTCACCCTCGCCATGGTGGACGACGACCCCTCACTCCCGCTCGATCAGCGGCCCGGCTGGCAAGTCATCACCAACGCCCTGAACGCCCGCACCATCTACGGCGTGGTCACCTGGGCCCACGACATGGTGACCGGTGGCCAGGCCACCCGGTGCACCGAGGCCGACGACCCCTGGAATTCGCCGCTCGGCGACCGGGGCGGCTTCCTCGCCGCCGCCCACACCGCCACCTCGGACCACGCTGACGGACACCCGCCGCGTCGCACCTCGGGTGATCTCGCGAGCCGCCGGGCCCTCGCGGACGCCGCTGCTGGGTTCGCCATCTGTCGGTCCTCGTTCGGCGTAGACCCCCGCGCCGTCTGACATCACCCGTAGTCGGCCGGGGCCACTCCCCACCGGCCGCCTCATCCTCCCTCTGAGGTACTCCCCCATGCTCACTGTTCGTCGCCCCCGCATGTTCGTCGCGCGCCTCGACTCCCGGATCGAATCCACGCCCCTGGCCCGCTACTTGCTGCGGGCCTACCTGGCCGGACTCCCCACCGGCGACCGCTACACCGACACCGCCGAACTCCTCCTCGGCGAACTGTTCGCCAACGCCGTCCAGCACTCCGACGCCCCCGACGACTGCCACATCGAGATCCACTTCGCCCTCACCCCGGATGACCTGCTGCGCCTCGAAGTCCACGACGCCGGCGCCAACACCCCCACCCTCCACACCCCAACGCCCTTCAACGAATACGGACGAGGGCTCCACCTCGTCAACGAGCTCGCCGAACGCTGGGGCTACTCCCCCCGCCCGGGCGGCATCGGCAAGTTCGTCTGGGCCATCATCGCCCCCGCCACCACCTGAAAGCCCCCGATGAACCTCACCACCGTCGCCCGCCACGCCCTCTCGCGCGGCCACACCCCCGCCGCCACCTATGCCCTCCTCGCCAAGCGCTCCGGCAAGCCCCTGCCCTCCGCGCGCGCCGTCTGCCTCGCCCTCACCATCCCCATCGCCGAGACCACCCGACGCCTCAACGACTGCCACGACGCCCTCCTCGCCGACCCCCGCCCGAACTCCGAAACCGACACCGGCGAAGTCCTCGAAGCCCTCGGCATCTTCGACATCCCCAAATCCCTCACCGACACCGAACTCACCATCGTCGAACACCTCCTGACCGCCATCGACGCCCACGGCAGCCTCCGCCCCGGCCACCACCACGGCCTCCAGCGCTGGATCACCACCGGCAACCTCACCACCGCCTACCTCTCCCTCACCACCACCCACCCCCTCCCCCGCACCGGCAACCCCACCACCTACTGGACCACCCTCACCACCGCCGGCGAACTCCTCACCACCACCCCCAACCCCGACGCGCGCATCAAGTACGCCCTCACCCACTGCCGCACCCAAACCCAAGCCCAATCCGCCAAGCACCAGAAGTCGGCCCCACTTACCTCCCGCGCGCCGAGCGGACGCTGACGCCGAATGGAGAGGACCGACCGTGAGCACCGCACCGACCCGACAGGATGCGGCCCTGCTGCGCCGCTATCAGCACCGGATCCTCGGCGTTCCCCGGAACCTGGTGGTCCAGCCAACCGGCTTCTGCAATCTGGACTGCACGTACTGCTATCTGCCCGACCGCGACAACAAGTCCCCCATGCCGGCAGCGGTCGCCGAGGCCGTCGCACGATCGGCAAGCGAACTGGTGGGCCGCCATCGCAAACCCCTCGGGCTGATCTGGCACGCCGGAGAGCCGCTGGCACTCGGACGTCGGCGCTTCACGGAGCTGCTCCAACCCTTCGAGGAACTGCGCCGCAAGGGCCTGTTGGAGCACGCCGTCCAGACGAACGCCACCCTGATCGACGACGAGTGGTGCGACCTCCTGACCGAGTACGGCTTCCGGGTGGGCGTGAGCATCGACGGCCCCGCAGACCTGACCGCCCGGCGCACCGACCGCAAGGGCCGCCCGGCGTTCGACCGGATCATGAAGGGAATCGGGCGGCTGCACCATCACAACGTCCCGTTCTCGTTGATCGCCGTCGTCGGCCGGGAGAGCATCGCCCACCCCGACCGGCTCCTCGACTTCCTTGCCGCACTCCGGCCGGTCAGCATCGGCCTCAACATCGAGGAGTTGGAGGGCGTCAACACCGAGCGGACCCCGCCCACCCGCGAACAGGCCGTCGGGTTCTGGCGCGAGGTTCTTGCCTGGTCTCGCCGTCAACCCGGCGGCACTGCCCCGGTACGGGAACTGGAACGCCTCGGCCGGTACCTGCGGATGAGCCGCACCCAGCGCGCCGACCGCGCATACCTGAGCCGCACGGACCCGTTGCCGACCATCGCCAAGAACGGCGACGTGTTCCTGCTGTCACCCGAACTGGCGGGTATCACCGCGCCTGCCTACAACGACTTCCGGGCCGGGAACGTGCTCGAACAGTCGATCGGCGCCATCCTGAGCCAGGCGCACCGGCTGGACTACGTGGGCGAGTTCCTGACCGGCTTGGAGGAGTGCGAGTCCACCTGCGAGTTCTTCGACTACTGCCGGGGCTCACAGGCCGGGAACCGCTACTTCGAGCACCGGACCTTCGCCATCGCTGAGACCGACTACTGCCGCGTCACCGAGCAGGCGCCGGTCCTGGCACTGGCCGACACCGTACGCAAGGAACAAGCCACGTGACCGTTCTGGAACAGCTTTCTGCCTCCGGCTCTCCCGCCGTCGCGGGCCTGATCGCCGCCGTCACACCGTCGGACGGGACGCCCACGGTCGAGTGGGGCAACCAGCCGACCTGGGACAACAGCGGCGGAGGCCCCTGGGGCAACGCCCCGTCCTGGGACAACTGGCAGAGCGCCCCCTGGGACAACTGGAACAACGGGCCCTCCTGGTCCGACTGGTCCAACCGCTGACACCACGGGCAGCACACTGTTGTCCCTCACCAAGGCCGCCCGCTGCCTCCGGGAGGCAGCGGGCGGCACCCGACCACCGACCGGAGACCCCCATGTCCACTCGCCGCTACGGCCGTGCCACCGTCACCCTCCCCGACCTGGACGACGACCCGTACCTGGGCGTCATCACCTCCCCGCCCAGGCCCGGCAGCACCGTGACCGAGTTCCGCTACACGGACCAGGACATCCGGGCCCTGGATCTCACCGAGGCCGATCTGCGCAACGGCATCGTGCACAACGTCACAGCCCAGCGCACCACTATCGAGAACGTCCGGTTCAGCTCCGTCCGGATCACCGTCAGCGACCTCGGCTCGCTCCGGCTGAGCGGCAGCAAGGCATCCCGAACCCTCTTCCGCGACTGCCGGCTCATGGGCGCAGCCATCACCGGCGCCGTGCTGGACAACGTCCTGTTCGAGAACTGCCGCCTCGACTATGCCATCTTCGACCAGGTCCGCGCGAGCGGACCGCTCGTCTTCGACCGGTGCGTGCTCACCGAGGCCACCTTCACCGGCTGCGACCTCACCGGCGCGGTGATGCGCGACTGCGTGCTGCAGGCCACCGTACTCGGGGCCGGCACGTACAAGGACCTCGACCTGAGCGACAACGACCTGTCCACCGTCCGTGGCATCGCCCACCTGCGGGAAGCCGTCATCAGCCGCACCCAACAGCACCAGCTCACCGACGCTCTCCTCGCCGAACTGAACGTCACCTACAGCGAGGACCTGCCGCAGCGCCACTGACCGACACCCGGAGGAAGAGCCCGCGTGCAGCCGCTCATCGTCTTCACCGACTACGCCAAGCTCCGCGACCGCTGCCAGATCAGTACCACGGCCGTCGCCCACGGCCATCCGGCTCACGAGGACGGGGCCGTGGTCCCGGTCAGTCGATGGACACCCGTCAGCCCCACCGAGGCCGACCTCCTGCGCGCACCGCACCACGCACCGCCGGCCGAGGCCGTCGAACTCATCTCCTTCCCCGCCCCGTGCACTCCGGAGACCACGGGTGGCCCCTGGTGGACCGTCCACCCGCCGTTCACCCCTTCACCGGGTGCCCGGTACGCCAACCACGCCACCAGCCCTGCGGGCGACCCCACCACCACGGTGAACCCCGCGAACGGAAAACGGCTCGGCATTCACCTCGACAACTGGGACCGGCTCCCGTACGCCCATCGACGCCTGTCCCGCCGCAGGCTGTGCTTCAACACGGGCCCCGGCTCCCGTTACCTCCTCATCGGCGACACCGACGCGCCGACCATCTGCCGGCGCCTCGGCAGGGATGACCCGGCGCACCACCCACACACCGACGACATCCGGGCCTACGTGCGCGCCGGGCATCCCTTGCGCTGCCTACGACTGCGGCTCGACCCAGGCGAGGGATACATCGCCCCCACCGAACTGCTGCCCCATGACGGATCCACGAGCGACCTCCCCGAACCTTCCACTGCCGCGTTCTGGCTCGACCACTGGCCGATCGGGGTGTTCCCCTCCCTGATCTGACCGACAGGACGCGGTGGCCGTGTGCGGTCCGGAAGAACGACCACCTCGCGCCCGCGTGGCAACATCTGGAAACCTTCCGCATCGCGAGGCACTGTCGTGCACGGGAAGTCGACCCCGCCGACGTCCCGCGCGGCCCGGCCTCGTCCTCTCGGAGAGTCCGGGCCCGGGGCGCCGCCCGTCGATCACTCCCAGCGCCAGCCGTTCTTGTCCTCGCAGGTGAGCGCGCGCCCTGCGGCATCGGTGCCGGTGTCACCATGAGCGCTGTTGGGGCAGAACCTACCCCGGACGATGCAGCCGCCCTTGGAATCAGTGGTGCACCCGGCCGCCTGGTGCTGCGTGGGCGTGGGCTGTGGCGCCGGCGGTGTGTAGGCCGGAGCCGGTTCGTGGGTGACCGGAGCGGCAGGGGCGGGCGCCGAGGTCGGCGCCCCACTCGCCGCCTCGGTCGCGCCCGCGGCCGGGGGCGGCGATGCGGCGAGCGACGGGGAGGCCGGGGCAGCCCCCGGGCAGTCCTCCTCGTTCTTCACCACCGACAGCGTCACCGTCATGTCCTTCACCGAGGGTTCCCCGGCGACCGGCTGCTGGGAGCAGACCTTCCAGTGACTCGGCATGAGTACCGAGCGGGTGTGGGACTCGCCCGGGTGGACGTCCTTGAAGTCCACGTTCTTGGCGACGCGGGCGTCCCGCTGCTGCAAGGCGTCCTTGGCCTTGTCCCCGTGCATGCCGACGACGCTCGGAACCGGCGTGCCGTTCGTCCCGGTGGCGCCCGCAGCCGGCGTGCCGTTCGTCCCGGTGGCGCCCGCAACTGACGTCCCGTCAGTCTCGGCCTTGCAGCCGGCCATCACGAGCACGGCGGCGATCGCACCCGCACCGAGGACGATCGCCCGCGCCCGGCGGGAAGGGCTCGCGGGACGGACTCGGTGCGGCTGGAATATCGGCGGCTGTATCACGGCAGGAAGACACACTTTCGAGTCAGTGGCGGCGCATCGCGCCGGGTTCCGAACGCGGAGAACGCCTGAACGTACCCCAGTCGAACGCGCGGTGGCATCCGCGACCGCGATCCGGGCCGACGGCCGGCTGCCGACACCCGCCCCGGCCGCCCCGGCCTCAGCTCAGCAGGCCTGCCGCACGCAGGTGGTCGAAGATGAGGCGGTCGACGGGCGACGTACGGTGCCTGTCGCCGTACGCGAGCCAGACCACCTCCTCGATCTCGTTGCTCGCCTCCAGGCGCCCCTCGTACGCCGCGGTGTAGCAGGTCATCCGGACGACGATGCCGTCCGGATGCCCGTGGGCCTGGGCCTCGAACACGCCCAGCAGTGCCGCGGACTCGGGCGCGATCGCAACGGTGAGTTCCTCCGCGATCTCCCGCACCAGGGTGTCGAGGTCGCTCTCCCCGGGCTCCCGTTTGCCGCCCGGCAGGTAGTAGGCGTCCTTGCCGCGGGAACGCGTGCTCAGCACCTTCCCGCCCTCCGTGTGGATCCAGGCCACCTTGTCGATGACGGCTGCCATGTCTCTTCCTCTCTCCTCGACCGGTCCGGCCGAACTCAATCCCGGGAACAACCTGACGGACTTCCGGCGGGCGGCCCCGCATGCCACGCGGGGGCACCCGCACCACCTGGGCGGGACGCCCCGATCGCGCAGGCCGTCGTGCCCGTCGGCTCCCCTGCCGCGCCCGCGTCAGTGGGTGTGGCCGGGCGGGCGTGGGAAGCGGCCTGCGCATCACGACGGTGCGGACCGGCGGGCTTCACCGCGACGCGGTCGGACGGGGAGAGGCCCACCAGGTCGAGGGCGTCGCGACCGTGTACCCCAGCGACTCGTACAGCGGCCTGCCCAGCTTCGAAGCGGTGAGTGTGGCCGGCCGGTCGGCCAGGTGGGCGAGAGCGCCGAGCATGACGGCCCGGCCCACGCCGCGCGACCGGAACGCCGACGAGGTACTGACCCAGTAGTGGCTGCCGACACCGTCGGCCACCACACCGACGCAGGCACCCGCGGCCACGCCGTCGATGGACGCGATGAAGACGTCCACGCCCGGCTGTTCGATCAGCGCCGTCGGGAAGAGTTCGCCGGGGCGGTGGGGCTCGAATCCGTCCAGCTCGAATCCTTCGATCACGACCCGCTCGGCCGTCCGGAGGTCCTCGGGCCGCCGCACCCGGATCACGTCGAGCGCCGGTTCTCCGACGGGCCCCGGTTGGCGCAGCATGATCGGCATCTGCCAACTGCGCATGCCCAGGTGGCTCAGGTCGGTCGAGCCGAACGGGTCCTCGACGTTCACCGCCCCCGCTGCCCGGCGGACCATCTCGGTCACCCCGGCCAGTTCGTCCGGGTCGAGGGCGGGCTCCTGGATCAGGATCCGCAGGCCCGCTCGCTCGTCGCCGTCGACCGCGACGAATCCGCGGCGCCGGATCACCTCGTGCCCCCGGCTCCGGCCGGTCGCGGTCCAGAAGGCGGCGGAGTTGCGGGCCTGGCTCTTCGGCGCCCCGGCCAGGGACACGGGCTGGTCGGTCGCAGTGGATCCTGTTGTCATCGCGCCTACGGTAGTACGGAATTGACCCACCGCACGGGCCGGCTACCTGCGAACTCCCCGGGCCGCCTCCGGCTCGGGACCGCGACGGGCCCGGGCACTCGCGCGCCCGGGCCCGTTCCGTACGGGTGCCTCAGTGCGCGGCGGCCTCCCAGTCGGGGCCGACGCCGACGGAGACGTCCAGCGGGGCGCGCAGCGGGTAGGCGCCCGCCATCTGCTCGCGGACCAGGGCCTCGACCGGCTCGCGCTCGCCCGGGGCCAGCTCCAGCACGATTTCGTCGTGCACCTGGAGCAGCATCCGGGAGGCGAGCCCGGCCGTGCGCAGCGCCTCGTCCACCCGGAGCATGGCGATCTTGACGATGTCGGCGGCCGAGCCCTGGATCGGGGCGTTGAGCGCCATCCGCTCGGCCATCTCCCGGCGCTGGCGGTTGTCGCTGTTGAGGTCCGGCAGGTAGCGGCGGCGGCCGAGCAGGGTCTCGGTGTAGCCCGTCGCGCGCGCTTCCTCGACGACCCGGTGCAGGTAGTCGCGCACGCCGCCGAAGCGCTCGAAGTAGGTGTCCATCAGGCCCTGCGCCTCGCCGGGCTTGATGCCGAGCTGCTGCGAGAGCCCGTACGCGGACAGCCCGTACGCCAGGCCGTAGGACATCGCCTTGATCTTGCGGCGCATCTCGGCGTCCACCGCGGCGCCGGGGACCTCGAAGACCTGGGAGGCGACGGTGGTGTGCAGGTCCTCGCCGGAGGCGAAGGCTTCGAGCAGTGCCTCGTCCTCGGACAGGTGCGCCATGATCCGCAGTTCGATCTGCGAGTAGTCGGCGGTGAGCAGGGACTCGTAGCCCTCGCCGACGATGAAGGCGCGGCGGATGGCGCGGCCCTCCTCGGTGCGGACCGGGATGTTCTGGAGGTTCGGGTCCTGGGAGGAGAGCCGGCCGGTGGCGGCGACCATCTGGTTGAAGGTGGTGTGGATGCGGCCCTTGGGCGAGACGGTCTTGAGCAGGCCCTCGACGGTGGTGCGCAGCTTGGCCTGGTCGCGGTGGCGCAGCAGGATGACCGGCAGCTCGTTGTCGGTCTGGGTGGCCAGCCAGGTGAGCGCGTCGGCGTCGGTGGTGTAGCCGGTCTTGATCTTCTTGGTCTTGGGGAGCGCGAGCTCGCCGAAGAGGATCTCCTGGAGCTGCTTGGGCGAGCCGAGGTTGAACTCGTGCCCCGCGGCGGCGTGCGCCTCCTCCACCACGCGCTGGATCTCGGCGGCGAACTGCGCCTCCAGCGTGGTGAGCCAGTCGCGGTCGGCGGCGATGCCGTAGCGCTCCATCCTGGCCAGCAGGGCGGCGATGGGCAGTTCCATGTCGTGCATCAGCCCGGCGGCGCCGACCTCGGCGAGGCGGGTGTCGAAGAGCGCGGCGAGGTCGAGCACGGCGCGGGCCTGGAGCATCAGCGCCTGGGCTGCGGCCGTCTCGTCCTCCTCCGGTGCGTCGAAGGCGAGTTGGCCGCTCTCGGTGGCGGGGGCGGGGGTGAGCGAGCGGGCCAGGTACTCCTCGGCGAGCACCTCCAGGGTGAAGGTGCGGCGGCCGGGCTTCTCCAGGTAGGCGGCGAGCGCGGTGTCGGCGACGACGCCCTCGATGGCCCAGCCGCGCTCGGCGAAGGCGCGCATGACGTGCTTGGCGATGTGCAGGGCCTTGGGGGCGGCCGGGTCGGCGAGCCAGCCGGCGAGGGCCCGCTCGTCCTCCTCGGCGAGCAGTGCCGGGTCGAACCAGGCGGCGGACTCCCCTGCGGCGAGGGCGACTTCGGTGACCTCACCGGTGCCGAGCGCCCACTGGTAGACGGCGGCCAGCGCGACGGCGGTCTTGCCGTCGGAGGCGTGCTCGGCCAGCCAGGCGGCCAGGGTGCCCGGGTCGGTGAGGAGTTCGCCGTCCACCTCGACGCCGGGGGCGAGTTCGGCAGCCTCCTCCTCGCCGGTGGAGGGGTCGATGCCGAAGACGCGGTCGCGGAAGTTGGCGTTGCGGAACTCCAGCGACTCCATCAGGGTGCCGACGGCGGACTTGTCGAACGGCTTGCGGTCCAGGTCGGTGACACCGAGCGGGAGTTCGACGTCGCGGACCAGCTCGGTGAGCACCCGGTTGCGCTTGACCGAGTCGAGGTTGTCGCGCAGCTTCTCGCCGATCTTGCCCTTCACCTCGTCGGCGCGGGCGACGAGTTCCTCGAAGGAGCCGAACTGGTTGACCCACTTGGCGGCGGTCTTCTCGCCGACGCCGGGGATGCCGGGCAGGTTGTCGGACGGGTCGCCGCGCAGCGCGGCGAGGTCCGGGTACTGGCGCGGGGTGACGCCGTACTTCTCGGCGACCTTCTCCGGGGTGAAGCGGGTCAGCTCGGAGACGCCCTTGGTGGGGTAGAGCACGGTGACGTGGTCGGTGACCAGCTGGAGCGAGTCGCGGTCGCCGGTGACGATGTCGACGTCGTAGCCGGCCGCCTCGGCGGCGGTGGCCAGGGTGGCGATGATGTCGTCGGCCTCGAAGCCCTCGGCCGTCAGCCGGGGGACGTTCATGGCGTCGAGCAGTTCGCCGATCAGGCCGACCTGGCTGCGGAACTCGTCCGGCGTCTTGGCGCGGTTGGCCTTGTAGTCGGGGAACTCGACGGAGCGGAAGGTCTGCCGGGAGAGGTCGAAGGCGACCGCGAGGTGGGTGGGCCGCTCGTCCCGGACGGTGTTGGCGAGCATCGAGGCGAAGCCGTAGACCGCGTTGGTGGGCTGGCCGGTGGAGGTGTTGAAGTTCTCCACGGGCAGGGCATAGAAGGCCCGGTAGGCCATCGAGTGCCCGTCGAGCAGCATCAGCCGGGGCCGCGGGCCGGCCCCGCCGCCACCCGTCGCGCCCTTGTCCGTACTCTGCGTAGCCACGTCAACGTCCGTTCCTGCCGATTCCACTACCGGCCACCGATCCTATGGCCCGGCACCGACAAAAAGGACGCCGCGCCGGTTCTGCCACAGCTGTTACCTACGAGTAGGACGGTCGTACGATCACAGTCGGCACATACCCGAGCGGCAGGAGCTCCCCGATGACCGACGCGGCCCCCGACACCGCCCCCGAGACCGTCTCCGCGGCCGTCCCCGACGCGGCCCCCGACACCGCCCCCGAGACCGTCTCCGCGGCCGTCCCCGACGCGGCGCCCGACGCGGCCCCCGACACCGCCCCCGTCCTGAACGTCCCGCAGGACGTGCTGGACCACTTCGCCAAGCTCGGCGTGAACCCGGAGACCTTCTCCGGCGGCCACCTCGGCGAGAAGCTCGGCATCCGGATCGTCGAGGCCTCCGGCGACCGCGTGGTCGGCACCATGCCGGTGGAGGGCAACCAGCAGCCGTACGGGCTGCTGCACGGCGGCGCCTCGGCGGCGCTGGCCGAGACGCTGGGCTCGATCGGGGCGATGCTGCACGCCGGGCCCGGCCGGTACGCGGTCGGCGTGGACCTCAACGCCACCCACCACCGCTCGGCCACCTCCGGACTGGTGACGGGGGTGGCGACGGCCGTGTTCAAGGGCCGCACCGCCGCCACCTACGAGATCGCGATCACCGACGACACCGGCCGGCGGATCACCAGCTGCCGGCTGACCTGCATGCTGCGCGACCTCTGAGCCCCGGCCTCCGGCCGCCACCCCCCGGCCCGCAACCCACAACCTCGGGGCCCCGACCCCCGGCACCCACCCCCGGCATCGGCGCCGACAACGTCCGTGCCACACAGGAGAGTTCACCCGGGACGAGATCAAGTCCCTTTTCCGCCCCCTTGTTTGACCTTCCGCCACCCTGGGCAGGCGTTGGTCTGGACAAGGGGGCGTTCACATGCCCGGGCGCAGTCGGCGCACAACCTGCGCTTGTAACGCTGCGTAACAAGTAGGAAATCCGATCAATTGCCGGTTCCGAGGCCCCAAAACGCCCCGGGACCGCTTCGCCGCGCCCTCAGTGTCCGATATACGGACGCTCAAGGCCGGAGGCAGGTCATCGGACATTTGTGTCCGATAGTCGGTGATGCCAGCTGCAACCCCCATTTCTGGCCCTTACATCGGCCTACCAGGAAGTAAACGCCCGGCATCGCGGGATCGATCGAGCCAGAACGACCACATGATGAGACAATTGCTCTGTGTGCTCATAACAAGAGAATCACAGCCTGCTCGCAGCACTGCCCGAGCCGCCCAACGACATCTAGAGTCACGGCCAGTCACCGCGCCATTCGATTGGGCCAGGCCCTCCGCGCACTCCGGCTCCCGCCATTAAGGCGCGGGCGCCTCCTGAACCGAAGGGGACCCTCGTGCGTCACCGTTCAGCAGTTGTCGTGAGCATTGCCGTGATCGGCGCCCTCAGCCTCAGCGCCTGCGGCTCCCGCGGAGAGAAGAAGAACGCCGACGGCGGCGGCTCCAACTCCGGCTCCACCACCGTCGTCATCGGCGTCGACGCCCCGCTCACCGGCGACCTCTCCGCCCTCGGCCTCGGCATCCGCAACTCCGTCGACCTCGCCGTCAAGAAGGCCAACGAGACCAACGAGGTCCCCGGCGTCAAGTTCGAGATCAAGGCCCTCGACGACACCGGCAAGCCCGCCCCCGGCCAGCAGAACGCCACCCAGCTGGTCGGCGACCCCAAGGTCCTCGGCGTCGTCGGACCGCTCAACTCCAGTGTGGCGCAGTCGATGCAGCAGATCTTCGACGACGCGAGCCTGGTCCAGGTCTCCCCCGCCAACACCGGCGTCGCCCTCAGCCAGGGCGAGAAGTGGGCCAGCGGCGAGAAGAAGCGGCCCTTCACGTCCTACTTCCGCACCGCCACCACCGACGCCGTCCAGGGCCCGTTCGCCGCCCAGTTCCTCTACACCGACGCCAAGAAGACCAAGGTCTTCCTGATCGACGATCAGAAGACCTACGGCGCTGGCCTGGCAGGCACCTTCAAGGGCGAGTTCACCAAGCTCGGCGGCACCCTGGCCGGCGAGGAGCACGTCAACCCTGACGACCGCGACTTCTCCGCCATCGTCACCAAGGTCAGGAGCTCCGGCGCCGAGGCCGTCTACTACGGCGGCGAGTACCCCGCGGCCGGCCCGCTCTCCCTCCAGCTCAAGGAGGCCGGCGTCAACATCCCGCTGATGGGCGGCGACGGCATCCAGAGCGGCGACTTCATCAAGCTCAACCCCAAGAGCCAGGGCGACTACGCCACCGCCGTCGGCCTGCCGGTCGAGACCCTCGACACCGCCAAGAAGTACATCGCCGACTACAAGACGGCCGGCTACAAGGACGCCTACGAGACCTACGGCGGCTACTCCTACGACAGCGCCTGGGCCATCATCGAGGGCGTCAAGAACGCCGTGAAGGACAACAGCGGCAAGGTCCCCTCCGGCCCGGCCGGCCGCAAGGCCGTCCGCGACGCCGTCCAGAAGGTCACCTTCGACGGCGTCACCGGCAAGGTCTCCTTCGACGAGTTCGGCGACACCACCAACAAGCAGCTCACCGTCTACACCGTCAAGGACGGCAAGTGGGCCGTGGAGAAGTCCGGCACCTTCAAGGGCTGACTCTCCGTCACCATCCGTTCCACCGGCTCCACTTCTCCACACCGCGCGCGGGGGCGCCACGAGTGCCCCCGCGCGCGCCCACATCCACCACCCACGCGGACACCCCCGAACGCACTACGGAGGCCCAGCGGTGCACGACCTACCGCAGCAGCTGGCCAACGGCCTGATCCTCGGCGCCCTCTACGGGCTCGTCGCGATCGGCTACACGATGGTCTACGGCATCGTCCAGCTCATCAACTTCGCCCACGGCGAGATCGTCATGGTCGGCGGCTTCGGCGCCCTGACCGCCTACCTCGCCCTCCCCGGCGGCACCACCCTCTGGCTGGCCCTGCCGCTCATGCTGATCGCCGGCATCCTGGTCTCCACCCTCACCGCCGTCGCCGCCGAGCGCTTCGCCTACCGCCCCCTGCGCAACGCCCCCCGGCTGGCCCCGCTGATCACCGCGATCGGGCTGTCCATCCTGCTCCAGCAGATCGTCTTCTCCTTCTACCCGGACGCCAAGAAGGCCCGGGTCTTCCCCAAGCTCCCCGGCGACCCGTTCAGCCTCGGCTCCGTCACCATCCAGCGCAGCGACCTGTTCCTGATCATCGCCGCCCCCCTGTGCATGCTCGCCCTCGGCTGGTTCGTCACCCGCACCCGCTCCGGACGCGCCATGCAGGCCACCAGCCAGGACCCGGACACCGCCAAGCTGATGGGCATCGACACCGACCGCATCATCGTCATGGCCTTCGCCATCGGCGCCGCGTTCGCCGCCGTCGCCGCCGTCGCCTACGGGCTGCGCAGCGGCCAGGTCGACTTCCGGATGGGCTTCATCCTCGGCCTCAAGGCCTTCACCGCCGCCGTCCTCGGCGGCATCGGCAACATCTACGGAGCCATGCTCGGCGGCCTCGCCCTCGGCCTCGCCGAAGCCCTCGCCACCGGCTACATCCAGCACCTGCCCGGCATGCACCTCTTCGGAGGCGGTGCCTGGAAGGACGTCTGGGCCTTCGTACTCCTCATCCTCGTACTCCTGATCCGGCCCCAGGGCCTGCTCGGCGAGCGCGTCGCGGACAGGGCGTGACCACCATGACCACCACCCACACCGAGACGACCCCGGTCGTCCCGCTGCCGGCCCGCGCCGCCGCGGCCGTCACCGGCCTCGGCGCCCTCGTCACCGCCGCCTCCGCCGCCATGGCCTGGACCTGGACCGCCGACTTCCCCGGCGACCTCACCTACTACGGTTCGCCGGCCGGCCTCCAGTGGCTCGCCCTCGCCTCCGGCCTGCTCACCCTGGTCCTGCTGCTCGCCGGCCAGGGCGTCCCCGGCCTGCGCTGGGCCGCCCCCGCCCGCAGCCACAACGCCGTGCTGTACGCCGCCACCGGCGCCCTCACCCTCGCCGTCTACTCGGTCGCCGCCATCTCCGCCGACCTAGGCGGCCTCGCCAACCTCGAACCCGGCGGCTGGGCACTCCTCGCCGGCGGCCTGCTCGCCGTCCTCGGCGCCCTCGGCCTGCCGCTCGACCGCCGCACCGCCGTCCCGCTGCGGATCCTCGACAAGCGCCTCTTCCTGCTCGTCCCCGCCGCCCCCCTCGCCTGGTTCGGCGCCCACGCCATCCCCGAGGACAAGCCGGTGGCCCCGGTCATGACCGCCCTGGCCGGCGGGATCGTCATCGCCGCCGGCGCGGTCCTGCTGCTCCAGCTCGGCCACCTCGCCAACAGCGGACTGCGGCTGGGCCGGATCGACCGCCCGCTGCCCGCGCCGCGCGCCCTGCCCTCCTGGGCCGAGGTGCTGGTGATCGTCCTCGTCTTCGGGCTCGGACTGTTCGCGATCACCTTCGGCATCGACACCGAGTACGGCCAACTCTTCACCGGCTACCTGCTGTTCGTCGCCCTCGCCGTCCCCGCCCTGACCAGGGCCGGCCTGATCGCCCGGCTGCGCGCGCTGACCGTCAAGCACCGCCCGGTCACCACCGGCGCCGCCTTCGCCGCCGCCGCCAGCTTCCCGTTCACCCAGACCAGCGACCAGTACACCTCGGTCGCCACCAACATCCTGATCTTCGCCACCGTCGCCCTCGGCCTCAACATCGTCGTCGGCCTGGCCGGCCTGCTCGACCTCGGGTACGTCGCCTTCCTCGGCGTCGGCGCCTACGCCGCCGCCCTGGTCTCCGGCTCCCCCGCCTCGCCCATCCACGTCCAGTTCCCGTTCTGGGCCGCGATGCTCACCGGCGCCGTGGTCTCGATGATCTTCGGCGTGCTGATCGGCGCCCCCACCCTGCGGCTGCGCGGCGACTACCTCGCCATCGTCACCCTCGGGTTCGGCGAGATCTTCCGCATCACCATGCTCAACCTCAACGGCACCACCGGCCCCAAGGTCACCAACGGTTCCAACGGCATCCCGCGCATCCCCGACCTGGAGATCCTCGGCTTCGACCTCGGCAACCCGCACACCGTGTTCGGCGTCGAACTCGGCCGGTTCTCCAACTACTACCTGCTGATGCTGCTGGTCACCGCGCTGGTCGTGCTGGTCTTCGCCCGCGTCGGCAACTCCCGCATCGGCCGCGCCTGGGTCGCCATCCGCGAGGACGAGACCGCCGCCGAGGCCATGGGCATCAACGGCTTCCGGCTGAAGCTGCTCGCCTTCGCCCTCGGCGCCCTGCTGGCCGGCCTGGCCGGCACCGTCCAGGCCCACGTCAGCTACACCGTCACCCCCGACCAGTACACCTTCGCCGAGGCCCTCCCGCCGAACTCCGCCTTCCTGCTCGCCGCGGTCATCCTCGGCGGCATGGGCACCATCAGCGGTCCGCTGGCCGGCGCCACCCTGCTCTTCCTCATCCCGAAGAAGCTCGAATTCCTCGCCGACTACCAGCTCCTCGCCTTCGGCGCAGCCCTCATCCTCCTGATGCGGGTGCGCCCCGAAGGACTCATCCCCAACCGCCGCCGGCAGCTGGAGTTCCACGAGGCCGACATCCCGGCCCAGCCCGCCGGCGAGCCGACCGCACTCACCAAGGCAGGGGCGTGACCGACCCGATGACCACCACCGCCGCACCCCTGCTCGAAGTCACCGGCGTCACCATGCGCTTCGGCGGCCTCACCGCGGTCAACGACGTCTCGCTGACCGTCGGCGAAGGCGAGATCATCGGTCTGATCGGCCCCAACGGCGCCGGCAAGACCACCTTCTTCAACTGCCTCACCGGCCTGTACGTCCCCACCGAGGGCGCCGTCCGCTTCCGCGGCACCCTGCTGCCGCCCAAGCCCCACCTGGTCACCCAGGCCGGCATCGCCCGCACCTTCCAGAACATCCGGCTGTTCGCCAACATGACCGTCCTGGAGAACGTCCTGGTCGGCCGGCACACCCGCACCAAGGAGGGCATCTTCTCCGCCGTCCTGCGCGGCCCCCGCTACCACCGCGCCGAGGCCGAGAGCCGCGAGAAGGCCATGGAACTCCTGGAGTTCACCGGCCTCGCCGAGAAGGCCGACCACCTCGCCCGCAACCTCCCGTACGGCGAGCAGCGCAAGCTGGAGATCGCCCGCGCCCTCGCCTCCGAACCCGGCCTGCTGCTGCTCGACGAGCCCACCGCCGGCATGAACCCCCAGGAGACCCGCGCCGCCGAGGAACTCGTCTTCGCGATCCGCGACAGGGGCGTCTCCGTCCTCGTCATCGAGCACGACATGCGCTTCATCTTCAACCTCTGCGACCGCACCGCGGTGCTCGTCCAGGGCCAGAAGATCGTCGAGGGCGACCGCGAGACCGTCCAGAACGACGAACGCGTCATCACCGCCTACCTGGGCGCCCCGCTCGAAGGCACCACCCCGGCCGTTACGGAGTCCGACCAGTGACCGCACTTCTCGAAGTCCAGGACCTCCGCGTCGCCTACGGCAAGATCGAGGCCGTCAAGGGCATCAGCTTCACCGTCGAACAGGGCGAGGTCACCACCCTGATCGGCACCAACGGCGCCGGCAAGACCACCACCCTGCGCACCCTGTCCGGCCTGCTCAAGCCCACCGCCGGACGGATCGCCTTCGACGGCCGGGACCTCTCCACCGTCCCCGCCCACAAGATCGTCGCACTCGGCCTCGCCCACTCCCCCGAGGGCCGGCACATCTTCCCGCGGATGACCATCGAGGAGAACCTCCTCCTCGGCGCCTTCCTGCGCACCGACGCCGCCGGCATCACCGCGGACGTCGAACGGGCCTACGAACTGTTCCCGATCCTCGGCGAACGCCGGCGGCAGGCGGCCGGCACGCTGTCCGGCGGCGAACAGCAGATGCTCGCCATGGGACGGGCGCTGATGTCCCGGCCGAAGCTGCTGATGCTGGACGAGCCCTCGATGGGGCTCTCGCCGCTGATGATGCAGAAGATCATGGCCACCATCGTGGAACTGAAGTCCTCCGGCACGACCATCCTGCTGGTCGAGCAGAACGCCCAGGCGGCGCTCTCGCTCTCCGACCGCGGCTACGTCATGGAGACCGGCCGCGTCGTCCTCTCGGGGACGGGAGCGGACCTCCTGCACGACGAGTCCGTCCGCAAGGCCTACCTCGGCGAGGACTGAGCCCTCCGCACGCGAAAGGGCCCGGCGGAAACGTTCTGCCGGGCCCTTCGCGCATGCTCTGTCCGGACGGGTCCTATTCGGACGTGCCCTCGTCCGCCTTCTTGCGGTCCTGGGCCTCGCCCTCCTCGATGACCGCCTCGGCCACCGCCGCCATCGTCATCCGACGGTCCATCGAGGTCTTCTGGATCCACCGGAAGGCGGCCGGCTCGTTCAGCCCGAACTTGGTCTGGAGCACGCCCTTCGCCCGGTCCACCAGCTTCCGGGTCTCCAACCGCTGGCTGAGGTCCCCGATCTCCTTCTCCAGCGCCCGCATCTCCGCGTACCGCGAGACCGCCATCTCGATCGCCGGCACCAGGTCCGACTTCGAGAACGGCTTGACGATGTACGCCATCGCCCCCGCGTCCCGCGCCCGGTCCACCAGCTCCCGCTGCGAGAACGCCGTCAGCATCAGCACCGGCGCCAGGTGCTTGTCGTGGATCTGCTCGGCCGCGGACAGCCCGTCCAGCACCGGCATCTTCACGTCGAAGATCGCCAGGTCCGGCTTCAGCTCCTCCACCAACCGCACCGCCGTCTGCCCGTCTCCGGCCTCACCGACGACGGTGTACCCCTCCTCCTCGAGCATCTCCTTGAGGTCGAGACGGATCAGCGCCTCGTCCTCGGCGATCACAATCCGCGTGATCTGGGGCGTTTCGGTCTCAAGCGGCTGCGCCTGCTCGTCGGCGGTGCTCACGGGGCTCCTAGTTCCGGCGGGGTACTGCATGCACGAGGGTACCTAGACACGGTATGTTTGAACCCAGCAGGGTCGGGGGGCAACCTTCGAAACTGTGGATGCCCCGGTAGCCCAGTGGTGAGAGGCACGGCGCTCAAACCGCCGACAGCGTGGGTTCGAATCCCACCCGGGGTACCTTTCCTTCGATTTACAAGCCACTTAGGGCAACCTGATGGTTGGCGATCTTCATCCGTTCGGGCGGTAACCATCCCATTCGCCTGCGCGTTCGGCGCAGGGCGCTCAAGATCGCCCACATGGCAGCCCGATCCACCCGTGACGAGGCCGTTCACCTGCTGCGCCGAGGCGTTCGCAATGCCGACGTGGCCCGCCGGCTCGGAGTACCTCAGGGCACGGTCAGTGCGTGGAAGCACAAGGACCGCGCAAAGCGAGGCGAACTTCCCGGACGCAGACGCTCCACCTGCCCGCACTGCTACGGCGACCAGCTGAACCGCCCGATGTACGCCTATCTTCTCGGCCTCTATCTCGGTGACGGCCATATCCTGTTGCCCAACGAATACCGCAGGACCCAGAGTCTCCAAATCACCTGCGACGAGAAGTGGCCCGGCATCATCGACTCCGCCGAACAGGCCATGCGCCAGGTCCTCCCCCACAACACGCCCTGCCGAGTCCGCCGAACCGGCTGTCGCGACGTGAAGGTCTACTCGAATCATCTGACCTGTCTCTTCCCCCAGCACGGCCCCGGCAAGAAGCACGAGCGCACCATAGCCCTGGCCCGTTGGCAGCAGGAGATCGTCGACGCCCACCCCTGGGAGTTCCTGCGCGGACTGATCCACTCCGACGGCTGCCGCATCACCAACTGGACGACCCGGGACGTCGGCGGCACCAAGAGGCGCTACGAGTACCCGCGCTACTTCTTCACCAACACCTCGACCGACATCATCGGCCTCTTCACCGCCACCCTCGACGCCGTCGGCGTCCAGTGGAAGGCCGCGGCACCCCGCCCGACCGGCCGGGTCAACATCTCCGTCGCCCGCAAGGACTCCGTCGCCCTGATGGACGCCCACATCGGCCCCAAGTACTGACGGTGGCGCGGCCCCCGGGAGGGCCGCGCCACCGAAGGGCGGTCAGACGTCCAGCGTCCCCACGTGGTGGACGCGGACGAGGTTGGTGGAGCCGGCCAGGCCGGGCGGGGAGCCGGCCGTGATGACGACGATGTCGCCCTTCTGGCAGCGGCCGAGCGACAGCAGGGCCGCGTCGACCTGCTCGACCATCTGGTCCGTGGTCGGGGCGAACGGGCCGAGGAAGGTCTCCACGCCCCAGGTGAGGGCGAGTTGGCTGCGTACGGCCGGCTCGTAGGTGAAGGCGAGCACCGGGATCGGCGAGCGGTAGCGGGTCAGCCGGCGCGCGGTGTCGCCGGACTGGGTGAACGCGATCAGGTACTTGGCGTGCAGGAAGTCGCCGATCTCGGCGGCCGCGCGGGCGACGGCGCCGCCCTGGGTCCGCGGCTTGCTGCCGGTGGTGAGCGGCGGGAGGCCCGCGGCCAGGATGTCGTTCTCGGCGGCCTCGACGATCCGGGCCATGGTCTTGACCGTCTCGACCGGGTACTTGCCCACCGAGGTCTCCCCGGAGAGCATCACCGCGTCCGTCCCGTCCAGCACGGCGTTGGCGACGTCCGAGGCCTCGGCGCGGGTCGGCCGGGAGGTGTTGATCATCGAGTCGAGCATCTGGGTCGCCACGATGACCGGCTTGGCGTTGCGGCGGGCGAGCTTGATGGCGCGCTTCTGGACCAGCGGGACCTGTTCGAGGGGCATCTCCACGCCCAGGTCGCCGCGGGCCACCATGATCCCGTCGAAGGCGTCGACGACGGACTCCAGGTCGTCCACCGCCTGCGGCTTCTCGATCTTGGCGATGACCGGGACGTGACGCCCCTCCTCCGCCATGATCCGGTGGACGTCCTCGATGTCCCGCCCGCTGCGGACGAAGGAGAGCGCGATCAGGTCGGCCCCGGTCCGCAGCGCCCACCGCAGGTCGGCGACGTCCTTGTCGCTGAGTGCGGGGACGGAGACGGCGACGCCGGGGAGGTTGAGGCCCTTGTGGTCGGAGACCAGGCCGCCCTCGATGACCAGGCAGCGCACCCGCGGCCCGTCGACGGCGACGACCTCCAGGGTGACCCGGCCGTCGTCGACCAGGATGCGCTCGCCGCGGCTGACGTCCCCGGCGAGTCCGGCGTAGGTGGTTCCGCAGCCGTCCTTGTCCCCCACGACGCCCTTGTCGGTGGAGATGGTGAACTCGTCGCCGCGTTCGAGAAGTACCGGCCCGTGGGCGAAGGTGTCGAGCCGGATCTTCGGGCCTTGAAGGTCGGCGAGGACGCCGACGCTGCGGCCGGTCTCGTCGGCGGCCTTGCGGACGCGGCGGTAGCGTTCCTCGTGCTCGGCGTGCGAGCCGTGGCTGAGGTTCAGTCGGGCGATGTCCATCCCGGCGTCGACCAGGGACTTGATCTGGTCGTACGAGTCGGTGGCGGGCCCGAGGGTACAGACGATTTTTGCTCGGCGCATAGTGCTGAGACTAGGCATTACCGGCGCGTAACCACGACGCGGGTCCGGACTGCGGGATGACCGTTGCCGTAAGGCGAGTTGAACAATCTGACACATCCTCGGACCGCTGTGCGAGCGCCCCGTTCCACGCCCCCGCCGCACCACTCCCGCGCCGCTCCCGGAGCCGCGGTCGATGCGATTCCGTGAAGGGGTGTTCACCCCCGGTTCACCGGTGCTTCCGTCGCCGCTCCCCGCCCGGCGAGACGCTCGTCACCCACGGGTGACTGCCCGGGCTCGCCGGGCGACCACCCGGACGAAGTAGCGGACGAGGGGGAAGCGTTCGGCATGAAACGCGCACTGAGCGTGGTGGCGGCCCTGGCCCTGCTGGGCGGGGTGGCCTACGCGCTGATCCCCGACCCGGACACCAGGACCACCACCGTCACCGGCCTGATCGGCTCGGAGAAGCGTGACTTCTTCGACAACCCCGACGTCAAGGCCGAGTTGAAGAGGCAGGGCCTGGTGGTCAAGGCGGTGCCGACCGGCTCCTGGACGATGGACGAGCAGGCGAGGAACACCCCGAACCTGGACTTCGCCTTCCCGGCGAGCAGCGCGCCGGCGCTGGCCATCCAGCGGGACTGGCAGCAGAAGGACTCGCCGCGGGTGCAGTTCTACTCCCCGCTGGTGATCGTCACGCACCAGCCGGTGGCGGACGTGCTGAAGGCCAACGACCTCGCCGCCGTGAACGATTCGGGCGTCTGGACGTTCAACATGGACAAGTACGTGGAGGCCCTGAAGCAGGGCGGCCGGCAGTGGGAGACGCTGACGGACGCGGCCAAACACCCGGAGCTGGCCGGCACGATGTACGTGTCGACCACGGATCCGGAGAGCTCCTCCTCGGGCGCCCTGTACCTGGCGATCCTGTCCTACCTCGCGAACGGCAAGAAGGTGGTGTCCGACGACGCGGGCCTGAACGCCGTCAAGGGCGTCGTGTACGACGCGAACCGGTTCCAGGGGTTGCAGAAGGTCAGCAGTGACGGGCCGTTCCGGGAGTTCGGCGCGGGGGTCAACACGATGGTCTTCGCGTACGAGTCGCAGGCGGCCGCCCTGCCGATCCAGGGCAAGCAGATCGGGGACATGGTGGTGATGTACCCGACCACCACCATCAAGACGGACCACACCCTGGTGGCCAGGACGCCCGACGGCCAGAAACTGGCCGACGCGCTGGTGAACAGCCCCGAGCTGCGCAAGCTGGAGGCCAGGTTCGGCCTGCACCCGGACGCCGAGCCCGACCTGTTCTGGAACGAGGTGCGGGGCAAGCAGCCGAAGTTCGTCCAGGACGTCCGGTCCGCGGGGCTGGCCCTGGCCCCGGTGCCCTCGCTCGAGTACATGAAGAAGCTGACCACCGCGGCGAAGACGGGAGTGTGAAGTGACCCTCCGCACCAAGCGCCACAGCCGGCTCCTCGCCACCCTGGCCACCGCGCTCGCCGCCGTGACCGCCTGCACCTCCGGCGGCGACGGCCCCCGCCCCGGCCCCAGCGACCCGCCGGCCCCGACGGCCCGCGCCGGGGTGCTGCGGGTCCTGGCCGGCAGTGAACTCCAGGACCTGGCACCGGTCCTGGAGGACGCCAGGAAGGCCACCGGGGTGACGGTGCAGTTCTCCTGGACGGGCTCCGTCGACGGCGCCGACACCGTCTCCTCGGGCCGGGCCGACGGCAAGTACGACGCCGTGTGGTTCCCGTCCAACCAGTACCTGCGGCTCGATCCGGCCGGCCGGTCCAAGGTGGTCTCCGAGACCCCGGTGATGGTCTCGCCGGTGGCGATCGGGGTGCGCTCCTCGGTGCTCGGCGAACTCGGCTGGGGCGACGGCTCCAAGGTCACCTGGGCGCAGGTCGGCGAGGCGGCCGCGGCCGGCAAGCTGCCGTACGGGATGGCCGACCCGTCGCGTTCCAACTCGGGCTTCTCCACCCTGGTCGCGGTGGCCTCGGCCTTCTCCGGCGCGGGCGCGGCGCTGACCGACGCGGACGTGCAGAAGGCCACGCCGCAGCTGAAGGAGTTCTTCAAGGGCCAGAAGCTGACCTCGGGCTCCTCCGGCTGGCTGGCGCAGGCGTACACCCGGGCCGAGTCGGGCGTGGTGGGCGCGCTGGTGAACTACGAGTCGGTGCTGCTGTCGCTGAACAGGACGCTGCCGCCGCAGCAGCAGCTGACGGTGGTGCGGCCGCTGGACGGCGTGGTGTCCGCGGACTACCCGCTCTCGCTGATGTCCGCCGCGTCGGCGGACCAGCGCGACGCGTTCCAGCGGCTGACCTCGTACCTGCTCAAGGAGGACGTGCAGAAACGCATCTCCGAGACCACGCTGCGCCGCCCCGCGACGGCGGGCGTCGCCCCCGCCGCCGGGCTGCCCTCGGACCGCCGCAGGGAACTGCCGTTCCCCGGCACCAGGCAGGTCGCGGACGGGCTGCTGGCCGCGTACCAGAACGAGCTGCGCCGCCCGTCCAGGACGGTGTACGTGCTGGACACCTCGGGCTCGATGGAGGGCTCGCGGATCGCCGCCCTGAAGTCGGCCCTGGGCCGGCTGACCGGGGCCGACGACACCCGCGGGGTGCGCCGCTTCCGGGACCGCGAGGAGATCACGCTGCTCTCCTTCGCCTCCGCGGTGAAGTGGACCAAGACCCACGTGGTGCCGCCCTCGGGCAGCCGGCCGGGCCCGGAGGCGGAGCTGGCGTCCATCGACGCGGACGTGCAGTCGCTGGCCGCCTCGGGCGGGACGGCGGTGTACTCCTCGCTGGAGGAGGCGTACCGGGTGATCGAGCGCCAGCAGGCGGCAGCCGGTGACGACCGGTTCACCTCGATCGTGCTGATGACCGACGGGGAGAGCAACGCCGGTGCCTCGGACGGCGACTTCAAGCGCTTCCACGACGCGCTGCCGGCCGCGGAGAAGCGCATCCCGGTGTTCCCGATCAAGTTCGGGGAGGCGGCGGTGGGCCAGCTCCAGGGGATCGCGGACCTGAGCGGCGGCAAGCTGTTCGACGGGACGGGCTCGCTGGACGGGGTGTTCGAGGAGATCCGTGGCTACCAGTGACGGGTTCGGCTCCCGGCTGCTGCGCTACCTGGAGTCGCCCAAGAACCTGGTCGGCTGCGCGGGTGGCGCGGTCGGGCTGGGGCTGCACTTCGCCGGCCTGGGCGGGGCCTGGTGGCCGGGGGTGGTGGCCGCGCTGTACGGGGCGGGCGCGCTGCTGACGCCAGGCCCGACGCCCCCGCGGCCGCTCCCGGCCGGGCGGCCCGATCCGCCCGGGGTCCCCGTACCGCCCGTACGGGAGCCCGTCGGGCCCCCGCCTCCTGCGCCCGTTCCCGTGCCCGACCCGGAGCTGGAGGCGCTGGCCGCCTACCTGGAGACCGTGCCGCTGCCGCCCTCCGCCAGGGTGGACGCTCTGGTGGCGGCGCTGCGCGCGGCCGGCCCCGGGCCGGTGGCAGAACGGATCGTCCGGCACCGGCTGCCGGTCGCGGTGGCCGGCTACCTGCGG
>NZ_MSJQ01000137.1 GCF_014596515.1 Streptomyces sp. CBMA156
GCGCCGGCCGCCCCCGGGCAGCACGCCCCCTGGCCCTTCCCCCGCCGCCCGCGCGGCTTCGCCGGCCGGGAGGACGAACTGACCGCGCTCGACCGGGCCACCGCCGCCCCCGGCGCCGTCACCGTGCTCACCGGCGGCGCCGGCGTCGGCAAGACCACCGTCGCCCTGCCCTGGCCCTTCCCCCGCCGCCCGCGCGGCTTCGCCGGCCGGGAGGACGAACTGACCGCGCTCGACCGGGCCACCGCCGCCCCCGGCGCCGTCACCGTGCTCACCGGCGGCGCCGGCGTCGGCAAGACCACCGTCGCCCTGTACTGGGCCCACCGCCGCCGGCAGGACTTCCCCGACGGACGGCTCTTCGTCGACCTGTGCGGCCACAGCCCGCTGCCGGAACGCGACACCGCCGCCGTCCTGCGCGAACTGCTGCTCGCCCTCGGCCTGCCCGCCGAGCAGATGCCCGCCACCGCCGAGGCGATGGGCGCCCGCTACCGCGAACTGACCGCCACCCGCCGGATGCTGATCGTCCTGGACAACGCCCGCTGCTCCGAGCAGGTCCGCCCACTGCTGCCGGACGGCGACGACTGCGTCACCCTGGTCACCAGCCGCGACCGGCTCGGCGGCCTGGTCACCTCCGACGCCGCCCGTCCCGTCCCGCTCGCCGAACTGTCAGCCCCGCAGGCCGTCACCCTGCTCGCCGCCACCCTCGGCGCCGACCTGGTAGCCGCCGAACCCGAGGCCGCCACCCGCCTGGCCCGCCTGTGCGACGGGCTGCCGCTCGCCCTGCGGCTGGCCGCCGCCCGCCTCGCCACCGGCCCCGCCCGGGCGCTGGCCACCCTCGTCGACGAACTCGCCGACGAGCAGGACCGCCTGGACCTCCTCGACATCGAGGACACCAGCGTCGCCGCCACCCTCGCGCTGACCGTCCAGCACCTGACCGAGCCCGCCCGCCGGATGTTCCGCCGCCTCGGCGCCCACACCGGCGCCACCCTCGACAGCCGCACCGCCGCCGCCCTGGCCGGCTGCCGGCCCGAGGAGGCCGCCGAGGCCCTGGCCCAACTGGCCACCGCCCACCTGATCGTGGAGATCGGCCGGGACGCCTACACCCTGCACGACCTGGTCCGCCTCTACGCCCGCAGCCTGCCCGGCGACACCGACCGCGAGGTGCTGCCCCGGCTGCTCGACCACCTGCTGAACACCCTGCTGACCGCCTGCGGCACCGCCGAACCCGGCAGCGAACCGTGCTGCGCCCTGCCGCCCGGCATCCGCCGCCCCGCCGACGTCCGGCCCTTCCCGGACCGGGCGAGCGCGCTCAGCTGGTACGCCGCCGAACGCGACACCCTGCGCGGCGCGGTCGAGGCGGCGGTCGCCGCCGGACTGCACGACCGCGCCTGGCGCCTGGTGCTGCTCCAGTGGCCGCTGATCGTCTGGCAGGTCAGGGACGGCTGGGCGCCGCTGCTCGAACACGGCCTGGCGGCCGCCGAAGCCGACCGCGACCCGGGCGCCCAGTCCCGCGCCCGCGCCCTGCTGGGCTGGGTCCTGCTGGAGGAGGGCCGCCCCGAACAGGCCCTGGTCCACCTGGAACGCGCCCCCGACCTCGCGGCCAGGGCCGGCGACATCAGCGCCCAGGCCGTCGCCCTGGTCAACCACGCCATCGCCCTGGCCCGCCACGGCGACCAGGGCGGCCGGGACCGGGTGAACGGGCTGCTGCTGAAGGCCCTGTCGCTGGCCGAACGGGCCGGGCTGAGCCTCGCCCCGGCCGGGCGGACGGCCGCCGCGGTACCGGCCCAGAGCGCCGGGGACTCCTTCAACCTCACTCCCCGTGAGCGCGACGTGCTCCGGCTGCTCGCGCGCGGCTGGACCAACCGGCAGATCGCCGGGGAACTGTACATCTCTCCGAAGACCGCGAGCGTGCACGTCTCCAACATCCTCGGCAAGCTCGCCGTCGGCGGCCGGGGCGAGGCGGCCGCGCTGGCGCACCGGCTGCGGCTGTTCCCGGACGATCTGGCCCCCTCCGGCCGCTGAGACACGCCCCGCCACGGGCCCGGACCGGCTTCGACCGGTCCGGGCCCGCTGTTTCGCCTGCCCGGCACCGCCGTTCGTCCGTCCTGGAACCGGTGTTCGGGCGCCGCTTCATGCTCCCGTGCGCGCCGCGTGAGCCCCCGCCCGCGCGCCGCCGCCAACCGGGCCTATCCGTAGGAATCAGGGGCATTTCCCCACCCTTTCGCCATTACTCTAAGTTGAGTGTGCGTGTCATTGAGTGACGGAATTGGTGTAGGGTCCATTTTGGGAGCATCGGTACGGTGTGGCGGTCGGAAGGCCGCCCACCCCCTGGGCCGCCGTCCTGACGGGGCGCCAGGCCACCGCGCACGGCCGAGAGGTGCGCGGCCGGTGGCCCGTGGCCGGGGCGCGAGGCCCCGGGCCGGAGGGGGAGAGGCCGAGTGAGCTCCACCGAAACGGTGCTGCCCGGAACCGGACGGCCGGACGCACCGCACACCGACACGTCCGCCGCCGACGTGCCCGCGCCGGCCCGCCGCTGCCCGCTGTGGCGGCTCCGGGAGAGCCGCACGCTGCCCGGCCTCGTCCTGGGCGTGCTCTGCCTGGCCTACGCCAGCGGCGCCGCGGCCGGCTGGGGATCGCACCAACTGTCCGTCTTCATGGGCGACTTCGGCCTGGCCGCGGCGGCCCTGGCGGCCGCGCTGTCCTGCCTGGTGTACGGCTGTACGGTCGGCGGGCACGCCCGCCCTGCCTGGCTGCTGTTCGGCCTCTCCTCGTTCATGGTGGCCTTCGGCAACGGCACCTGGGGCTGGTACGAGCTGGTCGAACGCACCCCGTTGCCCAAGGACTCGCTCGCCGAGTACGCCTTCCTGCTGTTCGCCCCGCTCGCCATCACCGGCGTCCTGGTGCTCGCCAAGCACCCGCGCACGGCGGCCGGCTGGCTCTGCCTGCTGCTCGACGGCTGGCTGATCGCGGGCTCGCTGTTCACCCTGAGCTGGAGCCTGGCGCTCGGCAGGATCGCGGCCGGCGAGGACGGCTCCCCGCTGCGGCTGGCCCTCAACCTGGCCTACCCGGTGCTGGACATCCTGCTGGTCAGCCTGGTGGTGGGACTGCGCTTCGGCGGCCGGGACGGCAACCGGGCCGCGGTGCACACCGCGATGCTGGCGCTCGCCGTCACCGTCACCTGCGACGCCCTGTTCACCTCCCCGGAGCTGCGCAGCAGCTACCACTCGGGCGAACTCCTGGACGCCGGCTGGTTCTCCGGCAGTCTGCTGCTGGCCTGGGCGCCGTGGTCGCCGCGCCGGCGCCGCCCGCTGCGCGAGCACCCCTCGGCCGGCGGCCTGCCGCGCCGCCGGGTGGCCACCACCTTCAGCGCGCTCACCCCGTACGCCGCCGCCGCGGTCTGTACCGCCGGCATCCTCTACAACGCCCTCGGCGGGCGGGAGTTGGACCGGGTGGTGGCGGCCGCCGCCTGCACCGTCGGGCTGGCGCTGATCCTCCGGCAGGGCGTGATGCTGCTCGACAACCTGTCGCTGGCCCAGGAACTCGCCCACAAGGAGGCGCACTTCCGCTCCCTGGTGCAGGGCTCCAGCGACGTCATCATGATCGCCGGCGCCAACGGCGTGCTCTCGTACGTCTCCCCGGCCGCGCTCGGCGTCTACGGGCGGGACCCGGAGGAGCTGGTCGGCGGCAACCTGCTGGACCTGGTCCACCCCGAGGACGTCGGCCGGGTGCTCTCCGAGGTCCGCCGCTACGTCGCCAGGGTCCGGCTCACCACCCACCGCAGCCCCGGCAACGCCGAGCTCTCCACCCGGGTCGAGTGCCGGATCAGCTCCGGCTCCGGGGAGTGGCTGCACGTCGAGTCCACGATCAGCCGGCACCGCGACGGCCTGCTGCTCAACAGCCGGGACGTCACCGAACGCGTCATGCTCCAGGCCCAGTTGCAGCACAACGCCTTCCACGACCCGCTCACCGACCTGCCCAACCGGGCGCTGTTCACCCAGCGGCTGAGAGCCGCCCTCGGCGCCCGCGGCCAGCTGGGCGACACGGGCGCCGGGATCGCCGTGCTCTTCATCGACCTGGACGGCTTCAAGGCGGTCAACGACACCGCGGGGCACCAGGTCGGCGACGAGCTGCTGGTGCAGGCCGCCCGCAGGCTCCAGAACGCCGTCCGCTGCGGGGACACCGTCGCCCGGTTCGGCGGCGACGAGTTCGCCGCCCTGGTCTGCGGCCCGCTGGGCCGCCTCCAGGTCCAGGAGCTGGCCGAGCGGCTGCGGCTCGCGCTCTCCGACCCGTACTGGATCGGCGGCGCCGAACTCGGCGTCGCCGCCAGCATCGGCATCGCCTTCGGCACCCCCGAGCGCGGCGCGGCCGCCGACCCCAGAGCCGCCGCCGACGAGCTGATGCGCAACGCCGACCTCGCGATGTACCGGGCCAAGTCCGAGGGCAAGGGCCGGGTGGTGCTCTACACCCCCGCGATGCGGGCCGACCTGGAGCGCCGCACCGAGCTGGAGGAACGCCTGCGGCTGGCCGTCCGGGAGGGCGGCTTCACGCTGCTCCACCAGCCCGTGGTCGACCTCTCCAGCGGCACGGTGACCGGCGTCGAGGCACAGGCCCGCTGGCGCTCGCTGGGCGGCCTGCTGCTCACCCCGGCCGAGTTCCTGCGCTCGACCGAGCACGGCGACGCGGCCACCCGGTTCTCCCGCTGGCTGGTCCTGGAGGCGGTCACCGCGGCCGCCGAGCGGCGCGGCCTGCCGGGCCGGGGCCGCGGCGCGCCGGAGCCCGTCCCGGTGGCCGTCCGGCTCTCCGTCGAACGGCTCTGCTCGCCCGGCCTGTACGAGACGGTGGCCGCGGCGCTGCGCGACAGCGGACTGCCCGCCGACGAGCTGGTGATCGAGGTGGCCAGGATGGGCCCGGACTCGCTCGCCGACGAACTCGGGCGCCGGCTCTCCGCCCTGCGCGGCCTCGGCGTCTCCACCTGGCTGGCCGGGTACGGCGCCGGCGGCGGTTCGCTCGGCGCGCTCGCCCGGCTGCCGCTGGACGGGCTCAAGCTGGACCGCACGCTCGTCCAGGACCTCGGCGAGTCCCCGCTCAGCCGCACCCTCGCCGGGCACGCGCTGCGGCTCGGCCGCGACCTCGGCATGGCCACCGCCGCCGAGGGCGTGGACCTGCCCCGCCAGGTCGCCGCGCTCCAGGACCTGGGCTGCCGGCAGGCCCAGGGCTCGGCCTTCGCCCCGCCGCTGGACGAGCCCCGGCTGCGCCGGGCGCTGGCCCGCCGGAGCTATCCGCTGCCCACGCCGCCGGGCTCGCTCTCCGCCCGGCGCCCGTACCCGCCCGCCGCCGACGACACCCGGGCGGGTGGCCGGGCGGGTGCCAGGGCGGACGCCACGCCGGGACGTGTCGCACATCACCACGGCGGTCCTGACCTGCCCGAACGCCATGCCGCCACCGGCCCGTCCGGCGGTCCGCATGGCGAGACGGTCATCCCACCTGCTTGACATGCCGCCCCGCACGGGAGGAAGGTCGTTGCCATGCGCACCCGAATTCTCGTACTTGGCGGGCGCGTCGGCTGAGTGGGCTCGAACGCCCTGCTCGTGACAGACCGACGCGCCACCCCTCGCATGCCCTTGGGCACGAGGGGTTTTTTGTTGCACTGACGCTGTTCCACCTCCGCAAGACCCCTGGCCCCGACCGCCCGAGCACGTCCGACGTACCGGACCAGAGCGGGACGATCGAGGCAGAGCCGGCGATCGACCCGGACCGGGACCCCTCCCTCGCAGCACCGGGGCCCGCAGCACCGAGTCGGCAAAACCCGAGAAGAGACAGGCAGATGACCGAGCACGCCGCATCCCCCCGCCGCGGGGACAACCCGGCCGCGAACGCTCCCGCTCCCCAGCACGTCGTCGAGACCATGACCGGCGCCCAGTCGCTCATCCGCTCCCTGGAGGCCGTGGGCGCGGACACCGTGTTCGGCATCCCGGGCGGCGCCATCCTTCCCGCGTACGACCCGCTGATGGACTCCGTCAAGGTGCGCCACATCCTGGTCCGGCACGAGCAGGGCGCCGGTCACGCCGCCACCGGCTACGCCCAGGCCACCGGCCGGGTCGGGGTCTGCATGGCGACCTCGGGCCCGGGCGCGACCAACCTGGTCACCCCGATCGCCGACGCGTACATGGACTCGGTGCCGGTCGTCGCGATCACCGGCCAGGTCTCCTCCAAGGCGATCGGCACCGACGCCTTCCAGGAGGCGGACATCTGCGGCATCACGATGCCGATCACCAAGCACAACTACCTGGTCACCGACCCGGCCGAGATCCCCCGGGTGATCGCCGAGGCCTTCCACATCGCCTCCACCGGCCGCCCGGGCCCGGTCCTGGTCGACATCGCCAAGGACGCGCTCCAGGCCACCACCACCTTCCGCTGGCCGGTCGAGACCGCGCTGCCCGGCTACCGCCCGGTGACCAAGCCGCACGCCAAGCAGATCCGCGAGGCCGCGAAGCTGCTGGTCGGCGCCAAGCGCCCGGTGCTGTACGTCGGCGGCGGGGTGATCAAGGCGCAGGCCACCGCCGAGCTGCGGATCCTCGCCGAGCTGACCGGCGCCCCCGTGGTCACCACCCTTATGGCGCTCGGCGCCTTCCCGGACAGCCACCCGCAGCACCTGGGCATGCCGGGCATGCACGGCTCCGTCCCGGCCGTCACCGCGCTCCAGAAGTCCGACCTGCTGTTCACCCTCGGCGCCCGCTTCGACGACCGGGTCACCGGCAAGCTGGACAGCTTCGCCCCCAACGCCAAGGTCGTCCACGCCGACATCGACCCGGCCGAGATCGGCAAGAACCGCCCGGCGGACGTGCCGATCGTCGGCGACGCCCGGGAGGTCCTCGCCGACCTGATCGTCGCTGTCCAGGCCGAGTTCGACGCCGGCCACAAGGGCGACTACACCGAGTGGTGGGAGCGGCTCGACGAGTGGAAGAAGACCTACCCGCTCGGCTACGAGCCGGCCCCGGACGGGCAGCTCTCGCCGCAGCAGGTCATCGAGCGGATCGGCCGGCTGGTCGGCCCCGAGGCGATCTACGCCGCCGGTGTGGGCCAGCACCAGATGTGGAGCTCGCAGTTCATCGGCTTCGAGAAGCCGGGCACCTGGCTCAACTCGGGCGGCGCCGGGACGATGGGCTACGCCGTCCCCGCGGCGATGGGCGCCAAGGCCGGCCGCCCGGAGAGCGCGGTCTGGGCGATCGACGGCGACGGCTGCTTCCAGATGACCAACCAGGAGCTGGCCACCTGCGCCCTGAACGACATCCCGATCAAGGTCGCGGTCATCAACAACGGCTCGCTCGGCATGGTCCGGCAGTGGCAGACGCTGTTCTACAACCAGCGCTACTCCAACACCGTGCTGCACTCCGGCCCCGGCCACGACGGCATCGAGCCGCCGGCCCAGGGCACCAGGATCCCCGACTTCGTCCTGCTGTCCGAGGCGATGGGCTGCGTGGGCCTGCGCTGCGAGCGCCCCGAGGACCTGGACGCGGTCATCCGGCAGGCGATGGAGATCAACGACCGCCCGGTCGTCATCGACTTCATCGTCCACCAGGACGCCATGGTCTGGCCGATGGTCGCGGCCGGCACCAGCAACGACGAGATCCAGTTCGCCAAGGGCGTGCGCCCCGACTTCGGCGACGACCTCGACTGACGCCCCCTGCCACCCGCCCACCCGTCGCCCGCCACCGCCCTTCTCGGGACCGGCTACGCCGGACCCCTCCTGAGCGACTGAGGAATCCCATGGCCAAGCACACCCTCTCCGTCCTGGTCGAGAACAAGCCCGGCGCGCTCGCCCGCATCGCCGCGCTGTTCTCCCGTCGGGGCTTCAACATCGACTCCCTCGCCGTCGGCTCGACCGAGCACCCGGACGTGTCCCGGATGACGATCGTGGTCAACGTCGAGGACCTCCCGCTGGAACAGGTCACCAAGCAGCTCAACAAGCTCGTGAACGTGATAAAGATCGTCGAACTCGACCAGTCCGCTGCGATCCAGCGGGAACTGGTCCTGGTGAAGGTCCGCGCCGACAACGAGACCCGGTCGCAGATCGTCGAGATCGTCCAGCTGTTCCGTGCCAAGACCGTCGACGTGTCGCCGGAAGCGGTGACCATCGAGGCCACCGGCAGTTCGGACAAGCTGGAGGCCATGCTCCGGATGCTGGAGCCTTACGGCATCAAGGAGTTGGTCCAGTCCGGCCTGGTCGCCATCGGCCGCGGCGCGCGTTCCATCACGGACCGCTCGCTGCGCGCCCTGGACCGCAGCGCGTAAACAGCGCGCGTCTCGCCCGCCACCGCCTTACAAGCAAAGACCCCACACCACGTCGCGTGCGCATACGGTGAACACCGCGTACCCGGCATCCATCACGCAAGGAGAAGTACCCCCGTGGCCGAGCTGTTCTACGAAGACGACGCCGACCTGTCCATCATCCAGGGCCGCAAGGTCGCGGTCATCGGCTACGGCAGCCAGGGCCACGCCCACGCGCTGTCGCTGCGCGACTCCGGCGCCGACGTCCGGGTCGGTCTGAAGCCCGAGTCCACCTCCCGTGCCAAGGCGGAGGAGGCCGGCCTGCGCGTCGTCACCCCGGCCGAGGCCGCGGCCGAGGCCGACGTCATCATGATCCTGGTCCCGGACCCGATCCAGGCCGACGTCTACGAGGCCGACATCGCCCCGCACCTGAAGGCCGGCGACGCCCTGTTCTTCGGTCACGGCCTGAACATCCGCTTCGGCTTCATCAAGCCCCCGGCGGACGTCGACGTCTGCATGGTCGCCCCGAAGGGCCCGGGCCACCTGGTCCGCCGCCAGTACGAGGAGGGCCGCGGCGTCCCCGCGATCGTCGCGGTCGAGCAGGACGCCTCGGGCAAGGCCTTCGACCTGGCGCTGTCGTACGCCAAGGGCCTGGGCGCCACCAAGGCCGGCGTCATCAAGACCACCTTCACCGAGGAGACCGAGACCGACCTGTTCGGTGAGCAGGCCGTCCTCTGCGGTGGCACCGCCGCCCTGGTGAAGGCCGGGTTCGAGACCCTGGTCGAGGCCGGCTACCAGCCGGAGATCGCCTACTTCGAGTGCCTGCACGAGCTGAAGCTCATCGTCGACCTGATGTACGAGGGCGGCCTGGAGAAGATGCGCTGGTCGGTCTCCGAGACCGCCGAGTGGGGCGACTACGTCACCGGCCCGCGGATCATCACCGACGCCACCAAGGCCGAGATGAAGAAGGTCCTCACCGAGATCCAGGACGGCACCTTCGCCAACACCTGGATCGCCGAGTACAAGGCGGGTCTGCCCAAGTACAACGAGTACAAGAAGGCCGACGAGGACCACCTGCTGGAGACCACCGGCAAGAAGCTGCGCTCGCTGATGAGCTGGGTCAACGAGAACGCCTGACCCTCCTCCGGGCCGTTTTCCCGGCCCCGGTTTTGTTACGTCCTTGTACAAGTAGGCTGCTCCCGTCCGGGTGATTTCGCCGGACGGGAGCAGCCCGCTACCCACCCCGTCGATACACTCCGAGTGCGCGTCAGGCCCACAGCGTCGTGCGTCTACTCACGCGGCATGCCACCTTCCCCCGCCCTCCACGCCACCTACGTGCCCGGGGGGACCGGACAGTTAAGGACCCACTGTCGTGAGCACTGTGACCACTGCGAAGACCGGCGTCGTACTGATCGCCGAAGAGCTTTCGCCCGCCACCGTCGACGCCCTCGGCCCCGACTTCGAGATCCGCCACTGCAACGGCGCCGACCGCACCGAGCTGCTCACCGCGATCGCCGACGTCGACGCGATCCTGATCCGCTCCGCCACCAAGGTCGACGCGGAGGCGCTGGCCGCCGCCCGCAAGCTCAAGGTGGTCGCCCGGGCCGGCGTCGGCCTGGACAACGTGGACGTCGCCGCCGCCACCAAGGCCGGCGTGATGGTCGTCAACGCGCCGACCTCCAACATCGTGACCGCCGCCGAGCTGGCCTGCGGCCTGCTGGTCTCCGTCGCCCGCAACATCGCGCCGGCCAACGCCGCGCTCAAGCAGGGCGAGTGGAAGCGCAACAAGTACACCGGCGTCGAGCTGAGCGAGAAGACCCTCGGCGTGGTCGGCCTCGGCCGGATCGGCGTCCTGGTCGCGCAGCGGATGTCCGCGTTCGGGATGAAGATCGTCGCGTACGACCCCTACATCCAGGCCGCCCGCGCCGCGCAGATGGGCGTCAAGCTGGTCTCGCTGGAGGAACTGCTGGAGGTCTCGGACTTCATCACCGTCCACCTCCCGAAGACCCCGGAGACCATCGGCCTGATCGGCGACGAGGCGCTGCACAAGGTCAAGCCGACCGTCCGCATCGTGAACGCCGCCCGCGGCGGCATCGTGGACGAGGAGGCGCTCGCCAGCGCCCTGCGCGAGGGCCGGGTGGCCGGCGCGGGCCTGGACGTGTACGCCAAGGAGCCGTGCACCGACTCCCCGCTGTTCGCCTTCGACAACGTGGTCGCCACCCCGCACCTGGGCGCCTCCACCGACGAGGCGCAGGAGAAGGCCGGCATCGCGGTCGCCAGGTCGGTGCGCCTGGCGCTGGCCGGCGAGTTGGTGCCGGACGCGGTGAACGTCCAGGGCGGCGTGATCGCCGAGGACGTCCGCCCGGGCCTGCCGCTGGCCGAGAAGCTCGGCCGGATCTTCACCGCGCTGGCCGGCGAGGTGGCCGTCCGCCTCGACGTCGAGGTCCGCGGCGAGATCACCCAGCACGACGTGAAGGTGCTCGAACTGTCCGCGCTGAAGGGCGTGTTCGAGGACGTCGTGGCGGAGACGGTGTCCTACGTCAACGCCCCGCTGTTCGCCCAGGAGCGCGGCGTGGAGGTCCGGCTGACCACCTCCAGCGAGAGCGCCGAGCACCGCAACGTGATCACCGTCCGCGGCACGCTCTCGGGCGGCGGGGAGATCGCCATCTCCGGCACGCTGGCCGGCCCCAAGCAGACCCAGAAGATCGTCGGCGTGGACGCCTTCGACGTGGACGTCGCGCTCACCGACCACATGGCCTTCTTCAAGTACGAGGACCGCCCCGGTGTGGTCGGCGTGCTCGGCCGCCACCTCGGCGACGCGGGCATCAACATCGCCGGCATGCAGGTCGCCCGCGACGGCGGCGACGCGCTGGCCTCCATCACCGTGGACACCGAGATCCCGCAGGAGGTGCTCTCGGCCATCGCCGCCGAGATCGGCGCCCGCTTCGCGCGCTCGGTCGACCTGGGCTGAGTCCGCACGCTCCTGCGGGGCCCGGACCACCGTTCGCACGGTGGTCCGGGCCCCGCTGCGTTCCCCCGGGTGACGCCCGTCTCAGATAGTAGGAAATCCAAGTATTCGTGCAGACACGGCCGGGACGGGGTCGTACCGTGGAAGGGCCATACGGTGTGCCGCCCCTGTAGCCAGGGCTCGCGGCCCGTGTGCGCGTGCGCCCTCACGAGCAGGCGATCCCTGCTCCGCGCGTACCCTCCGCCGCCCGTCGGCGCCCTTCCCGGGGTGCTGCGCGCGGCACCTCCCTCCCCCTCGCGCTGCTCGCGCAGCGCCGCTTCCGAGGAGCCCGGTATGTCGCCGACCGCCGACCGCCACGCCACGTCCACCCCCGCCGCCACCACCGTCCGCGCCCCGCGCCGCCGCCGGGCCGCCGAGCGGAACCCCTTCGCGGCCGCCGCCCTCCAGCGCTCGCTGGACCGCCGGGACAACGGCGGCGTGACCGGCCACTGAGCGGCCGGCTCCCGGCCCCGGCCGACGTCGTTCACCGGTGGCGGTCACCGATCGCGTGCATCGGTGGCGTTCATCGGTCGAATGGGCCGTACGGGGTGGCCGGGCGTCACCCAGTAGAGTGCAACCCCGTTCCGTCCGAGGGAAGTTACTCGTCCCCGTCGGCGCGATCATCCTAATTTGGGGCCTCCGGGAGGGGTGATCGACGTCCGCACGGGCGGGCGTCAGCGACACGGAGTGCGGATCAGTCCCCCTGCCGGGGGAGAGGGCCCAGTGCGTCTGCCACCCGTCCGCCGACCCGCCGCCCGGATCGGCCTCACCCTGGCCCTGCTGGCCGGAAGCGCCGTCCTCGCCGCCACCCCGGCGGCGGGCGGTTCACCGTCCGCGGGGCCACCGTCCGCGGAGCCACCGTCCGCGGGGCCACCGTCCGGCGGACCTCCGGGGGCCGGCCGAACGGCCTCCGTCCTGCTCGAACTCACCACCGAGGCGGCCGGTCCGGCCTGGCGGCGCGCCGCCGACGGGGCCCGGCGGGCCCAGCGCACCCCGGAGGCCGTCCACCGGGAGGCCGCCC
>NZ_MSJQ01000138.1 GCF_014596515.1 Streptomyces sp. CBMA156
CCGGGACGTCGGCCCGGCCGATGTCCCGCCCACCGGACCACGCTCCCGTTCGCGCCACCACCCTCGCGCCCCCGTGCCGGGCGCCGGCCGCCGATCGTGGCCGGGCGTCCACCCGCGGTGCCCGCTGCCACGGTGAGCGGCCGCCCGGGGCCGCGTGCGAAGATGGCAGGGCTGGTGGGAACGATCTCCGGACGTCATCTGGGACGGTTCTCTGGCCATGGTGGACGACTACGCGCAGCGCGCGGGGCAGCCTCGGCGTGACGCCCTGCTGATGGTGCCGATCGCGACGGCGCTGATCGACGCCGACGGGCGGATCCTGCACTGGAGCAGTGACGCGGAGGCACTCCTCGGACACTCCGCGCGGGAGGCGGTCGGGGCCCGGGCGGCGACGCTGCTGAGTTCGGACGAGCGCCGGCCCGAGGTGCTCCGGCTGTTCCGGCAGATCCTGGCGGGCCGGTCCTGGTCCGGGGTGTTCCCGGTGCGGCACCGGGACGGGCACCTGGTGGACCTGGAGTTCCGCACCCATCCGATCCGCGGGCCCGGCGGCGCCCCGATGGTGCTGGCGGTCGCCTCCGAGGTGACCACGCTGCACCGGCTCCAGGCGGACCTGGCCCTCCTCGACGGGTTCTTCACCCAGTCCCCGGTCGGCATGGCGGTCTTCGACACCGACCTGCGCTTCGTCCGGCTGAACGAGGCGCTCGCGGACGCGAACGGCCTGCACGGCGATGAGCCGCTGGGCCGACGGCTCACCGAGGTGCTGCCCAGGATCAACGCCGCCGAGTCCGAGGAGGTGATGCGCCGGGTCCTGGAGGGCGGCGAGCCGGTGGTGGACGACCTCGCGCACGGCCGCACCCCGGGCGACCCGAACCACGACCACGCCTGGTCCGCGTCCTACTTCCGATTGAAGGACCGCGGCGGCCGGGTGCTCGGGGTGTGCGCCACGGTCATCGACATCACCGAACGGTTCCACGCCGACGCCAGAGCGGTGCGCGCCCAGGAACGCCTCGCCCTGCTGGTCGACGCGACCGCCTCGATCGGCACCACGCTGGACCTGCGGCAGACCGCCCGGGAGCTGACCGACGCGATGGTGCCCAGGGTCGCCGACATCAGCGCGGTGTTCGGCCTGGAGGAGCTGGAGGCCGGCCGGAGCGTCGAGCCGCCCGCCCCGGACGCCCCGCTGCTGGTGCGCCGCCTGGCGATCTCCACCGCCGACGCGCTCTACCCGGCCGAGGCCCTGCCGGTGGACGCCGTGTACGAGCTGCCGCCGGACTCCCCGTACTCCCGGGCACTGACCAGCGGGCGGACGGTGGTCGTGCCGTCCTGGGAGCTGCCGATGCTGACCGAGGGCCTCAACGAGAGCCGCCGCCTGGCCTACCTCGGCGACCGCCCGCGCTCGGTGCGGATCACCCCGCTGGTGGCCCGCGGCACGACGCTCGGCATGGTCGTGTACTCGCGGCGCGGCTCGCGGGAGTCCTTCGCGGAGGCGGACATCACGCTCGGCGACGAACTGTCCTCGCGCGCGGCCGTCGCGATCGACAACGCCCGGCTGTACCTGCGCCAGCACCAGACCGTGCTGGCCAGGCAGCAGGCGCTGCGCGAGGCGAAGGCCGCGCAGGAGCGGCTGGCGCTGGTCAACGTGGCCTCCACCCGGATCGGCACCACGCTCGATCTCGCCCAGACCGCCCAGGAGTTGGCCGAGGTGGCGGCGCCCCGGCTGGCCGACACGGTGGTGGTGGAGGTACTGGAGGAGCTGGTCCGCGGCGAGCGCGAGGCGACCGCCCCGGCGGACGGTTCGGCGCTGCTGCGGCGGATGGCGTTCCACTCGGTGCGCGGCTCGACGCTGGCGCCGATCGCCCGCACCGGCAACCTGCACCGCTTCCTGCCCGGTTCGCCGTACGCGTGGTGCCTGGCGCACCGCAGGCCGGTGCTGGTGCCGCGGATGGATCAGGAGGGCATGGCCTGGTTCGCCGACGACCCGGTGCGCACGGCCGCCGCACTGGAGCAGAACGTACGGTCGTTCATGGTGGTCCCGCTGATCGCGCGCGGCACCCCGGTCGGCGTGGCGGGCTTCTACCGCACCGTGGCCAATCGCCCGTACGTGGACGACGACGTGGCGCTGGCCGGGGAGTTGGCGGTGCGGGCGGCCGTCTCGATCGACAACGCGCTGCTGTTCACCCGCGAGCGCGACGCGGCGGCCGCCCGGCAGCGGGCGCTGGACGAGGCCTGGGCGGCCCAGCAGCGGCTGTCGCTGCTGAACGAGGCCAGCAACCGGATCGGCACCACGCTCGACCTGTACCGCACCGCCCGGGAGCTGGTGGAGGTGGTGATCCCGCGCTTCGCCGACTTCGTCACCGTGGACCTGCGCGACGCGGTGCTCAGCGGCGAGGAGCCGGGGCCGGTCCCGGCGGAGGGCGCGGTGCTGATGCGGGCGGTGGCGGTCGGCGACTCGGACTCGGAGGGCGGCATGCACGAGGCCTCCGACCAGGTGGGCGAGACCTCGCAGTCGGCCGGCCTGTACGCGCAGAGCCTGCGCACCCGGCGCTCGATCCTGGTCGCCGAGGTGACCGAGGAGGAGCTGCGCCGGATCGTCGCCTCGCCCGACCGGGTGCAGCCGAGCCTGGACGCCGGGGTGCACTCGTACCTGATGGTGCCCCTGGTGGCGCGCGGACAGGTGCTGGGCGGCGCGGAGTTCGTCCGCACCCGCAATCCGGTGCCGTTCGGCCCCGCGGACCGCTCGCTGGCCGAGGAACTGGCCGCCCGCACCGCGCTGGCGATCGACAACGGCCGGCTCTACCGCCGCGAACGGGACACCGCGCTCACCCTCCAGCGCAGCCTGCTGCCGCAGGAGGTGCACCGCACGCTCGGGCTGGACCTCGCCTACCGCTACCTGCCCAGCAGCGTGGTCAGCGAGGTCGGCGGCGACTGGTTCGACGTGGTGCCGCTCTCCGCCGGGCGGGTCGCGCTGATCGTCGGCGACGTGATGGGCCACGGCATCAGGGCCGCCGCGACCATGGGCCAACTCCGCACGGCGGCACGGACGCTGATCACCCTCGACCTGGACCCGGCACGGGTGCTGTACCGGCTGGACGAGGCCACCGCGGCAATCGGCGAAGGCCAGTTCGCGACCTGCGTCTGCGTGGTGTACGACCCGGTGGAGCGCCGCTGCACCGCGGCCTGCGCCGGCCACCTGCCGCCCGTGGTCGCCGACACCGAGGGGCGGGCGCACCTGGTCGAGCTGCCCACCGGCACCCCGCTCGGGGTCGGCGGAGTCGCCTTCGAGAGCGCCGAGTTCACCCTCCCGGAGGAGGGCATCCTGACCCTCTACACGGACGGGCTGGTCGAGCGCAGGGGCCAGGACCTGGACGAGGGGCTTCAGTTGCTCTGCCGCACCGTCGCCGACCGGCGCGGCTCGCTGGAGCAGACCTGCGACGCCGTCCTGAGCCGGCTCACCGAGAGCACCGGCGAGGACGACATCGCCGTCATCATGGCGCAGGTCCGCCCGCGGGGCGCGGACCGGATCGCCATCCTGCCGCTCACCGGCGACCACGCGATGGTCGCCCACTCCCGCCGCTTCACCCGCGAGACGCTGATCGCCTGGGGCCTCGACGCGCTCGCCGACTGGGCCGAGCTGCTCACCAGCGAACTGATCACCAACGCCCTGGTGCACGCCGGGTCGCCCACCCAACTGCGGCTCTACTGCAACCGGGTACTCACCGTCGAGGTCGCCGACCGGGACACCGAAGTGCCCCGGATCCGCCGCGCCCACAGCGAGGACGAGGGCGGCCGCGGCATCCACCTGGTCAACGAGCTCGCGCACCGCTGGGGCAGCCGCCGGACCAAGGACGGCAAGGTGGTCTGGTTCGAACTGGAGCTGCCCCCGGGAGCCTCACCGACCGCCTGACCAACGGACGGCGGCCGGGCCGGCCCACCGCGGCCGTCGGCCGGATCGGCGCACAGCCGGTTGGCGGCAGCGGAGTTCGGGCCGGCCCGCAGCGACCCGCTCCCCCGCGGGCCGGTCCGTGCCCGACGGCCACCGGGGCTGACCCGGTCAGCCCGTCGGCAGCGGGTCGATGCCGCCGGGCTCGAGGGCGGCCAGGTCCTCGGCCCGGTGGCGCCCGGAGGGCCCGCGGTCGCGGAGCAGGCCGAGCAGGACCGGCGCCACCTGCTCGGGCAGCGGCTCGCCGGAGATGTCCTCGCCGGCGCCGGCCTCCTGGAGCATCCGGGTGCGCATGCTGCCCGGGTCCACCGCCCAGATCCGCAACTCCGGCTCCTCCCTGGCGAGTACGCCGCTCGCGAGGTCCAGCGCGGCCTTGCTGGCGCCGTAGCCTCCCCATCCGGCGTAGGGCACCACGGCGGCGGCGGAGCTGATGTTGAGGACGGCGCCGGCGTGGGCACGGAGCTGGGGCAGGACGAGCTGGGTGAGGGCGATCGGGGCGAGCGCGTTGACCTCGAAGACCTCCAGAAGATCCGGCAGCGGGAAGTCGGCCAGCCGGGGCAGCGGTTCGGAGCCCGGGCCGGGAGCGCCGTTGAGCGTCCCGGCGTTGTTGACCAGCAGGCTCGCACCGCCGAGGCGCTCGGCGGCCGCGGCCAGATGGGCGCGGTGGTCGTCGTCGACGACGGAGCCGGACAGGGCGACGACCGTGGTGACGGTGGCCAGGTCGGCCGCCGCGGCGGCGAGTTCGGCCGCGCCCCGGGCGGTGATCACGAGCTGCCAGCCCTCGGCGGCGAGGGCGTGCGCGAGGGCCAGCCCCAGGCCGCGGGAGGCTCCGGTGACCAGGGCGACGGGGGCGGCGTGCGGTCCGGCGGCGTGCGGCGCCGCGGTGCGGTGGGCTGCGTTCATGCCGCAACGATCGCGTCGCCGGGCCGGGCGGCGGATCGGCCGCCGGTACCGGGACCGGCTCGGACCTTGGTCCTGGATCACCGGAGGCCGGTCCGTCCGGACGTCCTAGGACGCGGTCGCGGCACCGTCGTCCGTCGCGGCACCGGCTCCGGTCGCGGCGCCGTCGGCCCAGCCCTGCGGGTCGGTCCAGGCGGCCAGGGTGCGGCGGCTCTCGAAGCGGCGCTCGCGGCCGGTCAGCGGGTCGGTGAACTCGACCGTCGAGGCCAGCAGTTGCAGCGGGCGGCGGAAGTCGTCGGGGGCCGGTTCGGGCAGCACCACCGGGTAGACCGGGTCGCCGAGGATCGGCAGCCCGAGCCCGCACATGTGCAGCCGCAGCTGGTGGGTGCGCCCGCTCAGCGGCCGCAGCCGGTAGCGGGCGAGGCCGTCGCGGAGCTCCAGCAGGTCGACCGTGCTCTCGCTGTTCGGCGGTGCGTCGGTCTCCCGCGCGGCGATCACCCCGCGCTCCTTGACGATGTGGCTGCGCACGGTGCGCGGCAGGCTCAGCTCCGGGTCGTACCCGGCGATCGCCTGGTACTCCTTGCGCACCAGGCGGTCGCGGAACAGCGTCTGGTAGGCGCCGCGCTCCTCGGGGCGGACGACGAACATGGCCAGGCCGGCGGTGAGCCGGTCCAGGCGGTGCGCGGGGCTGAGCGCGGGCAGGCCGAGGGTGTGCCGCAGCCGGGACAGCGCCGTCTCGGTGACGTGCCGGCCGCGCGGGGTGGTGGCCAGGAAGTGCGGCTTGTCGACCACCACCAGGTGCTCGTCGTGGTGCAGCACGACCAGCTCGAAGGGGACGCGCACCTCCTCGGGGAGGTCCCGGTAGAACCACAGGTGCGCGCTGGGGCGAAACGGTTCCGCCGGGGCGATCGGGCCGTGCTCGCCGACGATCTCGCCGTCCCGCAGCGCCGCGTCGATCCGCGCGGCCGGGACGGCGGGCAGCCGGTCCACCAGGTGGTCGCGCACCGTCGGCCAGGGGCCCTCGGGCGGCAGCTTCAGGTGCGCCGGGTCCACGCCGTGGCGCTGCGGGAGGGGGGAGGCCGGGCGGCGGCTCTTGCGTCTCATCTCCCGGCCCAGGGTAGTGCGCGCCGGCGTACGACCCGCGCCGAGGTGCCGACCCGGGGCCGGGCGGGGACAGTGGGTCGGAGGCCCTCGTTCCGCCGGGGGCCTTCGACCGTCCGCCGGGGCCCCCGGCGGACCGGCTTCCGGCCCGCCGACCCACCAGCCCCACCAACCCCACCGACCCGCAGCACCGACCCGCCGAGCTGCCGAGCCGACCCGCCCGGACCACGCTGCCGGCCCCCTGGAGGACGCGTGACCGCCGACGGCCCGGACGGGGTGCCGCCGCTGCACCTGCCGAGGCGGACCCGGCTGCTGCTCTACGGCGCGCTCCTGCTATTGGTCGCCGCCGTGGTGGCCGCCCTGGCCATCGGTCCGGGGACCACCCTGGCCCCGCTGCTCGCGGTGGCCCCGGTGCTGGCCGGGGCCACCACCCGGCGGGCCCGGGTGCCGCTGCTGGTCGGCGCGGCGGCACTGCTCTCCGTCGGGCTCCTCGAGTCGGCCAACCCGCAGCTGCCGCTCTCGGTCCGGATCAGCGTGCCGGTCACCGTCCTGGCCTCGACCCTGGCCAGCGCCGCCAGCGTCGTCCTGGTCGCTGCCCGCGAGCGGGAGCTGTTCCAGGTCAGGACGGTCGCCGAGGCCGCGCAGCGGGCCCTGCTGCGCCCGCCGCCGGAGCGGATCGGGCCGCTGCGGCTGGCGGTGCGGTACGTGGCGGCAGCCGCCGAGGCCAGGATCGGCGGGGACCTGTACGCCGTGGTGGAGACCCGGTTCGGGGTGCGCATCCTGCTGGGGGACGTCCAGGGGCACGGGCTCCCCGCGGTGGAGACGGCGGCGGACGTCCTCGGGGTGTTCCGGGAGGCCGCCCGGACCGAGCCCGACCCCGGGCGGCTCGCCGAGCGGCTGGACGCGGCACTCGCCGCCCGGCAGTCCGAGGAGGGGCGGTTCGCCACCGCGCTGCTGCTCGACGTGGCGCCGGACCGGGGGCCGGTGCGGCTGGTGAACTGCGGCCACCCGCCCCCGCTGCTGCGCCGGGCCGGCCGGGTGAGCGAACTGGAGCCCCCGTTCCCGGCGCCGCCGCTGGGGCTGCTCGGGCTCACCAACGACACATACCCGGCCCGGCGGTTCGACCCGGAGCCGGGCGACCTGCTGCTCCTGCACACCGACGGCGTGTCGGAGGCCAGGGATCCCGGGGGCGGGTTCTACCCGATCGTGGAACGGCTGCCCGGCCTGCACGGCGGCACCCCGGCGGACCTGCTGGACGCCGTACTGACGGACGTCCGCGGCTGGGTCGGGGACGCCGGGCCGGCCGACGACGCGGCGGTGCTTGCGATCCGCTGGGAGCCCTGACCGGGCCCCGGCGACGGCCCGGACGGACAGTGTCAGTGGTGTGTGCAAGGCTCGGTTCGCGGTCGGCGGGGAGTCCGCCGCCGGACGGCCGACGATCGACGAGGGGACAGCGCCATGGGGAGCAGGGCAAGCGGGTCGTTCGAGCTGACGGCGTTCGAGCCGGTGGAGACGGAGGAACGGGAGGGCGCGGCCTTCGGCCGGGTCCGGATCGCCAAGGTCTTCTCGGGCGGGCTGAGCGGGACGGGCGAGGTGCGGATGCTCTCCGTCTCGGGCCCCTCCGGCAGTCCGGCCTCCTACGTCGCGGTGGAGCACGTGACGGGTGAACTGGACGGTCGCAAGGGCTCGTTCGTGTTCCAGCACACGGCCTGGGACACCACCGGCACGACGATACGCGTGGTGCCGGGCACGGGCGCGGGCGAGCTGGCCGGGATCACCGGGGAGCTCCACCTGACCGTCGACGAGTCCGGCGCCCACACCTACGTCCTGGAGTACGAGCTGGGCTGACGGCCCATCGGCCGGCGCGTCCGGTCACCTCCACGTCCGGTCACCTCCACACCCTCGACCAGCGCGCCGCGGCCGCCGAGCGCTCGGCGACGCTGCCACGATGATGCGATCAGTACACGATCGGCATCGGAGGGTGGCGCATGCCCGACACAGCGGTGGATCGTACGGCGGCAGTGATCGCGCACGCGGAGACCCGCGCGAGGACGGTCCCTGCCACGGTCGGGCAGGTGGTCGGCCGGCTGCGGGAGATCGGGGCGGGGCTGCCCCCGGCCGACGGGGTGGCGGTCTTCAACCGGCTCTACCTCACCGTGACGGAGGCGGTCCGCGACCGGCTGGGCCGCCGGTACTTCGCCGACCCTCCGGCGGTGGCCGAGCTGGACGTGGTGTTCGCCGGACGGTACCTGCGGGCGGTGGCCGCGGACGCGGCCGGGCAGCGGCCACCGGTCTGCTGGCGGCCGCTGTTCGCGCTGCGCGCCCACCCGGGGGTGCACCCGCTCCAGTTCGCGCTGGCCGGGATGAACGCCCACATCCAGCACGACCTGCCGCTCGCCGTCGTGGCCACCTGCCGGCGCCGGCACTGCGAGCCGGCCGACATCGAGGAGGACTACCACCGGATCAACGGGGTGCTGGCCGAGGTGGAGACGGCCGTCCGGGAGCAGCTGATGCCCGGGCCCGACCTGCTGGAGCGCGCCGAGCCGCTCACCCACCTGCTCGGCGCCTGGTCCGTCGGGGCCGCCCGCGAGGGTGCCTGGGGCGCCGTCGAGGCGCTGTGGGAGCTACGGCACCTCCCGGGCGCCGCCCGGGCCTTCACCACCGCGCTGGACGGCTCGGTCGGGCTGCTCGGCCGCGCCCTGCTGCTCCCGCTCGGCTCCCCGCTCCCGCCCGGGCCGGACGACCGGCACGGCGACCGGCATGACAACCGGCTCGGCGACCGGCATGACACCAGCGGGTACGACGGACGGCGCGACGACGGTCGGCCCGACCGGCCGGCCGCCCGGCTCCCCGAAGCGAGGGACCGGACGGCCGACCGGACCGACGGCGCCGCGGCAGCGACAGCGGGCGATCAGGCCCAGCTGGAGTGCAGCGGCTTGCCCTCGGCGTAGCCGGCCGCGCTCTGGATGCCCACGATCGCCTTCTCGTGGAACTCCTCCAGGCTGCCCGCACCCGCGTAGGTGCAGGAGCTGCGGACACCCGCGATGATCGAGTCGACCAGGTCCTCGACGCCCGGGCGGGCCGGGTCGAGGAACATCCGGGAGTGCGAGATGCCCTCCTCGAACAGCGCCTTGCGGGCCCGGTCGTACGAGGAGTCCTGGGCGGTGCGGTTGCTGACCGCGCGGGCCGAGGCCATGCCGAAGCTCTCCTTGTACTGGCGGCCGTCGGCCGCGGTCCTGAGGTCGCCCGGGGACTCGTAGGTCCCGGCGAACCAGGAGCCGATCATCACGTTGGAGGCGCCGGCGGCCAGCGCCATCGCGACGTCGCGCGGGTGGCGCACGCCGCCGTCGGCCCAGACGTGCTTGCCGAGCCGGCGCGCCTCGGCGGCGCACTCCAGGACGGCGGAGAACTGCGGCCGGCCGACGCCGGTCATCATCCGGGTGGTGCACATGGCGCCCGGGCCGACCCCGACCTTGAGGATGTCGGCACCGGCCTCGACCAGGTCGCGGACACCGACGGCGGAGACCACGTTGCCGGCCACGATCGGGACCCGCGGGTCCAGCCCGCGCACCGCGCGCAGCGCCTTGATCATGGACTCCTGGTGGCCGTGCGCGGTGTCCACCACCAGCACGTCGGCGCCGGCCTCGATCAGCGCCCCGGCCTTGCCCGCCACGTCGCCGTTGATGCCGACGGTGGCGGCGATCCGCAGCTTGCCGGCCGCGTCCACGGCCGGGGTGTACAGGGTGGCGCGCAGCGCGCCCTTGCGGGTGAGGATGCCGACCAGCCGGCCGTCGCCGTCCACCACCGGGGCGAGCTTGCGGTGCGCCTCGGTGAGCTTCTCGAAGGCGGCCCGCGGGTCGACGTCCTCGTCCAGCACCAGCAGCTCGCGGGACATGATGTCGGCCAGGCTGGTGAAGCGGTCCACGCCCTGGCAGTCGGACTCGGTGACCACGCCGACCGGCCTGCCGTCCTCGACCACCACGAGGGCGCCGTGCGCGCGCTTGGGCAGCAGCGAGAGCGCCTCGGCCACGGTGGCGCCGGGGGCGAGCGTGATCGGGGTGTCGAAGACCAGGTGGCGCTGCTTGACCCAGGAGACGACCTCGGCGATGACCTCGGTGGGGATGTCCTGCGGGATGGCGACCAGGCCGCCGCGGCGGGCGATGGTCTCGGCCATCCGGCGGCCGGCGATGGCGGTCATGTTGGCCACGACCAGCGGGATGGTGGTGCCGGTGCCGTCGTTCGAGGAGAGGTCGACGCCCTGCCGGGAGCCCACGGCGGAACGGCTGGGGACCATGAAGACGTCGTCGTACGTCAGATCGTACGAAGGCTTGAGGTCGTTCAGGAAGCGCATGAAGGAAGGGCTCTCTGGCTGGGGGGATACACCTCGGGTGCGGTTGCGGCGAAGCCGCCGGGGCGCACTCGGGCGCCCGGCACCCAGCGTTCGATTCTCCGTGAGGTCGGGGGGCAAAAGCCAGTTCGAGGGGCATTGCTGGGGCTGTGCACAAACGGCGATCAATGCTCCGCGCGTAGACATGGAGGATCATCCAAAGACCCCCTCCGACGTCCGGCTTTCGCCTCGGTCCGGACCGCTCCCGTAGCATTCACGCGGTAACGGGCACGGCTTCACGCGGTAACGGGCGTGGCGAACGGGAAAGCGGCAGCAGGCGTGAGCATCGGGCAGACGAACATCCAGCAGGGCCAGGGCGAGGACACCGAGGAGGAGATCGACTACGGTCCCGGCCTCGACCCCGAGCGGCTGAAGCTCTGCCTGGAGGTGATCGCCGAGCTCGACGAGCTGCACGTCGACCACCCGGACGCGATCACCGTCCGCCAGGCCGTCGGCGGCATATTCCGGACCCTCAAGCAGCGCCGCCGCCAGGAGACCCGGGCCCGCAAGACCGCCAACGACCGCGAGGTCACCGCCCGCACCGCCACCGGTGCGCCCAGCCGGATCGACGACGAGACGGCCGGGGCCTTCGGCCTGACCACCGTCACCACCACCGAGATCGCCGGCGTCCTGGAGCGTCCGCGCTCCTGCTACACCTGCAAGCAGCGGTACGTCGAGGTCGACGCGTTCTACCACAACCTCTGCCAGAACTGCGCCGTCAAGAACCGCACCCACCGGGACGCCCGCGCCGACCTCACCGGCAAGCGCGCGCTGCTCACCGGCGGCCGGGCCAAGATCGGGATGTACATCGCGCTGATGCTGCTGCGCGACGGCGCCCACACCACCATCACCACCCGCTTCCCCAACGACGCGATCCGCCGCTTCACCGCGATGCCGGACAGCGCCCAGTGGATCCACCGCCTCAAGATCGTCGGCATCGACCTGCGCGACCCGGCCCAGGTGATGGCGCTGGCCGACGAGGTCGCCGCCGACGGCCCGCTGGACATCCTGATCAACAACGCCGCGCAGACCGTGCGCCGCCCGCCGGAGTCCTACCGCGAGCTGGTCAACGCCGAGTCCGCGCCGCTGCCGGCCGGCGAGCTGCCGCAGTCCACCACCATCGGCCGCTTCGGCAGCGGCAGCGTCGACCTGCCCGCCCTCCCCCACCAGTCGGGCGGCGACGAGCAGCGGATCACCGCAGAGGACGTCACCTCGCTCGCCCTGGTCACCGGCTCCGCCACGCCCGCCCGGATCGCGGCCGGCACCGCGATCGACGCCGGCGGCCTGGTGCCCGACCTCGCGGACACCAACAGCTGGGTGCAGACCGTCAGCGAGGTCGGCCCGATGGAGCTGCTGGAGGTCCAGCTCTGCAACTCCACCGCGCCGTTCATCCTGATCAGCCGGCTGCGCCCGGCGATGGCCGCCTCCGCGTCCCGCCGCAAGTACGTGGTCAACGTCTCCGCGATGGAGGGCGTGTTCTCGCGCGGCTACAAGGGCGCCGGCCACCCGCACACCAACATGGCCAAGGCCGCGCTCAACATGCTCACCCGCACCAGCGCGCAGGAGATGTTCCAGTCCGACGGCATCCTGATGACCGCCGTCGACACCGGCTGGATCACCGACGAGCGCCCGCACCCGGACAAGATGCGGCTCGCCGACGAGGGCTTCCACGCCCCGCTCGACCTGGTCGACGGCGCGGCCCGGGTGTACGACCCGATCGTGCGCGGCGAGGCGGGCGAGGACCTGTACGGCTGCTTCCTCAAGGACTACGAGCGTTCCAACTGGTAACGGGCTGAAGGAGACGGCGAGTTGAGCACAGCACCGACCGCACCGCTGCTCGGCGCGGGGATCATCGTGCCCACCGGCGACGGCCGGGTCCTGGTCGGCCGCCGGATCACCGCCGGCGAGCCGCCCACCTGGAGCCTGCCCGGCGGCAAGGTCGACCTCGGCGAGTCCTTCGAGCGGACCGCGGCCCGCGAACTCGCCGAGGAGACCGGCATCGTGCTGCCCGCCGAGCTGATGCGGGTGCTCGCCGTCCACCTCGACCACGAACTCGGCCGGCCCCGGCTGACCGCCGCCGTGCTGGCCCCGCCGAGCCTGGCCGAGGCCCTGGTCACCGAGCCGCACGCCTGCGCCGGCTGGGAGCGCTTCCCGGTGGACGCGCTGCCGGAGCCGATGTTCTACCCGTCCGCGCTGGTGCTCGGCAGCTGGCTGCCGGGGCTGGACGTGCTGCGGACGGACGGGACGCACGGCTACCCCGTCGCCCGCTGACGGCGGACGACGGGGCCGGCTCCCGACGGGTGCTCAGCCGTCGCGGGCCGCCTCCGGCCCGGTGATCCGCCTCAGCAGCGGCAGCATCGAGGCGATGATCCCGGGCGAGGCGGCCGGCCCGGAGGCCGGCCCCGCGCAGGGCGGGGGTCTCACCGAAGGCGAGGGCGTCGTGGTCGCGCCTGAGGGACCTCGGCCCCGCGCGGCACAGGCGGGGGGTGGCCCCACGACCACCCCCCGCCCCGTACCTCGGCCCGGCACCCCCACGGTCGAACCGGGCCACGGCCGCGCCCAGGCACGGGGGCGCCGCCGGTTCCCAGCCTGCCCCGCCGGGCGGTGGCTGCCGAGGGCCGAACGTCCCGGCCGCGGGGCCGAGCGGCCCTGGCGGTCCTCCGACCGCGCACGACTCTTGTGCGCGAGGGGCCGCCGGGTGGACATTGGGGGCGGAACCGCCCTGCGCCCCCGCACCCCTGAGGAGTCCTCACCGTGTCCAGCACACCCCGCCCGGCCCGGCCCGCGTCGCTCCCGCGGCGCACCGGCCGAAGGCTGCGGCGGGCCCTCGGTGCCCGGCACGAACCGCTCGCCCGCCCGGTCGACCGCGCCCGGGCCAGGGCCTGGCTGTCCGCCGTGCTCGGCGCGGTGCTCGCCGTCGCCCTCGCCGCGGGCGGCGCCCTGCTCCTCTACCGCTCCACCGCGCCCCAGGCCGCCACCGACCGGGTGCGGCTGCACCAGGTGGACGCGGTGGTCCGCAGCGCCCCGGACAGCGCAGCCCTCGCGACCAGCCGCTTCGCCGGCGGCTACAGCACCCGGATCGACGTCGACGCCGCCTGGACCACCCCCGACGGCACCCCGCACCTGGGCACCGTCCAGGCCCCGCGTTCCACCGTCACCGGCAGTCACATCCCCATCTGGGTCGACCCGGACGGTGACGTCTCCGCTCCCCCGGCCGACCGGGCCGCCCTCGCCGTCTCCGCCGCCTGCACCGGCGCCGGCGCCCTCTTCACCGCGCTCGCCCTGCTCGCCCTCGCTCTGCGCCTGCGCCTGCACGCCCTCGACCGCCGCGCCCAAGCCGCCTGGACGGCCGACTGGGCCCGCCTCGAACCCCTCTGGAGCGGCCGCGCCGGCCACCGCCACGAGGACTGAGCGAGCCCGGGACGCCGGAATCCGACGGGCACCACAGCACAACCACGGCGGGGCGCCGCCTCCCGGCCCCGTCAGCGCGGCCGGGTCCAGGCCGGGGCGGGCACGGCGGATCCGGCGGCGCGGTGGGTGAGGGCGGCGACGGCGAGGAGCAGTGCGAGGGTCAGGGCGAGGGCGACGGGGACGTCGGCGTGGAGGACGAGGAGGGCGCCGACGAGGGCGCCGACGAACATCCAGACCGCGGAGGCGAGGCGACGGGGGCCGGTGCGGTCGGCGGCGAGGGCGGTGATGGTCATGGTGAGCACGGTGGTGGTGAGATCGGGCACCTTCAGCGCCCGGACCACCGCGTTCTGACCTCCCATCGCGAAGCCGAGCAGCCCGATCAGGCCGTAGCGGGCCGGGTCGGAGACGTGGCCGGCCACGGCCGCCAGCACGGTGGCCGCCGCGACCAGGGCCGACTGGACGGCGACCGCGGCGGTCAGCAGGTGCCCTCGGTGGCCGGGCAGACGGCGGGCCAGGTGGCCGCCCGCCAGGGCGCCGAGCAGGAAGGCGGCGAGGGCGGCCAGTGAGGCGGTGGCGGAGAGGTTGGCCGCGCCGGCCAGGGCGAAGCCGAGGAACACCACGTTGCCGGTCATGTTGGCGACGAAGACGTGGCCGAGTTCGAGGTAGCTGACCGCGTCCACCACTCCGGTGACCACGGTCAGTACCAGCAGCATCGGCACCAGCGGCCCGTGCTCGGGATCGGGGGTGGACATCGGCCCTCCAGGCGGCTCGCAGGACGGTTCGGGCAGGGGTTCGGACGTGGTCTCAGGTGGCGTTCGGGTGGAGTCCGGGCGGGCTTCGGGCGACGGTATCCCGCCGCTCCGCGCCGTCAGGCGAGCGCCGGGTTGCCGCCCTCGTCCTCCGACTCGTCCTCCAGGTGCCAGTGCAGGTCGCGCACGCCCGGCTCCAACGACAGTCTGGCGACGACCTGTTCGAGCGCTGGGGCGACCTGCCCGGTGATCGCGACGGTGGCCCGCAGGCTGGTGGCGTCGCCCTGGTCGGTGCGGCGGGCGCGCAGACCGGTCGGGGCGAGCCCGGAGGCGGCGAGGGCCTGGAGCAGCAGGGCCCGGATGTGGCTCTCGGCCTTGCGGTCGCACTCCAGGTGGACGGTGGCGCGGCTGGTGGAGTCCGGGTCGCTGCCGGACTGCGGGGCCCGGTCGAGCAGCCGGCCGGCCGGGCGCAGCACCAGGTGGACGACGAGCACGGCGAGCGTGCCGAGGACGGCGAACTCCAGCTTGCCGGAGGCGGCCAGCACCCCGACCGCGGCCGAACACCACAGCGTGGCCGCGGTGTTGAGGCCGCGCACCCCGGCGCCGTCGCGCAGGATGACGCCACCGCCGAGGAACCCGATGCCGGAGACGACGTACGAGGCGACCCGGGTGGGGCTGGCCGCGTCGCCGACGGCCTCGCTGTACAGCACGAACAGGGTGGCGCCCGCCGCGACCAGGGCGTTGGTGCGCAGGCCGGCCATCCGGGCCCGCCACTGGCGCTCGACGCCGATCAGCGCGCCGCAGGCCACGCCGGTGGCGAGCCGGACCAGGAAGTCGACGGTGGTCAGGGTGTGCACGACGGCACCTCCTTCACGGGAGGAGGGGTACGGACGGTGACGCGCGGCCGGTGGTCCCACCCGGCCCGGACGACCTCGATGATGGCCACCGCCGTCGCGACCGGCGGGGAGGCGCGCAGGGCGCCGGCCGGCCCGTGTGGCCGCGCGACGACATGACGTGACGCCAGGCGGCCTGGCGGTGCGGGGTCGAGGGTCCGCCCCCGCTCCGCTCCGCGACCCGGCGTGCGCGCGGGGCGCCCACCCGGTTCCGCGAGCCGTCCCGAGCATAGACCGCCCCCGAACGGCCCAGGCCGGGTTGGCGCCCTTTCCTCGACAGCTTTGTAGAAGTTTGACCGAACCGATCACTCCCCCGCCCTCCGGGAACCATCCCGGCTTGCATCACGTCCTCCGGCATATATAGTTCACCGACATATGCAGTTGAGCAGCTCACGAGGGGGAAGTGTGTCCCACGCCGATCCGACCCGGCCCGCGCCCGTCCTGCGCCTGGCCAACGTCACCCGGGTGCACGGACGGGGCGCCGCCGAGGTGCACGCCCTGCGCGGCATCGACCTGGCCGTCCACCCGGGCGAGTTCGTCGCCGTCATGGGCCCGTCCGGCTCCGGGAAGTCCACCCTGCTGACCCTGGCCGGCGGACTGGACCAGCCCAGCGACGGCGAGGTCCTGGTGGAGGGCGTCGCACTCGGCGGCCTCGGCCGCGGCAAGCTCGCCGACCTGCGGCGGCGCTCGATCGGGTACGTCTTCCAGGACTACAACCTGATCCCGGCGCTCACCGCCGCCGAGAACATCTCCCTGCCCCGCGAACTCGACGGCGTCCCGGGCCGCCGGGCCCGCCGGGAGGCGGTGGCCGCACTGGAGGAGCTGGGCATCGGCGAACTCGCCGACCGCTTCCCCGACGACATGTCCGGTGGCCAGCAGCAGCGCGTCGCGATCGCCCGCGCGCTGATCGGCGAGCGCCGGCTGGTGCTCGCCGACGAGCCGACCGGCGCCCTCGACTCGGCCACCGGCGAGGCCGTGCTCGCCGTGCTGCGCGCCCGCTGCGACGCGGGGGCGGCCGCGATGATGGTCACCCACGAGGCGGCGCACGCCAGTTGGGCGGACCGGGTGGTCCACCTGCGGGACGGCGCGGTCGCCTCGGAGAGCCGCGGCCGGCGTTCCTCCGCCTACCCGGCGGGTGCGCAGCCGTCCGGCGTGGTCGGCGAGGTGGCGCAGTGAGGCTCGGAGCCTGGCGGGTCACCCTGCGGATCGCCCGCCGCGACGCACTGCGGGCCAAGGGCCGCAGCGCGCTGATCGCCGCCATGATCGCGCTGCCCGTCCTCGGCGTCACCGGCGCCGACGTGGTCCACCGCAGCGGGCAGCTCACCCCGGCCGAACGGGTGGAGCGGGTGGTGGGCGGCGCGGACGCCCTGGTCACCTCGCTCGATCCGGGCCAACTCGTCGAGCAGGCCCCGATCGCCCAGGACGGCGCCTTCTCCGTCCAGGCCCGCCCGGGCGAGCAGCCGACGGCCGAGCAGCAGAAGGGCGCGAGCACCGACCCGGCCACCCTGATCGGTTCGCTGCTGCCGCCCGGCAGCGTGCTCACCCCGGCCAGGCCGGGCCCCGAGGCCGGCGCGACCTCGCCCGAGGGCCTGGTCCGCACCCTCACCACCGAGGCCGACCTCGGCGACCCGATCTGGCGCGGCCGGCTCGACCTGGTCGAGGGCCGCGCCCCGAGCGCCCCGCACGAAGTGGCCGTCACCCGGGCCTTCCTGGACCGCTCCGGGCTCAGGCCCGGCGCCACCACCACCCTCCAGGGCCTGGAACGCACCACCTACACCATCACCGGTGTCGTGGAGCACCCGAGCGAACTCGGCCGGGTCGAACTCGTCGCCAGGCCGGGCGAGTTGCTCGACCCGCTGGCCGCCGCCCTGGCCGCCGGCGGGCCCGCCGCGGAGAAGGGACCGGCCGGACGGTCCGCCTGGCTGGTCCGGCTGCCGGCCGGGGCCGCCCTCGACTGGGCCGCGGTCCAGCGGTTCAACGCCCACGGCTACACCCTCACCGCACGCTCGGTGGCGCTCGCCCCGCCGCCGGAGCAGGCCGTCCCCTACTACCGCGACTCGTACCGCTACAGCGACCCGACGGCCGCCAACAACACCAAGATGGTCGTCGCCACCGTCACCGGCATGGCACTGCTGGAGATCGCCCTGCTCGCCGGGCCGGCCTTCGCGGTCGGCGCCCGCCGCTCGCGCCGTCAGCTCGCCCTGCTCGGCGCGGCCGGACCGGA
>NZ_MSJQ01000139.1 GCF_014596515.1 Streptomyces sp. CBMA156
CCTGGGCGGCCCGCCGGACCCCTTCCAGCGGTTCTCGCAGCCGCACATGGCGCTGCCCGCCCTGCTCGGCGCGGCCGGACCGGACCCGCTGCGGGCCGCCGCCGACGCGGTCCACGCGGCGGTGGCGACGTACGGCGAGGACCACCGGACCCTGCTGGCGGAGGTCCGGGCCGTCCTGGCGGCGAAAGGCTGACCGCTCGGCGGGGCGGCATCACCGGCGGGCCTTCAGCAGGTGAACCTGGGCGACTGCACCGACCCGTAGCGCTGGTCGTTGTTGGTGATCCAGGTGTCGATCACCAGTGTGCCGCCGAGGGCGCAGTACAGGTGGTGGTTGAAGTACTGGTACGACCTGGTCGAGGTCAGGTCGCTGGCGTAGGTGGCGAGGATGCTCGGGTAGAAGTCGCTGATCGAGCCGTCGGCGTTGACCCGGGCGACGGCCTGCCAGACGCGCACCTGGGTGGTCGGCGTGCCGTACACGCCCACCGTCGCGGACATGCTGTTCGGCCCGAGGTCGTCGCCGTTCGCGCACGGCAGAAGCGAGACGCCGTACCCCACGGACACCGGCTGGTTGGCGCCGTTGACCATGCGGCAGCCACCGCCGCCGATCGTCACCGCCGAGGCGCTGTCGGCCGAGCCGAGGACCAGACCGAGGGCCGCTGTCGCGAGGGCGAGGTGCTTGAGCTTGCGCATGGAGGGACTTCCTCTCCTGTGGTGGACCGGGCGCCGCCACCCTCGTGGTTCCGGCGCCGGGTCACCAGCTGTTCGGTGCCCGGTCTAATAGTTCGGAACGGGCCCGCCGCGGGCCCGCCCGAGGCATCATCAGCTGTGCTCGAAATCGGCTTCGGGACGGCGGACCTGGCGCGGGTCAGGTTCGCCGTCTCTCCCATGGACCACGTGCTCGGCGGGGTGGCCGGCGCGCAGCACCACTGCGTCCGCGATTCGGTCGGCCGCGAGCGCTGGTGGCGCCGGGTGAAGGGCCGGGTTCCGCAGCGGGCCGCACCCCTGGTCGACCTGGTCAACGCGAGTCCGCTCGGTGTGCCGATGTTCCTGGCCGCCGAGCCCACCACTGTCCTCGCGGCCCTCGCGGACGAACTCGACGCCATGCTCGCGCTGCCCGAGGCCGAGGTTCAGCAGGAGCTCGCGTGCTACGGCTCGGGCCCTCGGGTGCCCCGCATCATCGAGGAGCTGCGCGACGGCGGCACCCGTCGGCTGCGCCGGGTCACCGACGCGGCCTGGACGCTGTTCCGGGCCTGCCTCGCCCCCGACTGGCCCGATATCAGCCGTGCTCTCGGAGCCGACATCGCCCACCGCTCGCGCACCATCGCCGAGGAGGGGACCGGCGCGATGCTGAACGGGCTCCATCCGGGCCTGAACTGGCGAGCCACGGGAACCCTGCGGTACGCCGGACCGGAGTGGGACCTCGCGTTCGACCTCGGCGGGCGGGGTCTGGAGCTGCGCCCGAGCCGGTTCCTGACCATGCCGACCGCGCTCCTCGCCGACCACAGGTCGCCGGTCCTGATGTACCCGGGCCTGGACCTCCGGGCCCGCGGCGCCGACGGGCTGGCCGGGCTGATCGGCGCGGCTCGCGCCCGGGCCCTGCGGGCGATCGCCGAGGAGCCCTGCACCACGGGCCGGCTGGCCGAACGGCTCGGTGTGTCCCCGCCGACCGCGTCCGTCCACGCCAGTGCCCTGCGCGAGGCCGGGGCCATCACCACCGAGCGCCGGGGGCGGCAGGTCCGGCACAGCCTCTCCCCGCTCGGACACCACCTCCTCTACGGAGGCTGACCAGGACGGTCCGGCGCCGCCTCCCGTCGGACCTGCCGCCGTGCCATGCCGGGGTGGTACCGCGGTACTACAGGCGCGTCGATGATCAGCCCCCGGTACCACGGATCGGAGTCGTCTCCGCACTTAGCGTGTAAGGCGAGGGCGGCCGGGACGGACCGGCCCCGGAGCACCGAGGTGAGCGATGATCGAAGCACACCAGCTGACGAAGCGGTACGGGGAGAAGACCGCCGTGGACCGGCTGGACTTCACGGTCCGGCCGGGGACGGTGACGGGCTTCCTCGGGCCGAACGGCGCGGGCAAGTCCACCACGATGCGGATGATCGTCGGGCTGGACGCGCCCACCGGCGGTTCGGTGCGGGTGAACGGCCGCCGCTACGCCGAGCACGCGGCGCCGCTGCAGGAGGTCGGCGCGTTGCTGGAGGCCAAGTCGATCCACCCGGGCCGCTCCGCCTTCAACCACCTGATGGTCCAGGCCCACACCCACGGCATCCCGCGCCGCCGGGTCGACGAGGTCGTCGAGCTGACCGGACTGTCGTCGGTGGCCCGCAAGCGTGCCGGGGCGTTCTCGCTCGGCATGGGCCAGCGGCTCGGCATCGCCTCGGCGCTGCTCGGCGATCCCGCCACGGTGATGCTGGACGAGCCGGTCAACGGCCTCGACCCCGAGGGCGTGCTGTGGATCCGCAACCTGCTCACCTCGCTCGCCGCCGAGGGCCGCACCGTCTTCGTGTCCTCGCACCTGATGAGCGAGATGGCCCTGGTCGCCGACCACCTGATCATCGTCGGACGGGGCCGGCTGCTGGCCGACACCACCGTGCAGGAGCTGGTCCGCCAGGCCGGCGGGGACGTGGTCAAGGTGGCCAGCGCCGATCCGGCCCGGCTGCGCACCGCGCTGGCCGGCCCCGGTGTGGAGGTCACCGGCCAGGCGGGCTCGGAGGAACTGCTGGTCGCCGGGCGCACCGCCCGCGAGATCGGTCTGGCGGCCGCCGAGCAGGGCATCGCCCTCTTCGAGCTCACCCCCCGGACGGTCTCCCTGGAGGAGGCGTTCATGGACCTGACCCGCGATGCCGTCGAGTACCACGGCATCACCACCGTCACCGCCACCACCGCCGAACCTGCCGCCACTGCGGCAACTGCCGCCACCGCCGTCGGCACCGAGAGCCCGAGGAGCGTGGCATGACCACCATCGCATCGAGCCGGACGTCCGCGTCCGCCGACCCGAGGCCGGCGCGTCCCGCGTACAAGGTGACGGCGCTGCGGGTGCTGCGCTCCGAGTGGGCGAAGCTGTGGTCGCTGCGCTCCACCTGGATCACGCTCGGGCTGGCCCTGCTCTTTCTGGTCGGCTTCGGGCTGATCGCCGCGTACCAGTTCAAGTCGCGGATGACCTCGGGCCGCCCGATGGACCGGGACTTCGCGGACGCGAGCACGCTGAGCCTCTCGCTGTTCGGCACCAACTTCGCCCAGCTGGCGCTCGGCGTCCTCGGCGTGCTGGTCGCCGCCGGGGAGTACTCGACCGGCATGATCCGCTCCACCCTGGCGGCCGTGCCGCGCCGACTGCCGGTGCTCTGGTCCAAGGCCGCCGTGTACGGGCTGATCGCGCTGGTGCTCGGCACCGTCGGGGCGTTCGCGGTCTTCACCGCCGACAGCGGAGTCCTCTCCGGGACGCGAGCGGCGATGACCCTCTCCGACACCGGGGTGGTGCGGGGCCTGGCGGGTGCCGGGCTCTACCTGGCGCTGGTCGGCGTGATCGGCGTCGCGCTCGGCGCGCTGCTGCGCTCGGTGGCCGGCGGCATCGCGGTGCTGGTGGCCACGCTGATGCTGGTCCCCGGGCTGACTTCGCTGCTGCCCAGCTCCTGGCAGAGCCATCTCAGCCCCTACCTGCCCAGCCACGCGGGCGAGGCGATGTTCGCCCTGCACCACGACTCGGCCACGCTCTCGCCGACGGCCGGCCTGGCCGTCTTCCTCGGCTGGACGGTCCTCGCCCTCGGCGCGGCGGCCGTTCGGCTGGTGCGCACCGACGCCTGAGAGACTCGGTACCGAGGAGATCCGCCGCGGCGCCGGGAGCAACCGGCGCCGCCCGCACGTCACGACGCCCGGACGACCAGGGAGGTGCCACCGGTGAGCGAGCACACCACCGCCCCGAGCCCGTTCGCGGCCGCCGGCCCAGCGGCCGCAGGCTCAGCGCCCGCCGGTCCAGCGCCTGCCGGTCCAGCGCCCGTCGACACGGCAGTCGCCGACACCCTGTCCGGTCACCCGCTGCTCGCCCGCCTGGCCCGGTTCAACCAGCGGCTGCGGCAGGCGGACCGTGACCACCCCTGGGCGCTCGACGCCGCGGTGGTGGTCGTCGCCTTCCTGCTGTTCTGCCTGCCCGACCTCCTCCCCGCCCACGTCGAGGGCGGGCCGCGCGAGCACCGGATCGTGCTCGCCCGGCTGCCGCTGCCGCAGACGCTTGCCCTGCAAGCGGGCCTGGTGCTGCCGCTGCTGTGGCGCCGCCGCCGGCCCACGGCGGCCTTCGCCGCGATCATGGCCGTGTTCGTCCTGCAGTGGTCGCTGGACGTCGGCCTGCGCGCCGACGCCGCCCTGCTGGTCGCCCTCTACAGCCTGGCGCTGCACGGTCGGCTGCGGCACCTGGCGTGGTCCTGCGCGGCCATGGCGGTGGCCGTCGCCCTGGTCGCGGTGGCCGTCTCCGGTGGCGGGCTGCCGGTCGGCGACGCGCTGTTCTTCCTGTTCAGCGCCGCGACGGCGGCCGTGGCCCTGGGCATCGCGGTGCGCGTCCGGCGCGCCCAGCTGGCCGGGCTGCGGGAGCGGGCCGCCCGGCTGGAGATCGAGCGCGACCAGCGCAGCCGGCTCGCCGCCGCCACCGAACGCACCCGGGTGGCCCGGGAGATGCACGACATCATCGGCCACAACCTGTCCGTCATCGTCACCCTGGCCGACGGCGGCGCGTACGCGGCGCAGGCCGCCCCCGAACGCGGCCGGGAGGCGCTGCTGCTGATCGGTGACACCAGCCGGCAGGCGCTCGGCGAGCTGCGGCGGATGCTCGGCGTGCTGCACGACCAGGGCGGCCAGGCAGCCGACTACACCCCGCAGCCCGGCATCGCCGACGTCGACGGGCTGTGCGCCCGGATCCGTGCCGCCGGCCCCCAGGTGGTGTACACGGCCGCCGGTGCGCTGGACCGGCTGGACCGCGGCGTCCAGCTGATGGCCTACCGCATCGTCCAGGAGGCGCTCACCAACACCCTCAAGCACGCCGGCCCCGAGGCCCGGGCACACGTGACCCTGACCGCCGACGCCGAGCGGCTGCGGGTACGCGTCGAGGACACCGGCCCGCCCGGCGGTTCCCGCTGGCACGGGCGCACGGAAGGGTACGGCCACGGCCTGGCCGGGATGCGCGAACGCGCGGCCCTGTACGGCGGCACCGTCACGGCGGGCCCCACCCCCGGCACGGGATGGACCGTCGAGGCCGTCCTGCACCTCACCCCAGACCCGGATCCAGGCCTCGACTCCGTCCCCGGCCCGGACTCCGTCCCCGGCCCGGTTTCCACCCCCGACCCGACAGGCGGCCCGACGTGACCACCGTCCTCATCGTGGACGACCAGCCCTTGCAGCGCTACGGCTTCCGCATGCTGCTGGAGAGCCAGCCCGACACCGAGGTGGTCGGCGAGGCGGCCCACGGCGGCGAGGCCGTCCGGCTGACCGCCGACCTGCGCCCCGACGTCGTCCTGATGGACATCCGGATGCCCGGCATGGACGGCATCGAGGCCACCCGCCACATCGTCGCCAGCGGCGGGCGCTCCCGCATCCTGGTGCTGACCACCTTCGACCTCGACGAGTACGCGCACGCCGCGCTGCGCGCCGGGGCCAGCGGCTTCCTGCTCAAGGACGTCCGCCCGGAGGAACTGCTGGCCGGCATCCGCGCGGTCTCCGAGGGCGACGCCGTGGTCGCCCCCGCGGTCACCCGGCGGCTGCTCGACGCCTACGCCCACCGCCTGCCGGTCCGCCCGCCGGGTGCCGCGCCCGCCGCGGACCCGCGGCTGGACGCCCTGACCGACCGCGAGCGGGAGATCCTGGTCGCCATTGCCCACGGCTGGTCCAACAGCGAGATCGCCCAGCGCCTGGTGCTGGCGGAGTCGACCGTCAAGACGCACGTCAGCCGGGTGCTGTCGAAGATCGCCGCCCGGGACCGCGTCCAGGCCGTGATCTTCGCCTACGACCGCGGCCTGACCCACCCCAACCCGCCGGTCTGACGGCCGGGCCGGCCGGTGGGCGCGGGCCGTCGTCGGGCCGCGGCACGCCTCCTGAGCCGGTCACGGGGCCGCTGCCTCATGCGTCCGGGACATCGGGTGGAGCAGTCTTCAACCATCCGGACTGGCCCGGTGACGAGAGGGCGGACATGGCTGCGGAGAGCGCGCGAGGAGCCTGGTGGCGGCCGCGGTCCGGACCTGCGGAGCGACAACTGACCGCGGCCGGGCTGTGCGCCCTCCTCTGCCTGGTGGCCGGCGGCCTGTGGGCCGGGTACGTGGTGAGCCACCTCGGCGTCGCCGGGATCTCCTCGCCCGCCCGCCTCCTGCCGGTGCTCGGCTACGGCCTGGCCGCCGTCGCCGGCGGGGTGCTGCTGCACGCCCACCGGCCCGGCAACCAGCTCGGCTGGGTGCTGCTCGTGTACGGGACGGCGCTGATCGTCCCGCTCGCCGCCCAGGCCCCGCTCTGGGTGGAGGGGGGAAGTCCGGGCGTGGTCGGGGCCATGGTGGTCCTGGTGTCGGCGGGCTACGCCGTCAGCGGCCCGCTGTGGCACGCGCTGCCGCTGTGGCTGCCGTACGGGACGCTGCCGAGCAGGCGGTGGTGGCTGGCGATCGGGGCCGTGGGCCTGTGGCGGCTGGCCCCGGCCAGTTACTCCTTCTCCGAACCCACCGTGTTCGGGCAGCCCAACCCGTTCGCCGGCAGTGCCTTCGCGAAGTGGCTGGGGGCCCTCAACGACCGGCTGTACGACGCCCAGCTCGCCGTGTTCGTCGCGCTGGCCGTCCTGGTGGTGCTGGTCCCGCTCGCCCGCATCCGCGGGGTGTCCGGGCGGCGCCGGCAGAACGTGCTGATCGCCCTCGGGGTGTACCTGCTGTGGGGCGGGGCCGAGTTCGGCGACTACTTCGACCAGAGCACGGTCTCGTACGTCGTGTTCGCACTCACCTCGGCGCTCTGGACGGTCACCCTGGCCGCCGTCGTGGTCAGGGACGGGTCCTGGCGGCTCGACCGGGCCGCCCGCCGGGTGCTGGTCGGCCTGCTGGTGGCCGCCGGGCTGGCCGTGGTGTTCGTGGTGGTGGCCTGCGTGCTCTCCACCATGCTGATGCCGGGCCACGGCCTCGGGGCGCTGACGGTGGTCGCCGCCGTCTTCCTGCTCGCGATCGGTCTGCCCCGGGGGGTGCGCTGGGCCTCCGGCGTCGTGGACCGCTGGTACTACGGCTCGCGCGCCCAGCCGTACCAGGTGCTGCGCAGCCTGGCGGGGAGGGTCAGCCAGACCGTCGACCCGCAGGAGGTGCCGGGCGTGCTGTGCCGCACCGTCGGCGACGAACTGCGGCTTCCTGGTGTGGAGTTGACCGTCTCCACCCGGGGTGGTGAACGGTCGCTGGCCGCCGTCGGGGAGCTCTCGGGCAGCGGCGAGGACTTCCCCCTGGTCCACCGCGGGGCCCGGATCGGACGGCTCACCGTCGCCCCGCGCGAGGGCCAGCGGGTGCTCGACCACAGCGACCGCGACATCCTGCGCTCGCTCGCCGACCAGGCCGCGCCCGCCGTCGCCTCGCTCCAGCTGACGGAGGACCTGCGGGCCAGCCGCGAGCAGATCGTCGCGGCCCGCGAGGAGGAGCGCCGCCAGCTGCGCCGCGACATCCACGACGGACTCGGCCCGATGCTGGCCGGGCTGCGACTGCGCCTCCAGGGAGCCGCCGCGGTGGACGACCCGACGCTCTACTCCAGCGTGCTGGACCGGGTCGCGGACGACCTCGCCTCGGCCGTCCGGGAGGTCCGGCGGATCACCGACCGGCTCGGGCCCACCGCGCTGGGCGACTACGGGCTGTCCCGCGCGCTCGGCCGGCTCGCCGAGACCTTCAGCGGCCCCGACCTCGTCGTCAGCACCCGGCTGGAGCCCGACCCGCTGCCGGCGCTGCCCGCCGCCGTCGAGGTCGCGGTCTACCGGATCACTGCGGAGGCGCTCAACAACGTGCTGCGCCACGCGCGGGCGAGCGGCGCCACGGTGGCCGTCCGGGTGGACGCCGGGCGGCTGGAACTCGACGTCGAGGACGACGGGACGGGCCCCGGCTACGGCCTTCCGGTGCAGCCGGGGGTGGGGCTGAGGTCGATGTCGGAGCGGGCCGCGGAGATCGGCGGCAGCTGCACGGTGGACGCCCTGGGGCACGGCACCCGGGTGCACGCGGTGCTGCCGCGCCGGCCCGCGGGCGGCTGAGCGGGCAGCGCCCGAACCACGGGGCGCCGCCAACCAGGCCCGAAGGTGTCAAGGCCCCCGGACAGGAAAGGCCCCCGGCGCGACGGGCGTCGGCCGGGGGCGGGGCGGGGCTCCGAGCGGAGCGGCGGAGAGAGGGTCAACAACGGTCCGGAGGTGTGCAGCGCCTGGCGCTGAGCTCGGCGGGGGCGACGCCCGCACTGGGCTCGGGGAGCGGTCGCGCTCCCTCGGCGCCCGCGAGCAGGCATCGGCACGCCCGGATGGCAGCGCCGGCGCTCACCGCGGCGAAGGCCGCGGCGGCACCGGCGGCCGCCAGTGCCGTACTGGCCTTTTTGTCGGTCATGGGGTCCTCCACGAGGGCTTCCGCAGGCCTTTCCGCTTCGACCTGCTCCTCCATGCCACCGCCTGTGCCGCCCCAGCCGCATGGGGCGATTGTCCTGTCCCGGTCCTGTTGTGATGCGAACACCGGATCGGGTCGGACCGGATCGGGTCGGATCGGGTCGGATCGTGCGGAACCCGGACGGTAACCGGAACGGGTTCGTTCACTAACATCGAAAGTGGCCCCCGGCGATGTCCGTGAGATAGGAAATACATTCACCACCGCGCGCCCGGTCCGGGATTTCCCGGAGATCGCGGGCGAATGCGTGGCACGACGGGATCGAGGAAGGGCGACGGAAGAAGGTGCGCAACCATGACCGCTGAGACGGATGCCGGGCACGGACCGGCGTCGGGCGCCCCGCTGCGGCGGCGCGGCGAGGCGCTGGAGAGCGCCATCTACGAGGCGGTCCTCCAGCAGCTCACCACCGACGGCTACGCCCGGCTGACCATGGAGGGGGTGGCCGCCGCCGCGCAGACCGGCAAGGCCGCGCTCTACCGCCGCTGGTCCTCCAAGGAGGAACTGGTCAAGGACGCGCTGCGGGCCAGCCTGCCGCCGTCCGGCCCGGCCCCCGACACCGGCAGCCTGCGCGGGGACCTGCTGGAGGTGGTCACCAGGCTGCGCGGCGCGATGTTCAGCGAGCTGGGCGCCGCGGTGCGGGCCGTCATGAGCGAACTCGACAACCAGCGGGCGCACGCCTTCGTCGAGATCGTGCTGGAGCGGGTTGTCGAGCCGACGACGGCGCTGATCGCCGAGGTGCTGGACCGCGGCACCACGCGCGGCGAGGTCCGCCAGGGGGCGGTCACCCCGCTGGTGACCGACCTGGTGCCGGCGCTGATGCTGTACCGGATCAAGCTGTGCGGCGGGGACCCGGTGCAGCTCGATCCGGCGGAGATCGTGGACGAGCTGCTGCTGCCGATCGTCCGCCCCTGACGGGGGCACCCCGGGGGTGCGGTGGGACGATCAGCGGCGGCCACCGGATTTCCCGGTGTCATCGCCGGCCGAAATCCCGCGGGTTCGGTTCCGGAGGGAATTCCCGCGGGATTCGGCGCGTCGGCGGAGGGAGTCCGGGCCGTGCCGGCTCAGGACCCGCTGTGGCGGAGCATCTCCTCGCGCTCGACAACCTTGACCCGCTCGCGCTGCTCGGCCTCGCCGAGCGCGCGCTCGTGGGTGTCCAGCTGCTTCCAGCCCTCCCAGGTGGTGAAGCGGACGCCCTGGGCGCGCAGGTGCTCCTCGACCGCGGCCGGGTCGGGCTCGACGGCGCCGGGCAGCCGGTCGGCGGCGTGGTCGTCCAGCAGGCAGGCGATGGTCTCGTTGGCGTCGCCCTTGGTGTGGCCGATCAGGCCGACCGGGCCGCGCTTGATCCAGCCGGTGACGTAGGTGGCGGTCCGGTGCGCGCCGTCGCCGTCCAGGACCCGGCCGGCCTGGTGCGGGACGGTGCCGGAGGCCGGGTCGAAGGGCAGCTTGGGCAGCTCGTCGGAGTAGTAGCCGACCGCGCGGTAGACCGACTGCACGTCCCAGTCGGTGAAGCCGCCGGTGCCGCGCACGTTGCCGGTGCCGTCCAGCTCGGTGCGCTCGGTGCGCAGGCCGACCACCCGGCCGTCCTCGCCGAGGACCTCCACCGGGGACTCGAAGAAGTGCAGGTACACCCGGTGCGGGCGGTCGCCGACGTCGCGGATCGCCCAGTTCTCCAGGGTGGAGGCGACCAGGTCGACGTGCTTGACCGAGCGGCGCTCGGCGATCGAGCCCTCGTCGTAGTCGATGTCCTCGGGGGCGACGATCACCTCGATGGTGGGGGAGTGGTCCAGCTCGCGCAGCTCCATCGGGCTGAACTTGGCCTGGGCCGGGCCGCGGCGGCCGAAGACGTGCACCTCGACGGCCCGGTTGCGGCGCAGGCCCTCGTACACGTTCGGCGGGATCTCGGTGGGCAGCAGCTCGTCGGCGGTCTTGGCGAGGATCCGGGCGACGTCCAGGGCGACGTTTCCGACGCCGAGCACGGCGACCTTCTCGGCCTCCAGCGGCCAGGTGCGGGGCACGTCCGGGTGGCCGTCGTACCAGGAGACGAAGTCGGCGGCGCCGTAGGAGCCGTCGAGGTGGATGCCGGGTATGTCCAGTGCGCGGTCGGCCATCGCGCCGGTCGAGAACACCACGGCGTCGTAGAAGCGGTGCAGGTCGTCCAGGGCGAGGTCGGCCGGGTAGTCGACGTTGCCGAAGAGCCGGACCTGGGGCTTGTCGAGCACCTGGTGCAGGGCCGTGACGATGCCCTTGATGCGCGGGTGGTCGGGGGCGACGCCGTAGCGGATCAGACCGAACGGGGCGGGCATCCGCTCGAACAGGTCGATCGAGACGCCGGGCGCCTGGGCGGCGTCGGACTTCAGCAGGGCGTCGGCGGCGTAGATGCCGGCGGGGCCGGCTCCGACGATCGCGACACGGATCGGGCGGGGCATGACGGATGGTCCTCCGGTCGGGCGCGGCGCAAGGTGGTCTGAACCTTTGTAGCAAACCGCACGGCTGACCTGCGAAGTAGGTCGCGTTGATCTATGGGGTCATAGAGATGACCTATGGCCTCGGGACCGGTCCCGGCGGCTGCCGGGACCGGCCCGGGGGCCTGGGGGGACCGGCCTGCGGGCGCCCAGCGAGGTCCGCGCGCCCGCAGGGTGGCCGCTACCGGTCCTCGCGTTCCGCTGCCGCGGCGACCAGGGCGCGGACGTGGTCCGGGGTGACACCGAGGCCGAAGCCGGTGAACTTCCGCAGGGGCACCTGGGCGGCGGCCTCCAGGAGCCGGGCGTCGCTGTCGGCCAGGGTAGTGGCGAACGGGAGCGAGGCCAGGTGTTCGGTGAGGAGGGCGGCACCGGTCGGGTGGGCCAGCCACTCGCCGAGGGAGGACATCTCGGTCAGCGGGTCGAGGATCTCGTCGCCGGGCGTCCACAGCGGGGTGCGCAGCCGGATGTCGCGGGAGGAGGCGCCCACCTCGACGGTGAAGGCGCCGGGATCGACGCGCCAGCCGCCGCGGGCCGTCGACCACCGGGCGAGGTCGCGGCCGGTGAGCCGGAACTCGGCCCGGTCCGACCGCCCCGGCTCCAGCCGGAGCTTGGCGAAGCCGCGCAGCTCGTGGCGCGGCCGGGTCGGCCGCGGCTCGTCGAAGGCGAGGTAGAGCTGGACCACTTCGGCGCCGGCGCGGGAGCCGGTGTTGGTGACGGTGGCGCGGACGGTCCAGGCGTTCTCCCCGGTCTGCTCCACGTCCAGGTCGTCGTACCGGAAGGTGGTGTAGCTCAGCCCGTGCCCGAAGGGGTAGGCGACGGGGAGGTCCAGGGTGTCGTAGTGGCGGTAGCCGACGTAGCGGCCCTCGCCGTACACGCTGTGCCCGTCCTGCCCGGGGAAGTGCAGGTGGGAGGGCGTGTCCCGGAGCCGGAGCGGGATGGACTCGGTGAGCTTGCCGGACGGGCTGTGCGCGCCGAACAGCAGGTCCGCCAGGGCGCTGCCGCCGGCCTGGCCGCCGAGCCAGGCCTCCAGGACGGCCGTCGCGTCGTGCTGCCAGTCGGCGACCGTCACCACCGAGCCGTTGGCCAGGACGACCGCGACCCGGGGGCAGACGGCGGCCACGTGCCGCAGCAGCGCGAGCTGCGCGGCGGGCAGGTCGAGGTCGGTGCGGTCCAGGCCCTCCGTCTCGGCGCTGTCGGGGAGGCCGAGGAACAGCAGCGCGGTGTCGGCCTCGGCGGCGAGGGCCACCGCCTCCGCGGCCATGGCGGCGTCGGGGGTGCCGTCCAGGGTGAAGCCGGGGGCGAAGGCCAGCGTGACCTCCGGGCCGGCCTGGGCGCGGAGCGCGTCCCAGGCGGTGTCGAGCCTGGTGGGGGTGACCCGGGAGCTGCCGTGGCCCTGGTAGCGGGGGGTGCGGGCGAACTCGCCGATCACGGCGATCCGTTGACGGGAGTGCGGGTCGAGCGGCAGCAGCCCGTCGTCGTTCTTGAGCAGCACGGCGCCGGAGCGAGCGGCCTCGCGGGCCAGTTCGTGGTGGGCGTCGGCGTCCCAGGCGGCGAGGTGCTCGGCCCGGTCCACCCGGTCGCGCAGCCGCAGCACGCGCTCGGCCGCGGTGGCGACGGCGGAGGCCGCCAGCCGGCCCTCCTCGACGGCGGTGACGATCTCCTGGTCGGTGCCGGTCGGAGGCATCTCCAGGTCGAGCCCGGCGGCCAGGGCGGCGACCCGGTCGTTGACGGCGCCCCAGTCGGACATCACCAGGCCGTCGAAGCCCCACTCCTCGCGCAGCACCCCGGTCAGCAGGCCGCGGTGGCGGCTCGCGTGGACACCGTTGACGCGGTTGTAGGAGCACATCACGGTGTACGGCCGGGCCTCGCGGACGATGTGTTCGAAGGCGGGCAGGTACAGCTCGCGCAGCGTCCGCTCGTCCACGTCCGCGCTGACGCGCATCCGGTCCGTCTCCTGGTTGTTGACGGCGAAGTGCTTGACGCAGGCGCCGATCCCGAGGGACTGGATGCCGGTGACGACCGCGGCGCCCATCCTTCCGCTCACGTGCGGGTCCTCGGAGAGGTACTCGAAGTTGCGGCCGCACAGCGGGCTGCGCTTGATGTTGACGCCGGGCCCGAGGATGACGTCGACCCCGAAGGCGGACGCCTCCCGGGCGAGGGCCGCGCCCACCCGGTGCGCGAGGCCGGTGTCCCAGGTGGAGCCGAGGGTGACGGCGGGCGGGAAACAGGTGGCGGGCAGGCTGGCGGCGAGGAAGGAGACGCCGGGGCCGTCCCCGGCGGGGCGGCGGATACCGTGCGGCCCGTCGGAGAGGGTGAGCGCGCGGACCGCGTCGCGTACCGGGGTGGTGGTCCAGGCGGTCGCGCCCGAGGTGAGCGAGGCCTGTTCGGCGAGGCTCAGTGCGGAAACCCGGTCGGAGGTCATGGTGGTCCTGTTCTCGCGCTGGGGGATGAGGGGTGGGATGGAGATCGGGGATGGCGGCGGCGGCCGTCAGCGGACGCGGCGTACGGGCAGGATGGCCAGGCCGCCGCCCAGGGTGACGGCGATGGCGAGCACGAACAGGGCGGAGTACCCGAACGCGGGCACGACCGCCCCGGCGACGATCGGCGCCAGCACCTGGGGCACGGTGTTGGCGAGGTTGAGGAACCCGAGGTCCTTGGCGCGGCTGTGCGCGTTCGGCAGGATCTCGGAGACGATCGCCTGGTCGACGGCGATGAGGCAGCCGAAGCCCAGCGAGGCCAGGACGGTGAAGAGGAGGAAGGACCACAGCGCGGGCGCCACGGTGAGCGGGACGAGCCCGACGGCGGCGAGCGCAGAGGCGGCGAGGACGAACGGCTTCCGGCGCCGCACCCGGTCCGACAGCGGCCCGGACACCGCCACCGCCGCGCCGGCGGCCACGGCGATGATCAGCCCGCCGATGGTGACGACCGTGCCCGCCTCCCGGGTGGACAGGCCCAAGTGGTCGGTCAGTACGAACAGTTGGTAGACCAGTACGAGGTGGATGCCAAGCATCGCCAGCAGCCGGCTGATCAGCGCCCAGAAGTAGTCGGCGTCCCGGGGCGGGAGCAGCGAGCGCAGCAGGCCGGCGCGGTTCGGTCCGGCGGCGGCGACGTCAGGGGCGTCGTCGAGGTTCGACCGGTCGGGGGCGAACCGGACGAAGGCCAGGGCGCCGAGGACGGCGAGCCAGGGCAGCCAGCGCAGCCCCTGCTCCGGGTGGGTCACCAGGAGGCCGCCCGCCACCGCTCCCAGGCCCTGGCCGAGCAGTTGGCCCAGGCCCGCCCAGGAGGAGGCCCAGCCGAGCCGCTCGGCGGGGACCCGGTCCGGCAGCACCGCGTACAGCGCGGCGAGCATGGCGTTGAGGCCGGTCTGGAAGCAGACGGTGAGTGCGAGGAGCGCGGCGAAGCCGCCGGCGGCGGACATCGCGGAGACGGACAGCGCGTAGGCGACGGCGCCCGCCAGGATCCACGGGTTGCGCCGGCCGTGGCGGGAACGGGTGCGGTCGGAGAGGAAGCCGAAGACGACCACGGCGAGGGTGGAACTGAGGGCTCCGGCCGTGGCGGCGGCGCTGTAGTGGGCGAGTTTGGTGTCCGGGTCGATGCGTTCGAACAGCGCCTGGAGCAGGGTCCAGCCCGCGGTGACCGGCAGCATCCAGCCGAGGTGGGCGATGCCCAGCAGCGGGCCGAGACGGGGTACGGGGGGCGGGGGCACGGGTGGCCCGGCCGCGTCCGCGGGTGGGGCGAGGTGGGTGGGGGCGGGGCGCACGGACGGCTCCTTTGCCGTGGCTGTGGGGGTGCGGTCACCATAGCCCTGAAAACCTTGATGCTCAATGTTTTGGTGCCGGGGCCCGCCGGGCGCTCGTAGAATCCGCTCATGACCAAGCCCAGGGGCCCCTACGCCAAGACCTCGGCGAAGCGCCGGCAGATCATCGACGCGGCCCTCGCCGCGTACGCGGAGGCGGGCAGCCGCAAGGTGTCGGTGCGGGACATCGCCCAGCGCGTCGGGATGACCGACGCCGGGGTGCTGCACCACTTCGGCGGGCGGGAGGCGCTGCTCACCGCGGTCCTCGCCGCCAGGGACGAGGCCGCCGCGGAGCGCTACGGCGCGCTGGAGGAGCGCAGCGCCGAGGAGAACCTGAGCATCCTGGCCGCCAACGCCTCGACGCCCGGCCTGGTCAAGCTCTTCGTGGACCTGGCCGCCGCCGCCGCCGAGCCGGAGCACCCGGCCCACGACTACTTCGGCGACCGGTACGACCGCCACCGTCGTCAGCTGGCCGCGCAACTCGCCGGAGCGGCGCCCGCCGTGGGGCCGGATGCCGAAGGGCCGGATGCCGAAGCCGTGGGCAGCGAGCGGCCGGACGCCGAAGGAGCGGGCGCCGAGGCGCAGGAGCGGGCGGCGTGGGCGGCCCGCATCCTCATCGCCGCGGCGGACGGGCTCCAGCTCCAGTGGCTGCTCGACCCGCGGATCGACATGGCCGACGACATCCGCCGGCTCGCCGACGCACTGCTGGACCGGCCGGCCGGCCGCCCCGGGGACCGCCCGGTCAGCTGACCGGGCCGAGCAGCGCCCGCCACCCGCGCCGGACCAGCTGCGGCACGTCCACCGACGGGTCGTTCAGCCACTGCAACTGCGCCCCCTCGACGAGGGCCAGGAAGGCGGCGGCCGTGAAGTCCGCGTCGAGACCGGCGTCCACCGCGCCGTCCGCCTGCCGGGCCTCCAGGTGGTCGCGTACGGCCGCGCGGAACCGCCCGAACCGCTCACGGAAGTACGCGTGGGCGGGGTGCCCGGGGTCCAGCGCGGCGGCGGCGAGGTGGACGTACAGCCGGGCCCGCGCCGGGTCGGCCACGTTGGCCGCCATGGCCTGGGCCATGAACTCGCCGGGATCGGCGTCCCCCGCGAGCGCGTCCCAGCGCAGCGCCGCCCGCTCGTCGGTGCTGCGCAGCACCTCGGTGAGCAGCTCGTCCTTGGACGCGAAGTGGTGCATGAGCCCGGTCAGGCTCACCCCGCTCTCCCGGGCGATCGCCCGCAGGGACGTCCCGCGCTCGCCCTCGCGGGCGAACACCTCGAACGCCGCCGCCAGGGCGCGGTCACGCTGGGCCCGTCCCTTGGGCGTCGAGCTGCGGTTGGCCATCCGGGAAGTCTAGGGCCCCGCCCGGTGACCCCTCGGGAGGTCTTGTCGCGAAAAACCGAACGCTGTACTGTTCCGGTCACCCGTCCGCCCCGAAGCACGACGGCGGAGCCGCGGCCCACCCGCCGGGACGGCATCACGAGGGCCGGGACGGCCTTCGGCACGGCGGCAGAGCGCCGTGGCCGGCCGCCTTCGGCAGCCTGACCTCCCCCGTCCCGACGGCCGCCGGCCGGGCCCGCGCCCACCCGCCCGCGCTCGCGCCGAGCCCGGGACGGCACCGACCCGAGGACATCCATGGACACTGACACCATCATCGTCGGCGCCGGCCTGGCCGGACTCGCCGCCGCCCACGAACTCACCTCCCGCGGACGCAAGGTGATCCTGGTCGACCAGGAGAACGCCGCCAACCTCGGCGGCCAGGCCTGGTGGTCCTTCGGCGGCCTGTTCCTGGTGGACTCACCGGAGCAGCGCCGGATGCGCGTCAAGGACTCCCTCGACCTCGCCTGGAACGACTGGCAGGGCAGCGCGCAGTTCGACCGCAGGGACGACCAGGACCTCTGGGCGGTGCGCTGGGCCCGTGCGTACGTCGAGTTCGCCGCCGGGGAGAAGCGCTCCTGGCTGGCCGGGCACGGGCTGCGCTTCCTGCCCACCGTCGGCTGGGCCGAACGCGGCGACCTCAGGGCCGACGGGCACGGCAACTCCGTCCCCCGCTTCCACGTCACCTGGGGTACCGGCACCGGCGTGGTCGAGCCCTTCGCCCGGTACGCCCGGCAGGCCGCCGCCGACGGGCTGCTGACCTTCCGCCACCGCCACCGCGTCGACGAACTCGTCGTCACCGACGGTGCGGTGACCGGCGTACGGGGCCGGGTGCTGGCCGCGGACGACTCGGCACGCGGCGTGGCCACCACCCGCGAGGAGACCGGGGACTTCGAACTCACCGCCCAGGCCGTCGTGGTGGCCGCGGGCGGCATCGGCGCCGACCACGACCTGGTCCGTGCCCACTGGCCCGCCCGCCTGGGCACACCGCCCCGGCGCATGGTCACCGGCGTCCCCGCCCACGTCGACGGGCGGATGCTCGGCATCAGCGCCGACGCCGGGGCGCGGCTGGTCAACAGCGACCGGATGTGGCACTACACCGAGGGCCTGCACAACTGGAACCCCGTCTGGCCCGGTCACGGCATCCGGATCCTGCCCGGCCCCTCCTCGATGTGGTTCGACGCCCTCGGCCGCCGGCTGCCCGAGCCCTGCCTGCCCGGCTACGACACCCTGGGGACCCTGCGCCACCTGCGCACCGCCCCCGGGCTGGCCGGGTACGACCACTCCTGGTTCGTCCTCACCCAGAAGATCATCGAGAAGGAGTTCGCGCTCTCCGGCTCCGAGCAGAACCCCGACATCACCGCCGGGGACCGCCGCGCCTTCGTGCGCGAGCGCCTGCTCGGCAAGGGCGCGCCCGCCCCGGTCGAGGCGTTCAAGCGGTACGGCGAGGACTTCGTGGTCGCCGCCACGGTGGAGGAACTGGTCGCGAAGATGAACGCGCTGACCGACACCCCGCTGCTGGACGCCGCGGTGGTGCGCCGCCAGATCGAGGCCCGCGACCGGCAACTGGCCAACCCCTACAGCAAGGACGCCCAGGTGCAGGGCATCCACAACTCCCGCCGCTACCTGGGCGACCGCCTCGGCCGCACCGCCGCCCCGCACCGGCTGCTCGACCCGGCCGCGGGCCCGCTGATCGGCGTCAGGCTGCACGTGGTCACCCGCAAGACGCTCGGCGGCATCCAGACCGACCTCTCCTCCCGCGCGCTCGGCGCCGACGGCACGCCGGTGCCGGGGCTCTACGCGGTGGGGGAGGCGGCCGGGTTCGGCGGCGGCGGCCTGCACGGCTACAACGCGCTGGAGGGCACCTTCCTCGGCGGCTGCCTGTTCTCCGGCCGGGTGTGCAGGGCATCCACAACTCCCGCCGCTACCTGGGCGACCGCCTCGGCCGCACCGCCGCCCCGCACCGGCTGCTCGACCCGGCCGCGGGCCCGCTGATCGGCGTCAGGCTGCACGTGGTCACCCGCAAGACGCTCGGCGGCATCCAGACCGACCTCTCCTCCCGCGCGCTCGGCGCCGACGGCACGCCGGTGCCGGGGCTCTACGCGGTGGGGGAGGCGGCCGGGTTCGGCGGCGGCGGCCTGCACGGCTACAACGCGCTGGAGGGCACCTTCCTCGGCGGCTGCCTGTTCTCCGGCCGGGTGGCCGGCCGCGCGGCGGCGGCGGCCACCGGGCGGGGGGG
>NZ_MSJQ01000014.1 GCF_014596515.1 Streptomyces sp. CBMA156
GTTCATCGTCACCCGCCCCTCGCAAGTCCGTCGCTGTCCTCACCGCCGGCCCTCGCGCAGGCCGTCGCGCCGGCCGTCCGGGGCCCCGCCGGCAGGTCACCGAAGGAGCAGGCCGACGGCGAGGACCAGCAGGACCAGCCCCACCACGGCGCCGCCGATCCGCTCCGCGAGCGGCGGGAACGCGGCCCGGCCGTTCGCGCCGCGCGCCGTGACGACCCGCACGCCCACCTCGGTGAGCAGCAGGAGCCACAGCGCGCCGATCGACAGGTAGACCGTCGCCAGCAGCGGCAGCGCCCCGGCCGACGGGCTGCCGGCCGGCAGGAACTGCGGGAGGAACACCGTCAGGAACAGGCCGACCTTCGGATTGCCCGCGGTGGAGAGGAAGCCGAGCAGCAGATGCCGGGGCAGCCGGTGGACGCCCGCGCCCTCCGCGTCCTGAGTCCCCGCCGCGCCCTCCGTTCCCGGTCCCGCCCCGGGGCCGGCCGGGCGGGGGCGCAGCGCCTCCCACAGGGCGCGGGCACCCGTCACGGCCAGCACGAGCGCGCCCGCCGCCTGCCAGGCGAGGAGCAGACCGGGCCGCAGCGCCACGACCGCCATGCTGCCGGTGACCGCCAGCACCGCGTCCCCGGTGCCGGCGAGCAGCATGCCCGCGGCGGCGGCCAGCACGGGCGGGCGCCGGCGGGTGCGGCTGACCAGGCGCAGCACCAGCATGCTGTCCGGGCCCGGGCTGCACACCACCGCCGCGCAGCTGGCCAGGAAGGCCGGGCTGGCGGCGACGGCGAGGGCGCTCGGGGTCATCGGGCGGCGTGGTCCGGTGCCGCGGCCACCGGTGCGGCACCGGGGGAGTCGTCGGCGGATCCGCCGGGGGAGTCGTCGGGGGTGATGACCACGGCCGCCTCCATGGCGCGGACGGCGGCCACGTCCCGTTCCACCTGCGCGGGGTCGGGGTGCGCGAGCACCGCGAAGCCGAGGGTGAGGGTGCCCAGCAGGTCGCGGGTCACCTCCAGCCGGTCGCCGTCCTGGAGCTTGACCGCCGAACGGTGGTACGACGCCAGCTCCTTGATCCCGTCCAGGACGGCGGCGCCGGACACCGTGCCGGAGCTGCGGGCGATCAGGAAGACCACGGTCATGTGCCGCAGCAGCCGGTAGCCCTTGGGGGCGGTCTCCTCGCGGGCGAACCAGCGCACCGCGCGGTGCAGCTGGCTGTCGCCGGTGGCGGTCAGGTTGAACGCCGGGTGACCGCCGCCGTGCGGACGGGAGTTGATCTCGATGAGGCGCGGGCCCTCGTCGGTCAGCATGATCTCGATGTGCGCGGCGCCGTGCCGCAGGCCGACCGCGTCGAGCACGGCCTCGGCGTAGCGGGTCAGCGCCGGCACCGCGGGGTCGTCGGGGGAGACCCAGGTGAGGCTGTCGTAGACGGCCATCTGCTCGCCGTTGTCGATCTTGCTGTAGCGGCAGATGTCGGCCACGGTGTGCCGGCCCCGGTGGCTGAAGGTGTCGACCACGAACTCGGTGCCCCGGGCGTACTCCTGCACCATCATCCGGTCGTTGAGGTTGTGCCACTGGTTGACCCGGCCCAGCTGGGCGTCGAACGGCACCCGCCAGTCCGTGCCGGCCGGCACCCTGGTCACCCCGTCGGTGCTGCCGCTCTTGGGCGGCTTGACCACCAGGTCGCGGCCGGCCAGGCCCTCCCGCTCGATCCAGGCCTGGACGGCCGCCCGGTCGTCGGTGCAGATCTGACGGATCGTCGGCACGCCGGCGGCGCGCAGCGCCTGCGCCATGGCGCCCTTGTCGCGGCGCGCCGCCGACAGTTGCGGGGTGTTGGCCTGTTCCGGGAGCAGCCGCTCGGTGAGCCGGTCGGTCAGTTCGACACCGCTCTCCGCGCCCGCCAGCACACAGCGCGGCGACAGCGGGCGCAGCTGCGCCACCAGCTTCTCCAGGTCGCCGTCGAAGGCGAGCAGCTGCCGGTAGCGCGCGGCGTCCCAGGAGTCCGCGTACGCCGCGGGCACCTCGGGCAGCGAGCTGACCGCCACCGAGGGGATGCCGAACGAGGCGAACTGGGGCGCGTACTGGGCACCGGAGGAGAACGGGTCGACGATGACGGCGACCTGGGGGGACGACGGGGCGGTCACGGGAGCGTCCTGTCTCCGGGGGCGGCCCCCGGGGGCGGTTCAGGCCCCGGCTGCGAGGGCCGGGGAGAGCGGGAGGTGGCAGAGTTCGGTGTCGGCGTCCGCGGGGCCCGGCAGCACCGCGGTCACGGTGTCGCCGGAGCGGACGGCCGGCACCTGGCGGCGCAGCCGGCTGAGCGAGGAGCCCCGCTCGTGCCACGGGCACACCAGCCGGCGTCCGGTGGGGTCGGGGGTGCCCAGGTTCAGCGGGCCGCCCCGGTGCGGGCAGGAGGCGGGCAGCACCGATCCGCCCGCCTCGGTGCGGATGTACACGTAGGGCAGGCCGGCGACGCGGGCGCAGTTGTCCGCGCCGCCGGCCTTGAACGTCACGACAGGCATGCGCGGTAGTCCCCCACGGAGAAGATCTGGTAGACGCACTCCTCGGACTCGATGATCGCGCCGTGCAGGCGGTTGCGCTGGATCACCGTGCCCTCGCCGGCTTCCAGGATCCGGTAGGAGTTGAAGCCGCTGACGAAGCGCATCGTGCCGCTGACGATGTGGCAGAGCTCGTCGCCCTCGTGGCTGTGGGTGTTGGACAGCTCGCCGAAGGGCTCCACGATGTCCGCCAGCGGCGGGGTGATCCGGCCCTCGGTGATGGCCGCGTACACCGGCTCGTGCAGGTCCTTGTAGCGGTCCGCGTCGTCCATCCAGGCGATCTGGGTGGCGAAGTCGTCGTCCGCGATGCCGTTCAGCAGGCGGAACTCCTCGATGCCGCGCACGATCTCCGGGATGATCTGCTCGCCGTGGCGCTCGATCAGCGGCTTGACCAGCTTCTCCAGGGCCATCCGGCCGTGGTGCTGGTCGATGTGGACGTGCTCGGAGAAGTAGCGGGCGTCCGCGCTGCCCTCGAACACGTCGGCGAGCAGGCTCTCCGCGCGGCGGCAGAAGTCCACCAGGGTGCTCTCGGTGTAGAACAGCGCGCCGACGTAGCGGAAGAAGTGCTCGTGGTTCTTGCCGAGGTAGTGGAAGTAGTTGTTCAGGGCCAGGCTGGACACCAGGTAGTACTGCCAGTACCGGTGGACGTCGGAGCCGAGTCCGACCGATTCCAGGGTGGCCTCGAAAAGGGTGCTGTGCTTCGTTCCGTGCACGCCGTAGCCGTACTCGTCGATAAGGATCTTGAACCATTCCGACTGCTCGGCGCCGTAATATCCGAGCACGTTCCTGGCCATCGGCGAGGCCTCGGACAGGAAGTCCGGTGCGAACTGGATCAGCCACATCCTGGCCGCGCGCTGCGGGTCGGAGGAATCGCGGATCGCCTTCTCGGCGAGGGAGGCCTCGCCCTTGGCGTGGACGTCGAGGTCCTCCAGGTAGGCGAGCAGGCTCTCGGTGGTCCAGTCGCCGCTGACCTCCACCTCCTGGTCGAGGAAGCCGAAGGCGAAGCGCTCCAGCGCGGGGCGGATCAGCTCGCCGCGGGCCCGGTTGCCGGGGCTGTAGTAGTCGCGCAGCTCCTGCGCCTGGGCGCCGAGGCCCGCCTTCGGGAAGAAGACCAGGTCGGCCTCGTAGATGCTGGTGAGCAGGCGCTGGGCGGCCAGGCTGCTGTACTCCAGGATCCGGTCGCGGGGCGCGACCCGGTCGAAGTCCAGGTAGGGCAGCACCTGGGGGCGCAGCTGGCGGCGGTAGGGAGTGTCGGAGTTCTCCCACTCCTCGTTGTCCTTGTAGAGCGGGTTGGCGGCGTAGGCCAGGACCGCCTCGCGGAGCGCGTCGCCGCGCAGCTCGAACGGTTCGTAGGGAACAGGTGTGTGCGACATGTTCTGGTCTGCCTTCCGCTGATGGTGGGGCGGCGGGCCGGCGGCGGCGCGCGAAGGCCACGGGGCGCGCGGCGGCCGGGCTGGGTGGGGTCGTGCGCGGGTGCGGCGGTGCGTCAGACGAGCGAGAGGCGGGTGTCGCTCCAGGCGAGGTCGAGTTCCAGCGTGGAGCCGGCCTGCGCCTCGACGGGCTCGGCCAGCGGCAGCAGCGCCTGCATCCAGTGCGAGCCGACGTTGTCCGGCGAGTTGCGCAGGGTCACGCCGCCGCCGAGGTCCAGCTCGAACCAGGCGACCAGGGCGTGCACGGTGCCCGACTCGGTGACCGGGACGGAGAGCTTGCTGGAGCCCGGGCCGAGCGGGTCCGCGGCGAAGTCGAAGGAGGCCAGCTCCACCGTCTCCGACAGGACCCGGTGGGGCCAGGTGTGCAGCCGGATCGGGAAGTGCCCGGGCGTGGCGAAGACGTTCAGCCGCGACACGTCGAAGCCGCCGGCCCGGCTCACCCGGTTCAGGTTCACCGCGTTCTCGCTCTGCACCAGTGCCCCCAGCAGGCGGCCCTGCTCGGGGAGCATCACCCCGTCCGGGGTCAGCAGTTCGCGGCGCGCGTGCCGGATCGAGGGCAGGATGCCCTCGCCGATCAGGCCGCAGTCCACGATCTCGGAGATCACCGCGTCGACCCGGCGGGGCAGCTCCCGGCCGACCGCCAGCTGGTCGGAACGGCAGGCGAGCACGGTCACCCGGTCGGCGAAGCCCTCGTCGGCCAGGACCTGCCGGGCGACCTCCGCCATCAGCGGGTTCGCCTCGCAGCTGTACACGTGGGAGGCGCCGGCCCGGACGGCCATCATCGCCAGCAGGCCGGTGCCCGCGCCGATGTCCAGCACCGTGCCGTCCCGCGGGACGATCCGCTCCAGGGCGGTCGCCAGCGCGTCGTTGCGTTCGTGGTCGTTGAGCATGGCGAAGTGCCAGCGCGGCACCGCCTCCCGGGCGAACTCCCGGAACTCGGGGTACTCCGGGGACAGGGCGTCGGGTTCGGCCAGCAACCGGGCCGTGTCCTCCGCGATCCGGTTCAGCTCCTGGGCCCTGGCGCGCAGGCCCGCCAGGGCCAGCCGGACCTCTCCCTCAGCCGTCAGGCTGGTGACACTCGTCAAGTGAGGCATGTCGTTTCGCAGGCTCCCGGTAGGAATGGCTTATCGAAACACGCTGCATGCACAGATGAACGGACGGTGCGGGCCGACAGGAAACGCCCGAATCCTCGGCGAATTCACGGGGAACTCGCCGGTCTTCGCGGCGTTCGAGCAGAAATTCTGCTCCCGATATCGGACATGTTCTGCGGTGCGGAAAGCGAAGGCCGGGTCCGCTATTCTTGCGTGCGCAAACCGCCTTCCGTCGAAACAATTAGAACATCACCTGACTCGGAGCGGCAAGCACGCCTTAAAAGGAGCGGTACTTGTCGCTTCCGGCCGGCCCTTTCGGGCGGCGCCCCGTCACGGCGGGCCGCCCGGTCCGGCCCCGGCCGGCCCCCCGGCGGCCCCCGGCTCCGTCTCCAGGTGCAGCGTGCCCTCCAGGCGCAGCGCGGCCGCCGTCATCGCCAGCGTGGTGTGCCGGTACCAGGCCACCCAGGTGCGGACCTGATGACTGCTCAGCCCGGCCCGGGTGTCGGCCTCGTGGACCGCCCGGGCCGCCGCCGCGCCCGCCGCCGCCATCGCCCGCGCGGCGGGGACGTCCGGTGCGGTGCTCGGCGTGTGCAGCAGGAAGCACGAGCTGTGCCCGGAGGGCAGCCGGCGGGCCAGCAGGGTCAGCCGGAAGCCCGGCGCCGGATGCCCGTACACCGGGCCCAGGCCGCGGCCCAGCAGCTGCCAGGCCTCCTCCCTGCCCGGCTCCGTACGTACCGCCGAGGCGTCCGACTCGCTCTGTGGATAGGGGAGTTGCGGAAGCTCGACGCAGAACGGCAGCCGCCGCCGGCACAGCCACTGGCGCAGCTGCGGATCGGCGAAGTCCGGGCCGCCGAACACCCAGCCGACCGGCATCGCCGCCGCCAGGGCGCGTTCCAGCATCTCCTGGCCCAGATCGGCCATGGTGTGCGGGCGCACCCGCTCCGGCGGCACGCCGGCCCTGGCGCAGCGCTCGGGGTCCGAGGTCCACCGCGAGGGCAGGTGCAGCTCGCGGTCGATCACCGCGGCCCGGTTCCTCGACACGTAGCACAGCAGCGCCGCGACCTGGGTGTTGCGGTCCCGGCCGGCCCTGCCCACCCCGGCCGGGGCGACCGCGACCGCGCCGGTGCCCACCCGGGCCGTCTCGTGCCGGCTCAGCACCGCGCACGGGCCCGACGCCCCCAGCAGGGGCACCACGTGCGCGCGGATGCTGTCGCGCAGCCGGTCGGCGTCCCACACCGTGCGGGTGAGCAGCCGCTGGGTGCTCCAGGCGCTGTCGGCGCCGGAGCGGGCGGCGATCCGCGCGGCGCTGTCCCGGCCGGGGGCGGCCAGCAGCGCGCGGACGTAGGCCAGTGCCCGGTCCCGTGGCTCGGCCCGGGTGAAGTGTTCGCCCAGTACCCGCAGCAGGTCCGGGTACGGGGTGGCGGGGCCACCGGATCGGACAAGGGGGGAGTGGGACGCGACGGCCATGCCGGATCTCCGATAGGTCTAGACCTGTCGATTCCATGGCGAGACTAGCCGAGCATCGGGTGCGGAGTAAGTCTTGATCGTGTCACCGACGTTGAGGTATCCGCGCGCAGCAGGAGGGGCCGCGTGCAGGGCGCACCGGGCGGAAGACGACGTCCACCCGCGCGCCCCCGCGCGCCCCTGCCCGGCCCCGTCCGTCCCACCGGCCCCACCCGCCAGGCCGGCCCCGTCCGTCCCGCACCGCCCCCGTACCGTCCCGCCGCCCCGCGGACGCCGTGCAACCCGGAAGCCCTGCCCGGTGTTCCCTCTCACGCCCGGCTCCTGGAGCCCACCCGACGAACCAGTGCGAGGCGTGAGATGACCGAAAGCACCGAACTGAGCGCCACCAGGCTCGCCGAGGCGATCCGCCGGCGGGAGATCTCCCCGGTCGAGGCGGTCCAGGCAGCGCTGGAGCGGATCGAGAAGACCAACCCCGCCGTCAACGCCTTCGTGACCGTCTGCGGCGAGCGCGCCCTCGAACAGGCCGCCGCCGCCGAACGCGCCGTCACCTCCGGCGCCGAACTCGGCCCGCTGCACGGCGTCCCCATCGGCGTGAAGGACCTCGACCCCGTCGCCGGCGTCCGGATGGCCCGCGGCTCCCTGGTCTTCGCCGAGGACGTCCCGCAGGAGACCATCCTCTGCGTCGAACGCCTCGAACAGGCCGGCGCGATCGTCGTCGGCAAGACCAACACCCCCGAGTTCGGCTTCAAGGCCACCACCGACAGCGCCCTGTTCGGCCCCGCCTCCACTCCCTTCAACCGCGCCATGAACGCCGGCGGCTCCTCCGGCGGCAGCGCCGCCGCCGTCGCCTCCGGCATGGTGCCGCTCGCCCAGGGCTCCGACGCCGGCGGCTCGCTGCGGGTGCCCGCCGCGTTCTGCGGCGTCTTCACCCTGATGCCCACCTTCGGCCGGGTCGCCGTCCCCGCCAAGCCCAACGCGTTCCGCCGCTACAACCCGATGGTCTGCTACGCCACCCTCGCCCGCACCGTCGGCGACGCCGCCCTCGGCGTCGACCTGATGTCCGGCGAGCACCCGTACGACCCGTACTCCTACCCCGCCCCCGACAGGCTCGTCGACGCGCTCCACGGCGACCTCACCGGCCTCACCGTCGCCTACAGCCCCGACCTCGGCGGCTACCCCGTCGAGCCCGAGGTCGAGGCCCTCGTACGCGCCGCCCTGCCCGCCCTGCGCGACGCCGGCGCCACCGTCGAGGAAATCGACTTCACCCTGCCGCTGCCGCACGCCGACCTCACCGCGATGTGGCGCCGCTACCTGTCCGTCGCCCACGCCGAATCCGCCGCCATCTCCCGCGACAACGGCCTCGACCTGCTCGGCACCTACGCCGGCTCCATCGACCAGGCCTACCTGGACTCGGTGCGCGTCGGCGAGTCGCTCAGCGCCGTCGACTTCCGGCTGGAGGACCTCGACCGCACCCGCGTCCTCTACGCCTTCGAGAGCGTCTTCGACCGCTACGACCTGATCGTCAGCCCGGTGAACGCCGTCGCCGGCATCCCCAACTCGGCCGGCCGCGACACCGTCGGCCCCGACACCGTCCAGGGCCAGAGCGTCGACCCGTTCGTCGGCTGGTCCCTCACCAGCCCGTTCAACCTGATCGCCAGCCCCGCCGCCTCCGTGCCCGTCGGCCGGGCCGGCAACGGCGTCCCCGTCGGCCTGCAACTCGCCGCCCGCCGCCGCAACGACGCCCTGGTCATCCGCGCCGCCGCCGCCCTGGAGGCCCGCCTCCCCTGGGCCGGCAGCTACCAGGACCTCGACCTGGACGCCACCACCGCCTGATCCCCGGCCACCACCCTCGCCACCACCGGCCGGTCCGGGCGCAACCCGACCGGCCCGGCCGGTGTTCCAGCAGACGAACCACCCCCCTCGGCCGACGACCCGACCCAGCCCGCCGGGGGAGCGACGAAGGGGAGACACCCGTGCAAGCCACCACCCGGCAGCCCGCCGGCCGGCGGACCGGACCCAGCGGCACCGCCCTGCTGGTCCTGTTGATCGGACAGTCGATGGCCAACATCGACCTGGCCATCGTCAACCTCGCCGTGCCCGCCGTCAGCGCCGACCTCCAGGTGACCGGCTCCGCACTCACCCTGATGGTCACCGCCTACGCGCTGTGCTCCGCCGTCCTCCTCGCCCCCGCCGCCCGGCTCGGCGAACGCCTGGGCGTACGCCGCGTCTACCTGTGCGGCCTCGCCCTGTTCACCCTCTCCTCGCTCGCCTGCGGACTCGCCACCAGCGCCCCCGTCCTCATCGCCGGACGCTGCCTCCAGGGCGCCGCCGGCTCCCTGATGATCTCCCAGGTCCTCATGGGCATCCACCGCTGGTACACCGGCCCCGCCCGGGCCCGCGCCCTCGGCTGGAACGCCGTCACCCTCTCCGGCGGCGCCGCCGCCGGCCAGATCCTCGGCGGCACCGTCGTCTCCGCCGACATCCTCGGCACCGGCTGGCGCGCCGTCTTCCTGCTCAACGTGCCCATCGGCGTCCTCATCCTGCTGCTCGGCGTCTTCCTGCTCCCGCACGACCGGCCCGCCGCCGGCACCGTCCGCCGCGGCGACAACGACATCCCCGGCACCCTGCTGCTCGCCGCCGCCTCCCTCACCGTCCTCATCCCGCTCAGCCTCACCAAGCCCGACTGGATCTGGTTCCTGCTGCTCGCCGCCGCCCCGCTCGCCATCCAGCTGGTGCGCACCGAACGGCGCGTCATCGCCCGCGGCGGCACCCCCGCGCTCGACCTGCGGCCGCTGTCCACCCCCACCGTCCGCTGGGCGCTCATCACCTCCTCCGGCTGCACGCTCACCTACATCTCCATGCTCTACCTGCTCTCCCTGCACCTCCAGGACCACCTGCACCTGCCCGCCTGGCAGTCCGGACTCGTCCCGCTCGGCTGGGTCCTCGCCTTCGGCCTCGCCGGCCCCGTCATCGGCCGCGCCTCGCACGGCCTCATCCGGCGGCTGCCGTTCCTCGGCTGCACCCTGCTCACCGTCTCCTACGCCCTCGCCCCGGTCGTCCCGGCCGGCGAGGGCACCGCCATCTGGCCGCTCACCGCGGTCCTGTGCATCGGCGGCTTCGGCCTCGGCCTCAACAACACCTCCCTGCTCAACCTGCTCACCTCCGCCGTGCCGTCCCGCCACGCGGCGACGCTCAGCGGCACCGTCAACACCCTCTCCACCGTGGTCGGCGTCACCGGCGTCGCCCTCTTCGGCGCCCTCTACCCCTGGCTCAGCCGCAGCAGCTGGGCCGGACCGGGCACCGCCTGGACCCTCGCCTGCGCCGGACTCGCCCTCATCACCGCGTTCTGCGGGTACACCGCCCTGCGCGCCGTCGCCGCCGCACCCGACCCGGCGGTCACCGCGGACCCGGCGGTCACGCCCGACCCGGCAGTCACATCCGACGCGGCGGACCCGGCCGACGCAACCGACCCGGCCGCCACGGTGTTCACCACCAAGGAGCGACCCGGCGCGCCCACCGCCGGCTGAACCCCGCGCACCCACCACCGCACCACGAACACCCGACCCAGAGGACGACCCGCCATGACCGAGCTCCACCACCTCCACGCCAAGGCCGCGCTGTTCGACCTCGACGGCACCCTGGTGGCCACCGAACACCGCAGCCGCGCCGCCTGGACCCGCCTGTTCACCACCCACCGGGTGCACTGCGACGACGCGGTCCTGGCGACCTTCGTCGGACGGCGCGGCAAGGAAGCCCTCGCCGACCACGTCCACGACTTCCCCGGCCACACCGTCGACGAGCTCTTCGACGAGGCCTGCGGCTACCTGATGGGCCCCGACAGCCCGGCGCCGTACGCCGTCCCCGGCGCCGCCGACCTCCTCGCCGACCTGCACGGCCGCGGCGTCCCCCTCGCCGTCGTCACCTCGGGCCTGCGCACCCACGCCGCCGAGATGCTCGACCACGTCGGCGGCGCCGACCTGTTCCAGGTCATCATCACCGCCGAGGACGTCACCGTCGGCAAGCCCGACCCGCAGGGCTACCTCGCCGCCTGCCGCGCGCTCGGCGTCCACCCCGTCGACGGCCTCGCCTTCGAGGACGCCCCGGCCGGCGTCCAGGCCGCCAAGAGCGCCGGACTGCGCTGCGTCGCCCTCACCACCTCCCACGGCGCGGGCGACTTCGCCCACGCCGACCTGGTCGTGCCCGACCTCACCCCGCTGCGCTGGACCCCGTCCACCGACGCGAACTGACCCCACCCGCCGCACCACGTCACCGCACGCACGACGTCACCACGCGCAACACGCGCGTCACGTCACCGTGCCACCATGTCATCGCACCGCCGCGCCGCCCCGACCGCGGCAACCACCACACCAGCCCGAAACCGCCGGGGAGACACCGTCATGCCCGCTGCCCGCCCCTCCGCACCCACCGTCCTGGCCGCCGCCGCCACCAGCAGCCTGATCCTCGTCCACGACCCGCTCGCGCGCGCCGTCGCCCCCGACTACTGGGACTGGTCCGCCGACGCCCACCACACCGCCGCGAACGCGCTCACCGCCCTCGACGACGACCGGATCCGCTCCGCCGGCAGACGCCTCGCCGACGACCCCGCCGACGACACCGCCGCCGCACACCTCACCGCCGCGCTCACCGACCTGCTGGGCCGCCCCGACGGCGAGGACGCGGCGGTCGACGCGCTGCGCGCCGCCGCCGCCCGCACCGAGTCGCTGTCCCGGCTGATCGTCCAGCCCGGCACACCCGGACCGTCCGCCCCCGCCGGGCCCCCCACCACCACCGAACTGCTGGACTCCCTCGGCTCCAAGCCGCACCGCGGCTGCCACCCCGTCGACGCGGCCGTGGTCATCCCGTTCCGCGCCCCCGACGACTCCACCGGCCGCGTCCGCAACCTGGCCGCCGTCCTCAACGCGCTCTCCGACCAGTCCCACCCGCGCGAGCGCTACCGCGTCGTCGTGGTCGAGAACGACGAACACCCGCGCTGGCGCGACCTGTTCACCGACGCCTGCGACACCTACCTGTTCGCGCCCGACTCCGGCCGGTTCAACAAGTCCTGGACCGTCAACGTCGGCGTGGTCCACGGCGCGAGACCCGCCGAACTGGTCTGCGTCCTGGACGGCGACATCCTCGTCGACCGCGACTTCGTGGCCCGGGCCGTCGAACGCTTCCGGGAGCCCGGCACCCAGGCCCACTGGCCGTTCGAGGACATGCTCTTCCTCGACCCCGCCTCCAGCGCCCGGGCCGTACGCACCCGTTGCCTCGACGCCGCCCCCGACCCCGGCCAGCACCGACTGCGCGGCGTCCACCTGCGCCGGCCCCCCGGCGGCTGCGTCTGGCTGCGCGAGGACCTCTTCACCCGCATCGGCGGCATGGACGAACGTTTCTGCGGCTGGGGCGGCGAGGACCAGGACTTCGTGTGGCGCGCCGAACGCTACGGCCCGATGGACCGCCACCGCGACCCCATCGTCCACCTCCACCACGACCGCGCCGCCCACCGCGGCGACGACGGCACCCCTTTCTACGAGGAGGTCGAACGCGCCGGCTTCTGCAGCTGGCCCTGCGACTCCGACTTCGGCCGCCTCGACACCTGACCCCGGTCCCGGTCCCGGCCCCGACCCCTGTCCCGGTCTCGTCCGAGGGGCGCCGCTGTCCGAGGCTTGCCGTACGGTCCTGCCATGGCAGCAGTGATCGATCTGACCCTCGACTGCGCGGACGCGACAGTCCTCGCGGAGTTCTGGAAGACGGCCCTGGGGTACGTCGACGAACCGCCGCCCGCCCCCTTCAGGACCCGCGCGGAGTGGCTCGCGCAGTTCGACCTCCCCGAGGACGACAGCGCGGACGACGGCGCGTGGCTCTGCGACCCCGACGGCGCCGGGCCCCGGCTGTGCATCCTCAGGGTCCCCGAACCGAAGACCGCCAAGAACCGGCTCCACCTGGACATCCGGGTGCCGGGACACGGCGGCCCGGCCGAGCGGTGGGCCCGGATCAGGGCGGAATCCGCGCGGCTGGTGGCAGCGGGCGGGAGCGTCCTGGAGACCTTCGAGGGCCACCACGTCATGATGGCCGACCCGGAGGGCAACGAGTTCTGCGTCGCCGCGGCCCCCGCCCGCAGCTGACCGGCCCCGCCCCGGCCCCGCCTGCGGGAGCGGGGCCGGGGCGGAGTCGTACGGAGGACCGGCCTACCGGCGGCTCAGGCGCACTGGACCTTGACCTTGTGCCAGACGCCCCCGTAGTAGACCTCGACGTAGCAGCTGCGCGACCGCTCGGTCGCCGAGGCCGTGGTCGCCGTCGCCACACCGAGGCCGACGAACGCGACCAGACCGGCGAGCGCGACGGCCGCGCGCCGCCGGCCGGGACGGACGGTGGTGGTGCTGGTGGCCATGGATCGGCCTCCTTCCTGACGGGCCGGCCCCCCGCCCTGGCGGGGCCGGACGATGTGCGAACAGGGGCACGCCGCCCCCGCCGCCCCCGACCTGGGGACGACAGCACGAGAATGGCCGACGGCAGGGCCGCCAGGGAGGTCACGGTCTGACCTGGCAGAGCGTCAGATGCCGTGATCGGGCCTCCTGGACGGGAGTTGGCCGTACGACGACAATCACGGACATGGACATCGCCGAGGCGCTCCGTGACTTCCTGGTATCCCGGCGGGCACGGCTGCACCCCGACGAGGTCGGGATCCCCGTCCACGGCACCCGCAAGGTCAGCGGACTGCGCCGGGAGGAGGTCGCCGACCTCGCGGCGATGAGCGTCGAGCACTACACCCGGCTGGAGCGCGGGCACGCGTCCCGGGTCTCCGACACCGTCCTCGACGCGGTCTGCGACGCCCTGCGGCTCAGCCCGGGGGAGCGCCGCTACCTGCGCAGCCTCGCCCGCCCGGCCGGCACCGAGGAGACCGGCCTCGCGGCCGAGCGGTGGCCGGGCCTGAAGCCGGTGCTCGACGCGATGGTCCTCACCCCCGCCTACCTGGTCGGCCCGGGCGGCGCGATCCTCGCCTGGAACCGCCTCGCCGCCGCCGTCTTCCTCGACTTCGGACGCCTGCACCCCCGGGACCGCACCGTCGGCCGCCTCGTCTTCACCGACCCGCGCGTCCGGCGGCTCTACCCCGACTGGGAGACCAAGGCCCGTGAGACGGTCGGCCTGCTGCGCACCGAGGTCGGCAGGCGCCCCCGGGACGCCGCACTCGCCCGGGAGATCGCCGAACTGCGCGAGCACAGCCCGCAGTTCCGGCGGCTCTGGGGCGAGCACGTGGTGCTGGAGGAGACCCACACGACGCTGCTGCTCGCCTCCCCCCGGGTGGCGGGCCCGCTGAGCCTGTCCGCGGCGGCGCTGTACCCGGCCGACCACCCGGACCTGGTGATCGCGGTGTACACGGCCGCGCCGGGGTCGGCCTCCGAGCGTGCCCTGCACCGGCTGGCACGCGCCGTCACACCGACCGGCACGCCCTGACGGCGCCGGACCGCGAGCGCGCCGCGGTCCGGCCGCCGATATCCCCGGGGGGACGAGACGGCCGGGAAAACCCTGCTCCGGCATCCGGGTGAAATGGCGCGGCGTCGCCCGGCGCTGACGGAAGCCGGGGCCGACGCTGCCACAATGCAATTTCTTCGAGGTCCACCTGCACAGGCGGTGCCACCGGACGGCTGGAGCGGAACATGCAGATCATTCGACCACGCAATAGTCCGGAAAAGGAGACCGGCGCGGGAACGGGATCCTTCCCGTGGACACTCATGTACCACTCGGTGGCGACGGCGGCCGAGGATCCCTATCTGATCACCGTCGATCCCGCACGATTCCGCCGCCAACTGCGCTGGCTGTCCGCGCGCGGGCTGCGCGGGGTTTCGGTGGGCGCCCTGATGCGCGCCCACCGGGACGGCACCGCGGCGGGCCTGGTGGGGCTCAGCTTCGACGACGGGTACCGCGACTTCGTGGAGGAGGCCATGCCCGCCCTCGCGGAGTACGACTTCACCGCGACGGTCTACGTGGTGGCCGACCGGCTCGGCGGATACAACGACTGGGACCGGCAGGGCCCGCGCAAGCCGCTGATGACCGCGGGCCAGGTCCGTGAAGCGGCCGCCGCCGGCGCGGAGATCGGCTCGCACGGGCTGACGCACCGGCGGCTGGCGGGCCTGGACGCGCCGGACCTGGCGGCCCAGGTCACCGACAGCCGCCACGTGCTGGAGGACCTCACCGGCGAGGCGGTCGAGGGGTTCTGCTACCCGTACGGCTCGCTCGACGCCGCCGCGGTGGAGGCGGTGGCACAGGCCGGCTACGGGTACGGGTGCGCGGTCAGCCCCGGCGCCCACAGCGGGGTGCACGCGCTTCCCCGCTGCTACGTCGGCGACCGGGACGGGCCGCTGCACCTGACCGCGAAGCTGGTGCGCGACCGCTGGCGGCGCTGACGCCCGTTCAGCGGGCGGCGGCGGGCTCCGCGGCGGGCTCCGTGGTGGGTTCCACCGCGGGCTCCGCGGCGGGTTCCAGGCTCAGCCAGGACTCGTGCCAGAGCAGGGCGCACCGGCGGTCACAGCCGGTGGCGAGCGGCTCGCCGCCGCAGCGCAGGCCGTGGAGGATGAACCAGCGCCCCCCGGTGGGATGCTGCCACCAGGCGAGGGACCGGTGACGCAGCTCGGTGGCACTGTGACGGGTGCCGGCGTGGCGCTCCATCCCCGGCTGGAAGGGGACGCCGTGCAGGCGCCCGTCCGAGCCGAGGGTTTCGTGGATCTCCGCCAGGCTGCGCACCGTCGCCCACAGGGCGACGGGCCGGGCGGCGGGGACCGGCGCGGGGGCGGGCTCCAGCCACTCGTCCCGGAACAGCAGCGCGCAGTCCATCCCGCAGCCCTGGGTCCCGTCGGCGCCGTGGCAGGTGGCGCCGGCCAGGGCGACGGTGCCCGACAGGCGCCGTACCCGGTAGTGGTCGTCGATCATGCGGCGCACGACGCGTTCGACCTGGTAGACGCCGCCGCAGAACGACCACTGGCTGCGGGTGAACCACAGGCCGCGGTGGCGGTCCCCGGCGTCGAGGGTGGAGCGCACCAGGGCCTCGTCCTTCACCCGGACCCAGTCCCCCTCGGCGAAGCGGGAGGGCCGGCCGGGCGCCGGGACGTCGGCGCGGCGCTCGCGCAGCACCTCCCGGGCGATCCGGGCGCGGCGCACGACGCCGAGCGGGGGAAGGTCGCGCAGGGGCAGGCTCTTGTACTGGCACCGGTTCGCGGCGGATTCGCCGTGCGGCTCCGTGGTACGGGTGAACCGTGATTCCTCGACGGCCATCAATGAAATCCCATCGGGTTGGAGATATCGGCACAGGCTAGCGCAAACTGACTTTCTTCGCGCCGGCCGCCGGACCCTTTCGGTGCCATGTCGAGAGAAATAACACTAGACGCATTAAGGGTCTTCTTGAGTGAAGAACGGCAATTCCCAGGGAGTTTCGGTTCATACGCGTGTAATGTTTCCACCGTTGCCGGGGTGGAGTGGCCGAGTGGCGAGGCGACGGCTTGCAGAGCCGTTCAGACGGGTTCGATTCCTGTCTCCACCTTTTCTCCTGACCGTGAGCGAAACGCGAGGTGGCCGCCACCCGTCCGGTGGCGGCCACCTCGCGCGTTACCTCGCGCGTCAGCTCCTGCGTCGCCCCGCTCGGGAGCCGTGTCCGCTAGCGGCTCAGGCGCCTGAACCGGCCCACCGCCAGCGGGAAGAACACCGTGACCAGGGCCAGCGGCCACACCACCGCGAGCAGTTCCGCGTTCGTCGCGGCCCAGGAGTCGCCCGCCGCGCCCGGGTTGCCGAACAGGCCGCGCACCGCTGTGGCCGTCGCCGACATCGGGTTCCACTCCACGACCGCGCCCAGCCAGGACGGCATCGACTCCGGGACGGCGATGGCGTTGGAGAGGAAGCCGACCGGCCACACCAGGATCTGCACCGCCTGCACCGTCTCCGGCCTGCCCGCGACCATGGCCAGGTGGATGCCGGCCCACAGCATCGCGAACCGCAGCAGCAACAGCAGTCCCACCGCGCCCAGGAACGAGGCGCAATCCCCGTGCCAGCGCCAGCCGATCGCGTAGCCGACGGCGATCATCACGGCCAGCCCGACCACCGACTGGAGCATGTCCGCGATGCTCCGCCCGACCAGGACCGCACCGGAGGCCATCGGCATCGAGCGGAACCGGTCGATGATCCCCTTGCCCAGGTCCTGGGTGACGGAGAGCATCGTGGACTCCAGGCCGAAGGCCATCGTCATGGTGAGCATGCCGGGCACCAGGTAGTCCTTGAAGTTCCCCTCCACGCCCCGGCCGCCACCGATCAGGTAACCGAACATCAGCAGCATCATCACCGGGAAGACCAGCCCGACGACCACCTGCACGGGCTGCCGTGCCCAGTGGGCCAGTTCGCGCCTGGTCATCGTCCAGGAGTCGGCGGCCGCCCACCCCAGCGTCGAGCCCGTGCTGCCCGTGCCTTCCGTACCGCGGGTCGCCCTCATGCTCCGTACCGTGGTCATGCCGCCTCCGTCTCCGTCCTCGTCAGGTGCAGGAACACCTCGTCGAGCGTCGGCCGCCGCACCGCGATGTCCTCCGCCACGATTCCGGCCGCCTCCAGCGCCCGCACGGTCTCGGTCAGCGCCCGGATCCGGTCGCCGACCGGGGCGCTGACCAGCCGGCGGTCCTCGTCCACGGTCGCCTCCCCGGGCAGCAGCGAGGCCGCCTGGGCCAGTCGGCCAGGGTCGTGCAGGACCACGTCGATGCGGTCGCCGCCCGCCCCGGTCTTCAGCTCGTCCGACGTGCCCTGGGCGACGACCTTCCCGTGGTCGATCACCGCGATCCGGTCGGCCAGCTGATCGGCCTCCTCCAGGTACTGCGTGGTCAGCAGCACGGTGGTGCCGCCGCCGACCAGCGAGCGCACCGCGTTCCACACCTCGGCGCGGCCGCGGGGGTCGAGCCCGGTCGTGGGCTCGTCCAGGAAGAGCACCCGCGGTTCACGGATGAGGGAGACCGCCAGGTCGAGGCGCCGCCGCATCCCGCCGCTGTACTGCCTGACGGCCTTCGTCCCGGTGTCCTCCAGTCCGAACCGGGTGAGGAGTTCCCCGGCCCGGGCGTTCGCGCGGCGCGCGCCCAGGTGGTGGAGGCGGCCGAACATCTCCAGGTTCTGCCGGCCGCCGAGCTCCTCGTCGACGGCGGCGTTCTGGCCGAGCAGCCCGATCCGCGCGCGCACCTCGCGGGCGCGGGTCCGGGCGTCGAGCCCCGCCACCTCGACCCGGCCCTCGTCGGGGCGCAGCAGCGTGGACATGATGCGGACGGCTGTCGTCTTGCCGGCGCCGTTCGGGCCGAGGATCCCCTGGACGGTCCCGCCGCGGACGGTGAGGTCGAGGCCGTCGAGAGCCTGCCTGCCGCCGTACCTCTTCCGCAGTCCCTCGACGACGATCGCCGGATCGTGGTCGGTCAAAGCGTCCCCCTTCAGTCACTAATCAAACTTGACCAGTCCGGGAAGGTAGCCCGTTTCCCGTGACTGGTCAAACTTGACTACTCGGGGCTCGACCGGGAAGGATCGGATCATGTCAGCGATCCGGCTCCTGGTCCTCGGCGCCGTCCGTCAGCACGGACGGGCACACGGCTACCAGGTGCGCAACGACCTGGAGTTCTGGGGGGCCCACGAGTGGTCCAACGCCAAGCCGGGCTCGATCTACCACGCGCTCAAGCAGATGGCGAAGCAGGGACTCCTGGTCGAGCACGAGGTCGCACCGAGCGCCGTCGGCGGCCCGCCCCGCGTCGAGTACGAGATCACCGACAAGGGCACCGCGGAGTACTTCGACCTGCTGCGCGAGGCCCTGACCTCGTACGACCAGAAGATGGACGTGCTCTCGGCCGGCATCGGGTTCATCGTCGACCTGCCGCGGAGCGAGGCCGTCGCGCTCCTCAGGGAGCGGATCGCGGCGCTCGAACGCTGGCGGGCCGGGGTCACGGGGTACTACATGCCGCAGGACGGCCCCGAACAGCTCGGGCACATCGGCGAGATCATGAACATGTGGGTGCACTCGGCCGACAGCCAGGCGGCATGGACGCACAGCCTGATCGGGCGGATCGAGGGCGGCGCGTACACCTTCGCGGGGGAGGGCGAACCGTTCGTCGGGGTGCTCGCGGAGGGCGAGCCGAACCCGTACGCCACCGGGCCGCATCCCGAGGACCCCCACCACTGAGGCCGGGCTCACGTACAGGACTGGGCCCGTGTACAGGACTGGGTGACGCCGGGTGGACGGCGGAGCCGACCGGACGAAGAAGCAGGGGGCGGAACAGATGGTGTGGATGTCGCGTGAGCAGGCCGGCTTGCTGGCGCAGTGCGCGGTGGCCTTCGAGCCGGGCGATCCGGCGCGTACCGGAAGCCTCGTGTTCCGATACCCCGACGGCCAGGCCGGCCCCGGCCTCGCCGCCCGACCGTCCCTCGGCGAAGCCGACCTGGTCACCGCCGACGGCGGCACCCTCGCGGTCCGCCGCTGTCCGGTGCTGCGCCTGACCGTCGCCCAGGCGCTGCCCGCCCTCACCCTGGCCCGCCGGCTCCACACCGAAGCGACCGCCGAAGCGGCCGCGAGCGGCACGGCGAACGGCACCGCGGCCGTCACCCCCAGCCCGTCCGCCGCGTTCTGGGGCGCCGCCACCGCCCTCGGCCTGCACCTCGCCGCCCGCGAACGGCTGCTCCCCGGCGTCTCCGCCACCGGCCACGACGCCTGGCGGGCCGGCCCGCTCGCCCCGGAGGACGTCCGGCGCCTGCGCGAACTGGCCGCCGCGGCACCGGCCGAGGCGCTCGCCGTCCCGCTGCCCGTCCCGCCCGGCGGCCCGCTGCTGCTGCCCGACGCCGCCGTCCTGCTCCGCTCCTTCGTCGACGCGGTCGCCGACACCCTGCCGCGCACCGCCGCCGCACCCGCCGCGGCCGGCCGCCCGGCCTTCGCCGCCGCCGAACCCCAGTACGTCCCCCACCTGCGCGCCTGGGCCGAGGAGATCTCCGCCGGCCTCGACTCGGGCGTACGGCTGTCCCTGCGCCTGGACCTGCTGCCCGCCGCCGGCGACGGCGGGCAGCCCGCCCTGCGTCTGGTGCCCCGGGTGTCCAGCCTGGCCGACCCGACGCTCGGCGCCGACGCCGGCGAGCTGTTCGCCACGGCCGGGGCAGCCGGGTTCGGGCCGCGGGCCCAGGCCGACACCGTCCTCGCCGTCCGGCGGGCCGCCGACGTCTGGCAGCCCCTCTCCCGCCTGCTGCCGGTGCCCTCCGCCCTGGACCTCGCCGACCACGAGGTCCGGGACCTGCTCGGCGAGACCGCCGGCCGGCTCGCCGCCCACGGCGTCGAGGTGCTCCGGCCCGCGGAGGCCATCGCCTCCCTCACCAGCCGTGCCGTCGTCGGCGGCGAGCGGACCCCGCCCACCGACCTGCGGTCCTTCTTCGGCGGGGGCGGCACGGTCGACCTGCGCTGGCGGCTCGACCTCGACGGGGAAGCCCTCACCGAGCAGGAGACGGCCGGGATCGCCGCCGCCGACCAGCCGCTCGTCCTGCTGCGCGGACAGTGGGTGTTCGTCGGCGCCGACCTCGCCCGCAAGGCCGCCGAACGCGACCTCAAGCCGCTCACCGCCATCGAGGCGCTCGCCGTCGCCCTCACCGGGTACACCGAGATCGGCGGCAGGCAGGTGCGGGTCGCCCCCAGCGACTGGCTGCTCGCCCTGCGTCGGCGCCTGGCCGAACCCGGCGGCGGCGAACCCGTCGAGCAGCCCGCCGCGCTCGCGGCCACCCTGCGCGACTACCAACTGCGCGGCCTGGCCTGGATGGACCGCCTCACCTCGCTCGGCCTCGGCGGCTGCCTCGCCGACGACATGGGCCTGGGCAAGACCGTCCAGCTGATCTCGCTGCACCTGCTGCGCCAGGAGCACCCGGACAGCGCCGGCCCCACCCTCGTCGTCTGCCCAGCCTCCCTGCTGGGCAACTGGCAGCGCGAGATCGGCAGGTTCGCCCCCGGCACGCCCGTGCGCCGCTTCCACGGCCCCGACCGCACCCTGGACGGCGCCGACTCGGGCTTCGTCCTGACCACCTACGGCACCATGCGCCTGGACGCCGAGCGGCTCGGCGCGCACCGCTGGAGCGCGGTCGTCGCCGACGAGGCCCAGCACGTCAAGAACCCGCACTCCGGCACCGCGAAGGCGCTGCGGCTGATCCCCGCCGGCGCCAGGATCGCCCTGACCGGCACCCCGGTCGAGAACAACCTCTCCGAACTCTGGGCCGTCCTCGACTGGACCACCCCCGGACTCCTCGGCGGCCACGGCCGCTTCCGCAACCGCTGGACCGCCGCCATCGAGGCCGAACGCAGGGAACGCGCGGAGTTCGGACCGCCGCCGGGGGAGGAGGGGGAGTACGGCCCCACCGCACGGCGACTGGCCGAACTGGTCCGGCCGTTCATGCTCCGCCGCAAGAAGTCCGACCCGGGCATCGCCCCCGAACTCCCGCCGAAGACCGAGACGGACCGCCCGGTCTCCCTCACCCCCGAGCAGCGGACCCTGTACGAGAGCCGGGTCCGTGAGGTCATGGCGCAGATCGGGGCCACCGAGGGCATCGCCAGGAGCGGGCTGGTGCTCAAGCTGCTCACCGGGCTGAAGCAGATCTGCAACCACCCCGCGCAGTTCCTCAAGGAGGCGGAAGGCACCCGGCTGGCCGGCCGGTCCGGCAAGCTGGAACTGCTCGACGAACTGCTGGACACCATCCTCGCCGAGGACGGGGCCGTGCTGGTCTTCACCCAGTACGTCACCATGGCGCGGCTGCTGGAGACACACCTGCGCGAGCGCGGCGTCCCCACACTGCTGCTGCACGGCGGTACCCCGGTGCCGCGCCGCGAGGAGATGGTCCGCCGGTTCCAGGACGGGGAGGTACCCGTCTTCCTGCTGTCCCTCAAGGCCGCCGGCACCGGACTCAACCTCACCCGCGCCGACCACGTCGTGCACTACGACCGCTGGTGGAACCCGGCCGTGGAGGCCCAGGCCACCGACCGCGCCCACCGCATCGGGCAGACGCGCACCGTCCAGGTGCACCGGATGATCGCCGAGGGCACGGTCGAGGACCGCATCGCCGCCCTGCTCGAAGCCAAGCAGGGCCTGGCGGACGCCGTGCTGGGCTCCGGCGAGCAGGCACTGACGCGGCTGACCGACGACGAGCTGGCCGACCTGGTCGAACTGAGGAGCGCGGGATGAGCGGGGACGAGACGGGCGCGCGGGGCTTTCCGGCCTTCGCCGCGCGCCGGGGCAGCCGGGCACGCGGCCAGTCCTGGTGGGGCAGGGCCTGGGCGGACGCCCTGGAGGACACCTCCCTGGACGAGGAGACGCTGAAGAAGGGCCGGGCCTTCGCGCGCACCGGCCGGCTCGGGCCGATCACGGTCGGCCCCGGGCGCATCTCCGCCGCCGGCCACGAGGGTGACACCCCGTTCAGGACGGTGCTCACCCTGGAGGAACTCGGCGAGGACGCGTGGGAGTCGCTCTGGGAGAAGGCCGCCGAGCGGCCGGACGCCGCCGGGGAACTGCTCGCCGGTGAACTGCCGCCCGACCTGCTGGAGGCCGCCGAGGACGCCCGGGTGCGGTTGCTGCCCGGCTACGGCGACCTGGAGGCGGACTGCGACTGCGACGCGTTCGAGCACCCCTGCGAGCACGCGGCCGCGCTCTGCTACCAGGTGTCCTGGCTGCTGGACGAGGACGCGATGCTGCTGCTCCTGTTGCGGGGGTGCGGCGCGCAGGAGGCGCGGGAGGAACTCCGGACCGCCCTGCTGATGCAGGCGATCGGCGGTGCCGGGGGTCCCGGCGGTCTCGGCGGTCTCGGGGACGAGGACGCCGAGGGGGCGGAGGAGGCGCAGGCCGGTTCGCAGGCCGGTGCGGCGCGGCTTCCGGACGGCACTCCCGCCGAGGAGGTCTTCGGCCGTGAGCCGGCGGCGCTGCCCGGGCTGCCGCCGTTGCCAGGGCCGCCCGTGCGCCAGGACGCCTCCTCGGCCGGGGCCGACCCGCTGGAGCAGCTGGTCACCGACGCGGCCGTGCGCGCCCGTGAACTGCTCGCCTACACCCACGGTTTCACCGCCGAGCCGCCGGCGCCGCTCGACCTCTGGCGGGACTGCGTACGGATCGCGGCGACCCGCCCCGGGGCGCGGGTCCTGGCCCGGGTGCGGGAGG
>NZ_MSJQ01000140.1 GCF_014596515.1 Streptomyces sp. CBMA156
GACCGCCCCGCAGCTGGACGCCGACGTCGCGACGGCCCGCGCGTTCTGGCAGATCGACGGCGACGCGGAGGAGGCCGTCCGGATCCTGGCGTCCGTCCTCGACCGCACCGCCGGGACACGGCTGTGGGCCCGCTGGACGGTGGTCCGCGCCCTGCGTGCCGCCGCCTCCCTCGGCGCGGCCGGCCGGGACCTGATACCCCGGCTGGAGGCGCTGCTCGACGACCCGGAGAAGGCCGCCGGCGCCGTCCTCGCGCTGCTCGACATCGCCGGCCCCGACACCGTGGACCTCGGCCGCCTCGCCGAGGCCGCGCTCCGGTCGGTCGAGTCGGGCGCCGACGTGACGGGCGGCTGCGAGGCCCTGCACGCGCTGGGCGCCGCCGGGGACATCGACCTGGGCCGGTACGTTGGCGACCTCGTCGAACGCGACGGCCGGATCGTCACCTCCGGCCTCGCGTACGGCATCATCAGCGAGGACGAACGGCTGCGCGCCCTCCTGGCCGGGCTGTACTGACCCCGGGCGGTCCGCGGAGCGCCCGGGACCGGCACCCACCGGCACCCACCAGGGCCGGCTGTCGGTGCCTGGCGATAGCTTTGGTGATGTCGGCGGGCCGGTCCCGCCCGACGCCCCCATCTCCGTTTGCCCGAAAGGGGACTCCGCCGTGTCCGTCGCCGTGGAAGAGCAGGTCACGTACCTCGAACTGTCCGAGGACGAGGGGAGCGCGCACAAGTTCTACGAGGTGCGGCTCGCCGGCCAGGTGGTGACGGTGCGGTACGGGCGGATCGGTGAGCCCGGGCAGAGCAAGTCGACCACGTACCCGAGCCCGGAGAAGGCGTCCGCGTCGGCGGCCAAGAAGATCGGCGAGAAGGTCCGCAAGGGGTACGCCCCGGCCGTCCGGGGAGTGCGCCAGCGCCGGTCGGTGACCAGGCGGCAGATCGTCAGCAGCGGCTCGACCGCCCGTCAGGCGCCGCTGCTGTGGCGCTTCCGCTCCGGCTCGCCCGCCTTCGGGATCTTCGTCGGCGAGGAGCACGCCTGGGTCGGCAACGAGCGCGGCGACGTCTACACCCTCACCCACGACGGCGAGGTGACGGCCCGCTACGGTCTGCCGGACGGCGTCAAGTGTATCGTCGCGGACGACTGGTGGATCTACGCCGGCTGCGACGACGGCAAGGTGTACGACCTGGGCGGCAAGGTCCCGCGGGTGGCGTACGAGATAGCCCAGGACGTGGACATCTTCTGGCTCGACATCCACGACGGCGTGCTCGGCGTCGCCGACGAGCGCGGCGGACTGACCACGGTGGACCACGAGGACGAGTTCCAGTGGCGCCGCCAGGCCGACGGCCGGGCCGGCTGGATGGTGCGCTGCGACGCCGACGGCGTCTACCACGGCCACTCGCGCGGCGTCGCCCGCTACGACAACCGCAGCGGCGACCCGCGGTGGCACACCCCGACCAAGGGCGAAGTGCTGTTCGGCTGGCAGGAGGCCGACGAGGTGTTCGCCGGCACCGGCCGCGGCTGGGTGCACCGGCTGCGCAAGTCGGACGGCGCCGAGGTGGCCGCCTACCGCTGCGACGCCGCCGTCTTCTCCTGCGCGGCCTCCCCGGACGGCGAGTACGTCTTCGCCGGGGACAACCACTCCTCGGTGTACTGCTTCGCCGCCGACGGCACCCGGCTGTGGAAGCTCGCCACCGGCTGCGGCTCGGCGTACAGCATGCAGTACCGGGACGGCCGGCTCTACCTGGTGACCACGGACGGCTCGCTGGCCTGCCTGGACGCCAGTGAGCAGGCGGTGCGGGCGGCCGAGGGCGGCACGCTGCCGAAGACCGCCGAGGTCAAGGGCGCGGACCGGGAGCCGGTGCTGGCCGGCGCCGGGCTGGAGACGGTCACGGTGACCGCCGCGAGGACCGGCGGCGAGATCGAGGTCGAGTGCGTCCAGGACGGCGCCCGGCTGCGGGTGCGGGTGGTGTCGCAGGGCTACGACCCGTCCTGGCGGGTGCAGTTCCCCAAGGACGTCCGGATCGCCGGGGCCCGCTACCTGGTCGCCGAGGTGCGGGAGTCCGCCTCCGGGGGCTTCTACCGGGCGCGCGGCGAGATCAAGCGCCTGCTCTGACCTGCTGTCGGTTCGGTGACCTGTCGACGTGGTGCCCCGTCGACCTGTCGACCTCGGGCGGCCGTACGGGGGTGGCGGCCGCCCGAGGAGCTTCAGGCCAGGCGCAGCACCAGCTTGCCGGTGTTCTCGCCCCGGAACAGCATCCCGAAGGTGTCCGGGAAGTCGTCCACGGTGCCCTCCACCACCTGCTCCCTGACCTTGATCCGGCCGTCCGCTATCCAGCCGGCGAGTTCGGCGGCCGCCTCCGGGTACCGGCGGGCGTAGTCGAACACCACGAAGCCCTCCATCCGGGCCCGTCGCACCAGCAGGGACAGGTAGTTGGACGGGCCCTGCACGGCGCCCTCGTTGTTGTACTGGCTGATCGCGCCGCAGACCACTACCCGGGCGTGCAGCGCCAGGCGGGTCAGTGCGGCGTCCAGGACCGGGCCGCCGACGTTGTCGAAGTACACGTCGATGCCGTCCGGGGCGTGGGTGCGCAGCGCCTTGCGGACGTCCTCCGCGCGGTAGTCGATCGCGGCGTCGAAGCCCAGCTCCCCGGTGAGCAGCGCGCACTTCGCGGGGCCGCCCGCGATGCCGACCACCCGGCAGCCCTTCACCTTGGCGATCTGCCCGACCAGGCTGCCGACCGCCCCGGCGGCGCCGGAGACGACGACGGTCTCGCCCTTCTTGAGCGCCCCGACCTCCAGCAGCCCGAAGTACGCCGTCATGCCGGGCAACCCGAGGGCGCCCAGGTACGTCGACAGCGGGGCGAGCGCGGGATCGACGGTGAGCGCGCCCTTGCCGTCCGACACCGCGTACTCCTGCACCCCGAAGCTGCCGACCACGTGGTCGCCGACCCGGAACCCCGGGTGGTTGGACGCGACGACCTCCACCACCGAGCCCGCCCGCATCACCTCGCCGAGCCCCACCGGCGGCAGGTACGACGGCCGGTCGTCCAGCCACCCGCGCATCGCCGGATCCAGCGACACGTACCGCGTCCGCCCCAGGAATTCCCCGTCCCCGGGCTCCGGAACCGCCTCCTCCCCGTGCGCCCAGTCCTCCGGCCGCACCTCCCCGACCGGCCGACGGGCGAGGCGTATCTGACGGTTGGTTCCGGCCATGACATCTCCTGGAGCGCTCGGGTTCCACGGCTACACACACGCCCGATTCTAAGCAAGCGCTTATTTCATTGACCAGAGCCGGTGATCCCCGGAAACGCCGATAGGCTTCCTCCCGTGGAAACGGAGACCATCGAGGGAGTCACCACCCCGGTGGCGCACTCCTGGGCACACCAGCACACCATCGACCTGCTCCGCCTGCAGCTCACTCCGGTCCTCGGGCCGAGAAGACTGCGCACCGGCTCCGGCGACCTCGTCCTGCCGGGTACGGCGGACTGCTACGTGCCGGATCTGGCCGTCGTCCCGGCCGAACTGGCCAGAGTGGACGGGGCGCTGTGCCCCGACCAGACCGTCCTCGTGGTCGAGGCGACCTCCCCCTCGGACGCCGAGACCGACCGGACGGTCAAACGCCGCCGCTACGCCCAGTTCGGCGCGCCGCTCTACCTCCTGGTGGACCGGCAGGAGCGGGCCTGCACACTGTTCTCCCAGCCCGGCGCGCTCGGGTACACCCGGATCGAGGGCCCGCACCCGTTCGGCGTGCCGGTGCGGCTGCCCGAGCCGTTCGAACTCGACATCGAAACCGGCGAGTTCTGAGGCTGACCTCTGGTCACCCCGCGCGCCCGGGTCGATGTCGACGCGGACAGGGCGGGCCACCGCTTCCCGTGACGCCGGTGCCAGGGCTGTGGCGCTCGTGGCGGGCGCACCCGGACGGCGGCCTCCGGGGAGCCGTTCCTCAGTCCCCGGCCGGGCGCCAGCCGAGGGCGGGGCCGAGGCGGGTGGCCAGGTCGGTGAGGATCTGCACGTAGTCCTCGTGCTCGAACGAGAAGGGCAGGGCGAAGGCGACCTCGTCGACCTCGCGGTAGGCGGCGTGGGCGTGCAGCCGCTCGACCAGCTGCTCGGTGGTGCCGACCAGGTCGGGGGCGAAGAGCATCCGGGCCGGGCCCTGCGGGGCGACGGTGCGCGGGGTACGGGCGAGGGCGTACGCCTCGTACCTGGCGCGCTGGTCGGGGGTGGCGCTGTCGGTGGGGATGACCACCAGGCCCTGGGAGACCCGGGCGCGCTCGCCGTCGGGGTGGCGTTCGCGGAAGGCGCGGATCTGGGCGGCCTGGATGGCGGCGAAGTCGAGCGGGCCCGGGTCGTCCGCGTCCTGGGCCTTCACCACGCTGCTGGTGAGCAGGTTGAGCCCCTGCTCGCCGGCCCAGCGGGCCGAGCGCAGGCTCCCGGCGCCGTACCAGAGCCGGGAGCCGAGGCCGGGGGAGTGCGGCTGGACCCGGCGGGAGTAGACCTCGATGCCCTCGGTGCCCGCGAAGTCGGAGGCGTCCTCGCCGCGCACCAGGGCGATCAGCCGTTCGGCGCGCCGGGGGCTGAAGTCCTCCTGCCCGGCGGTGTCGGGGTGGAGCGCCCCGCGCACGTGCTCGTAGTGGACGGGCGGGCCGACGCTGAAGCCGGGGTTGAGCCGGCCGCCGGAGAGCACGTCCACGGTGGCCAGGTCCTCGGCGAGCCGCAGCGGGTTCTCCCAGCCGAGCGGGGTGACGGCGGTGCCGAGCTGGATGCGGCTGGTGCGCTGGGTGGCGGCGGCGAGGACGGCGACCGGGGAGGAGATGCCGTACTGGAGGTGGCGGTGGCGCAGCCAGGCGCTGTCGAAGCCGAGCCGCTCGCCGAGGGCGATGATCTCCAGGGTGGACTCGTGGCCCCGGCGCGGGTCCGCCTCGTCGAAGAGCCCGATGGTCAGGAAGCCGAGTTTCCGCAGTGGGCGAGGGTCCGGCGACATGGTGGGCTCCGCGGGGTGAGGGCGGCCCGGGGCGGGCCGGTCTGGTGGTGCGTTCCGAACGTACGCAGGCGCCGGGCCGTGCGACAAGATCGCCGCGCGATCCGGACACCGGCCCGCAACGGGGCGCAACACGGCGACACGTGCGGCGGCTCCCACCCCCTCGGAACCGGGGTGGGAGCCGCCGCGGGCAGGTCGCGTCCGGCAGCCGTCAGCAGCTGCGCAGCTCCGGGCTCTGGTTGCGGATCTGGTTGTGCAGCGAGGTGAACTCGCGGTACGCCGCGCTGTCCTCGGTGCCCGGCCGGAAGGCGCCGACGCGGTGGCAGTTGACGAAGGCGAGCTTCACGCCGAAGTGGTCCTCCAGGCTGCCGCGGATCGCGTTGCTGGCGAGGGCGCGCAGCAGCTGGGCCCGCTGCTCGTCGCTGGGCGTGGTGTTGTCGGTGGTGAACTCCTCTTCTCCGGCGGCGAGTTCGGTGCTGAGCCCGGCGACGACCTGGTAGGCGTACGGGAGCGAGGCCCGGACGGTGTCCAGGAACTCGGCCTCGTCGACGCGGCCCTGCCGGGCCTGGTCGAGGAGGGCGGGGGAGACGTCGAGCGACATGGCGGTCCTCTTTCGGGAGGGCGTGGGCTTCGATGGGCGGCGCTCACCCGCAGGTGGGCAGGCGGCAGTCGCCCGCAGCGGTTATCGAAGATGAAAACCATTGCAAGAAAGACTCTCCCGGTCACCCTGACGCCCTGTCAAGCACTGCCCCTCGAAGAGCTGACGGCGGGCGGCAGCGGCAGCCGGCCGGCCTTGATGACGAACACCGCGATCGTCACCGCCAGCGCGGCGAACACCACGCCCATCTGGAACGCGCTGCCGATGCCGTGCACCAGCACCTGCGAGGAGTACGGCGCCGGGAGCCGGCCGGTGGCCCGGAACTGGGCGGCCTGCTGCGGGGTGGCCTGCCGCAGGAACGCGGCGGCCTGCTGCCGGGCCTCGTTGCGGCTGGCCGTGCCGTACACGGTGACGAGGATCGACAGCCCGAGCGAGCCGCCGACCTGCTGGGTGGTGTTGAGCATGCCGGTGGCGGCGCCGGTCTCGTGCGGGGCGACCCGGGAGACGGCGGTCAGCAACGCCGGGACGAAGATCGAGCCCATGCCGAAGCCGAACATCAGGGTCGGCCCGAGGATGCCGCCCACGTAGCTGCTGTCGATGTCGATCCTGGTCGCCCAGATCACCCCGCCCAGCACCAGCAGCGAACCGGCCACCAGGAAGGGCTTGGCGCCGAACCGCACCTGGGTGCGGGCCGCGAACTGGGCGGCGGCCACGATCGCGACGCTGATCGGCAGGAACGCGAAGCCGGCCCGCAGCGGGCTGAAGCCGAGGATCTCCTGCACGAACAGGGTGATGAAGAAGAAGATGCTGAACATCGTCGCGGCCACGCAGAGCATCAGCGCGTACGCGCCGGAGCGGTTGCGGTTGCGGAACAGGTGCAGCGGGGTGATCGGCTGCGGCACCCGCCGCTCGTGGACCAGGAAGGCCGCCAGCAGCACGACGGCCAGGCCGAACGCGGTCAGCGTCACGGGGTCCGTCCAGCCGTGCGCGGAGGCGCGGATGAAGCCGTACACCAGCGAGACCATGCCCGCCGTGGCGGAGAACGCGCCGGCCAGGTCGAAGCGCCCGGGGTGCCGTTCGGACTCGTTGATGTAGAGCGGTGCCAGCAGCGCGATCGCGATGCCGATCGGCACATTGACGAAGAGCACCCAGCGCCAGGACAGCCAGGACGTCAGCATGCCGCCGAGCAGCAGACCGATCGCGCCGCCGGCCCCGGCGACGGCGGAGAACACGCCGAAGGCCCGGTTGCGCTCCGGGCCCTCCCTGAAGTTGGTGGCGATCAGCGCGAGTGCGGTCGGTGAGGCGATGGCGCCGCCCAGTCCCTGGAGGGACCGGGCGGCCAGCAGCCAGCCGGAGGACTGTGCGACGCCGCCGAGCAGCGAGGCCATGCTGAAGACCAGGACGCCGACGACGAACACCCGCCGCCGCCCGAGGATGTCGCCGGCCCGTCCGCCGAGCAGCAGCAGCCCGCCGAAGGTGAGGGTGTAGGCGTTGATCACCCAGGACAGGTCGGTGGTGCTGAAGCTCAGCGCCCGCTGGATGTGCGGCAGCGCGATGTTCACGATCGTGATGTCGAGCACGACCATCAGCTGTGTGGCCGCGATGACGGTGAGGGCAATCCCCGGGTGCTGGCCCCGACGTGCGGTCGCGGGCGAAGCCTCGGCCAGGGCGCGCGAGGTGGCCATGGCAGGTCCCCCAATGGGTTCGGGGGTGAACGACGGGCAGGGGACGGATTCGTTCACCACTACCGACGGTATCCCCGGGGGATAGGGAACACAATCGTTCATTACGGACATCTCGGCCCCGCCGGCGCCGTGGGTGCCGTGCTCACCCGGGCCGGTCTACGGCCCGGGCAGCCGTGGCGGGGTGCGTCAGCCGGCGCGGTGCAGGTCGCACTGCTGCTGGATGGCGGAGGGGGCGTCGCTGCTGACGATGGCGATCTTCGGCGGCGGCCCGGATCCGGCGGGGGCGTCCTCGGCGGTGCAGACGAGCTGCTGGATCGTGGGGGCGGACAGTGAGGCGGCGGGCCAGGACAGGCGCAGGGTGATCGTGCCGGGGGTGGCGGTGGCCTGGACCCGGCCGGAGGCGGGCAGGGTGCTGTACAGGCCGGAGCTCGCCTCGGCGCGGTCCGGTCCGGCGAGCAGGGTGTCGAAGGTCTGCTGGAGGTCCTCGCGTCGTGGGCCCGGGCGGATGGACAGCCGGATGCCGTGCTGGTCGAGGAAGTACAGCCGGGTGCCCGGCTGGACGCCGGTGGCCGGCTTCCCGCTCCTCACCGCGCCGGTGCCGGAGATCGAGCAGCCGGTGGCGGGCAGGAGCAGGAGCAGGGCCGCGCCGGCGGCGAGGCGGTGGTGGATGGTCACTGGTCCTCCGTGACGACGCCGAGGGGCAGGACGAGGGTGAACACCGCGCCGCCGTCGGGGGAGTTGGCCGCCTCGATGAGGCCGCCGTGCAGCCGGGCGTTCTCCTGGGCGATCGCGAGCCCGAGCCCGCTGCCCTCGGAGCGCCGACGCGCCTTGTCGGCCTTGTAGAAGCGGTCGAACAGGTGCGGCAGTTCGGCGGGTGGGATGCCGGGGCCGCGGTCGGTGACGGTGAGCACGAGGTCCTCGTCCGTGCCGCGCAGGGAGACCCGTACGGGCTGTCGGCCGTGCCGCAGGGCGTTGCCGACCAGGTTGGCGACGACGACGTCGAAGCGGCGCGGGTCCAGGCGCACCCGTAGTTCTCCGGGCAGGTCCAGCTCGACCTGGTCGACCCAGCCGCGCAGGTCGAGGGTCTCGCGGACGGCGGTGGCGGCGTCGACGGTCTCGGTGTGCAGCGGGGCCGCCCCGGCGTCCAGGCGGGAGATCTCGATGAGGTCGTTGACCAGCCGGGTGAGCCGGATGGTCTCGTTGCTGATCATGCGCAGGGCGGTGGCGGTGTCCTCGGGGAGGTGCTCGGCGTCCTCGTCGAGGATGTCGGTGACGGCGAGCATCGCCGCCAGCGGGGTGCGCAGCTCGTGGGAGACGTCCGCGGCGAAGCGCCGGCCCTGGGACTCGACGGCGCGCAACTCCTCGATGGTGCCCTGAAGGGTGCGGGCGGTGTGGTTGAACGTCTTGGAGAGCTGGGCGAGTTCGTCGTGCCCGGTGACGGTGAGGCGGGTGTCGAGTCTGCCCTGGGCGAGGGCGTGGGCGACGTCGCCGAGCGCCCGGACCGGGCGCAGGACCTGGCGGGCGGCGAGCAGGGCGAGGCCCGCGGCGAGGACGGCGGCGAAGGCGCCCGCCCCGGCGGCCGCTGCGAGCAGGGCGTCGCTGGCGCTCTGCTCGCGGTCGAGCGGGAGCAGGGCGTAGACGGTGAGTCCCGAGGGGGCGTGGGGCGCGGCGGCGTCGGTGACGGGGATGCCGGCGGCGAGCCAGGGGTGGCCGTCGGCGCTGAAGCGCTGGAAGGCGGCGTGGCCGGCGTTCACGGTCTTCTCCAGCGCGGGCGGGACGGCGACGGGCTGGGTCCACTCGGAGTGGTCGGTGCCGTGGGCGGCCAGGACGCGCCAGTCGCGGAAGCCGCCGGTGCCGGACAACTGGCCGGCCAGACTGTCGAGTTCGCCCTGGGTCGGCGGGAAGGGCAGGCCGGGGGCGAGGGTGTCGACGCGGCGGCGCAGCTCGTCCAGGGTGGTGTCCTGGGTGAGTTCCAGGGTGGAGTTGGTGGCGGCCCGGTAGGTCAGGGTGGCGGTGGCCAGCGCGCTCAGGGCGGCGACGGCGACGAACGCGGCCAGCAGCCGGGGCCGCAGGCCGGCGGCGGCGCGGCGCAGCCGGGTCCTGCGCGGCAGGGGTTCGGTGGTCACAGCGGCCCGAAGCGGTAGCCGAAGCCGCGGACGGTCTGGATGTAGCGCGGCTCGGACGGGCTGTCCTCGATCTTGGCGCGCAGCCGGTTCACTCCGGCGTCGACCAGCCGGATGTCGTCCTGGCGGCCCAGCCCCCAGACGGATTCGAGGAGTTGCTCACGGCTGAACACCCGCCCGGGGGCGGCGGCCAGCTCCAGCAGCAGGCGCAGGTCGCCGGGGGCCAGCAGTAGCGGGGCGCCGCGTTTGGTGACGGTCAGCGCGGCCCGGTCGAGGACCAGGTCGCCGTGCGCCTCCCGAACGGGCTCCGGCCCCGGACCGCCCGCGCGGCGCAGCACGGCCCGGATGCGGGCGTCCAGCACCCGGGACTGCGCGGGCTTGACCACGTAGTCGTCGGCCCCCGCCTCCAGACCGAGGACGGTGTCCACGTCGTCGCCGAGCGCGGTGAGCATGATCACCGGGGTGGGGCCGGTCTGCCGCAGCCTCCGGCACACCTCGAAGCCGTCGATCCCGGGCAGCATCAGGTCCAGCACCACGATGTCCGGCGGCTCGGCGTGGGCGCGCTCCAGGCCCTCCTCGCCGGTGGCGGCGGCGCGCACCTCGTGGCCCTGGCGGCGCAGGCCCAGCGTGAGCGCCTCCCGTACGGAGTCGTCGTCCTCGATCAGCAGTACCCGTGACATGCCAGTCAGTATCCGCTCTTCACCTGCGGAAACACGGCTGTGGCGCGGGGTGGGCCGCAGGTTGTTGCGAAACGCTCATACACGGCTCACAGACCCCGCAACCGCGCGACGGACGGTGGAGGCACACCGACCCGGGACACCTCCGGGCCCCACCGAGTCGTCCGAGGAGCACCATGCGCGAGCACCACGAGCCGAAGCCGTCCGACCCCACGCCGCCGAGCTGGTACCCCCGGGTCGGGGTGACGTCCCACCCCGCCCGTCGGCGGACCGCCGTGCTGCGGACCGCGGTCCTGGGCGCGGCGGCGCTCACCCTGCTCGGTGCCGCCGGTGTGCTGATGAAGGCGCCCGAGCGGCTCACCCAGCCCACCGGCTCCCCGGCCGCTCCCGCCGCCACGGCCCCGGACCCGACCCTGCCCGCACCGGTGGCGGACATGAGCATCTCCCGCCAGTCCGAGGACCCGGGCAAGACCGTCAACCTCACCATCGACGACGGCCCCGACCCGCAGTGGACACCGCGCGTCCTCGACGTCCTCGCCCGCAACGACGCCAAGGCCGTCTTCTGCATGCTCGGCCCCAACGCCCAGGCCCACCCCGACCTCGCCAGGCAGGTCGTCGCCGCCGGCCACCGGCTGTGCGACCACAGCGTCAGCCACGACACCGCCATGGACCACAAGGACGTCGCCTACCAGGAGAAGGAGATCGTCGACGGCCTGACGATGGTCCAGGACGCCACCGGCGGCGCCCCCGTCCCCTACTACCGCGCCCCCGGCGGCGCCTTCACTCCCGAGAGCCGCCAGATCGCCGCCGCCCACGGCATGCGCCCGCTCGGCTGGAACGTCGACACCCGCGACTTCGAACGCCCCGGCGCCGACCGGATCGTCGAGACCGCGAAGGCCCAGCTGCGCATCGGCCCCACCGTCCTCCTCCACGACGGCGGCGGCAACCGCGCCCAGACCCTCGCCGCCCTCGAACAGCTCCTGCCCTGGCTCAAGGACAACGGCTACGCCTTCAGCTTCCCCCAGCAGTGAGCCGCAGGGGCCTGCGGCTACTCGCCCCAGGGGCAGGAGGCGGCGGAGCGCTCCAGTTCGGTCACGCCGCCGGCCCGGCGCTCGCGGAGCAGTTCGCCGCCGAGCGAGTGGCGGGGTGCCGCGGCGTCCGACCGGGCGGCTCGCTCCACGATCGCGTCGACGAGCGAGCGGACCATGGCCAGGCGGGGGTAGGCGGCGTGGATCCGCTCCGCCTGCCGGGAGACGAGGGCCGCGTTGCGTCCGAAGTCGGCGCCCACGCCCTCGCGGGTGAGGTGGCTCAGCAGCCCGCGGCGCTCGGCGATGCCGGGGGAGGTGTGCAGGGCGATCGCCTCCCAGACGCGGTCGATGTCCGCCTCGGGCACCTGGTGACCGCGCAGCAGGTCGGCCGCCAGGTCGGCGCCCTCCACCTCGAAGCGGGCTTCGCCCTTCGCCAGGGTGCCGGTGCCCAGGTCGTGCAGGACGGTCGCGGCGAACAGCAGGTCGCGGTCGTAGGCGGCGTCGTCCAGGCAGCCCTCGTGGGCGGCGAGGAGCTCGGCGAAGAGGAAGCTGCGCACGCTGTGGTTGGCCACCGGCGGGGTCTCGGAGGAGTGCACGGCGGCGAGGATGGCCTCGGCCAGGGGGCCGGTCGGCAGGTCGAGTGAGAAGTCCATGGCCGAAGGTTAGGAACCGGGCCCTCGGTCTCGACAGTGGCACGCGGGCCATGGGTCGCTAGGATCGTGCCATGACGGCGATCGAAGCGCACCGGGTCGCGGTGCTGGCACTTCCCGGGGTCCTCCCGCTCGACCTCGGCATCCCGGTGCAGGCCTTCGGGTCTGACCCGCACTACGAGGTCACCGTCTGCACCGATCCGGCGGCCGGGCCGGTGCGCAGCGGCTGGTTCACCGTCGCCGCGGACGCCGGGCTGGAGGCGCTGGAGGGCGCCGGCACGGTCGTCGTCCCCGGCTGCCAGGACCCGGAAGAGCCGCCTCCCGCCGCGGCACTGGCGGCGATCCGCTCGGCGCACGCGCGCGGTGCCCGTCTGGTGTCGATCTGCACGGGTGCGTTCGTCCTGGCGGCGGCCGGGCTGCTGGACGGGCGCCCCGCGACGACCCACTGGCTGGACGCCGCGGCGCTCCAGCGCCGGTACCCCCGGATCGACGTCCGGCCCAACCGGCTCTACGTCGACGACGGCGACGTCCTCACCTCGGCCGGCGTGACCGCGGGCGTCGACCTGTGCCTGCACGTCATCCGCAGGGACTTCGGCGCCGCGGCCGCCAACGCCCGCGCCCGGGCCCTCGTCGCCCCGCCCCAACGCCCAGGCGGCCAGGCACAGTTCATCGACCGGTTCCGGCCGCCCGCCCGGGGCGAGGAACTCGCGCCGGTCCGTGCCGTGATGCTCGACAACCTCGCCCGCCGGCAGACCGTGGACGAGCTGGCCCAGCACGCGCACATGTCCCGGCGGACGTTCATCCGCCGCTTCCAGCAGGAGACGGACACCTCGCCGATGGCCTGGCTCACCGCCGCCCGCATCGACTGGGCGCGGGAACTCCTGGAGACGACCACGACCCCCGTCGAACAGGTCGCCCGGCTCAGCGGACTGGGCAGCCCCGCCGCCTTCCGCGCGGCCTTCCACCGCCATGTCGGCACGTCGCCCGCGGACTACCGGGCCACCTTCAGGGCGTAGCGCAGCCGCGTGGACCAGGGGGCCGGCGCCTTCCCCGTGGGCTGCGAAGCAGGCCAACTTGGCTGCGCCGCGCGCGTGTTACGCATCGGTGTTCACTCGATCGAGTGCGTGTGGACGGCTACCGGTGAGGCGCTGCCGGCCCTCCCGTAGCCTCGTCGCTCCGATCTCCGCCGAAGGAGGCACGGTGTCCGAGGAACTGTCCTGGTCGTCAGCTTCAGACCGCAGGGAGGAGGCCGGCCGTTCGATGACGGCCTGGGCGATGGCCCGCCGGCTGCCGCAGCTCATCCGGCGGGCCCTCGCGCTCGGGTGGCGGGTCGACCGTCCGTCCGTCGTCGCGCTGCTGGCCTGCCAGGCCGTCTCCGCCGTCCTGGGGGCGAGCGGACTCGTCGCGACCACGAGCATCATCTCGGCGCTGGTCGGCGACGGTCCGATCGCGGGCCGGCTGTCGGACGCGGCTCCCGCGATCTCCGTGGTCGCCGGGGCCGCGGCGCTGCGCTCCGGCCTCGGGATCGCGATCTCCGCCCTGAACGGGCGTCTGGCGCCGCGGATCGGCCGGGAGGCCGAGCTGATGCTCCTGACGGCGGCCCTGGACGCCGAGCTGTGCGCGTACGACACCGCCGGGTACAACGACCGCTGGGAGGCCGCGGACCGGGGTGCGGACGTGGCGCCCGACCTCCTCGGCGAGTCGCAGACGATCATGGCGGCCGCCGCCTCGCTGGTCGGCGCGGCCGGTGTCCTCGCCTACCTGCACCCGGTCCTGCTGCCGCTGCTGGTCCTGGCGGGCCTTCCGCAGGGCGTCGCGTCGATCCGGGCGGCCCGGGTGCACTACCTGTCGTCGGTCGAGACGAACTCCGACCGCCGGATGCTGGGCATGCTGCGCTGGTACGTCGTCGACAAGCACGCGGCCGACCAGATCCGCTCCAACACCATGGGCGGCTTCCTCCTCTCCCACTACCGGTCCACCGGGGCACGGGTGGACCGCACGATGGACCGCGCCGTCTGGAAGGGCGCCAAGGCGGCCACCGTCGGGGCGCTCGGCGGCGGTGCCGGCTCCGTGGTGGTGTGGGGCGCCCTGGTGCTGCTGATGGCGAGCGGCCGGATCAGCATCCCGTCCGCCGGGACGGCCGTCATCGGCCTCCAGACGGCCACGGCCGGCGTGCGCGGCATCATCGGCGAGGGCACCCGGCTGTTCCGTACGGGCCTCTACCTGGACGACTGGTCGGACTTCCTGGAGGAGGCCGGCGGTCACCGGATGGCGCGCGGCCGGAAGGCGCCGGGCGATCCGAAGGAGATCGCGATCTGCGCCATGGACTACCGCTACCCCGGCAGCGAGAGGAACACGCTGAGCGGGATCGACCTGACCGTCCGCCGGGGCGAGATCCTCGCGCTGGTCGGCGAGAACGGCGCCGGGAAGACGACGCTCTCCCGCGTCATCTCCGCGCTCTACCTCCCCACCGGCGGCACGGTGCGCTGGGACGGGACCGACATCGCGGACATCGAACCCGGTGCGCTCTGGGGCCGGGTGGCCGTGGTGCCGCAGGACTTCGCCCGCTGGCCGATGTCCGCCCGCGACAACATCCATCTCGGGCAGCCGGCCGCACGCGGCGATGCCGCGGTCCTCGCGGCGGCGGAGGCGGCCGGCGCGGACGAGGTCGTCGCCGGACTCCGCTCCGGCCTGGACACCCTGCTCGCCAGGGAGTGGTGGGGAGGGGAGGAACTCTCCGGCGGCCAGTGGCAGCGCATCGCGATCGCCCGCGCGTTCCACCGGCAGGCCGGCCTCCTGGTGATGGACGAACCGACCAGCGCCCTCGACGCCCGGGCGGAGCACCGGATCTTCGCGGGCCTGCGCGGGCTCGCCGAGGACCGCGCCGTCGTCCTGGTGACGCACCGGCTCGCCAACGTCGCCATCGCCGACCGGATCGTCGTCCTCGACCGGGGCCGGATCATCCAGCAGGGGACGTTCGCCGACCTCGTCGCCGACACCGGCGGCCTGTTCCACGAGTTGTGGACCCTGCAGAACGACCGCCGGATCCCGGGCCCCCGCGCCGGGAAACCCTGACGGCCCCGCACGCGTGCCTCCTCGGCCGTCAGGCGGACGGCGTCACGCTGCTCGTGCGGGAGAGGGGGAGCCGCCGGTCACCGGCGGCGCCGGTCCGGGAGCCGGGCGAAGTGGTGCTGGATGCGGGTGTGGCGGAACTGGTAGACGGCGCCGACCTTGCGCAGCACGCCCCGCTGGTGGGCGTCCTCCAGGAACGTCATCGCCGCCCCTGGCAGCCGTCCGGTCAGCGGCAGCCAGACGCGTGCGAGGACCGTCCACTGGCCCCACGCGGTCACGCTGAGTATGGTGCCGAGCCCGCCCGCGAGCGCGGTGAGGACCCCGAACCTGATCCCGTCCATGACCTCCCAGGCCAGCTCGATGCCCCAGAGCTCGCCGTCGAGGACCGCGACGACGGGCCACCCCGAGAGCCCGACCACGGACCCGAGCAGCGGTGCGAACATGAGCCACTGCAGGAGCACGGTCCTGCGGTTCAGGTCCAGCAGATCGCGGGGGTCAGGGGCCGACTCGATGGCGACGGGGGCCTCCAGCCAGGCCATCAGCGCGCCCATGAGCCCGCCCGCGACCGCGAACATGAACCCGAAGAGGACCGCGTCCACCAGCGCGACCCTGGGCCAGGCCGGATCGTGCCAGAGGAAACCCCTGATCACCTCCTGGAGGAGGCCGACCCCGGCCCCGCCCGCCAGCCCTCCCACGAACCCCATTGCGGCCCGGGAGCGGATCTCGGGACCGGATCTGGCACCCGACGTCCCCGTCCTGCTGCCGAAACCGATCCGGACGCGCGACGGCTCCAGGGCCGCGCCCCTGAACACGAAGCCGATCCCGTGCGCGAGCGCGAAGACCAGGACGGCGGGCAGGCCGTTGATCAGCCCGTCCACGACCGTGATGAGGAGCCCCTGCGCAAGCCCGGGGACGAGGCCGGACCCGGCCGCGGTGTACGCGGTGAGGACCCCGTCCATGGGCCCGATGAGGAGTCCGATGCACGCCCCGGAGACGAGTCCGGTCACGGTCATGCGCGTCACGAGCCGCATGGAGGTGCCCAGTTCCCACCAGGCGAGGTCGGGCTTTCCGCGCTGTTCGAGGTGCCGGGCGAGGAAGCCGAGCCAGCGGGACACCCGTTCCGGGTCCCGGCGCCGGCCCTCCCACGCCCGCCGGCGCGGCGCCTTCCGGCCGGGCTGGGGAGGCGGCAGGGGATCGGAGGGGTAGACCGAGGGGACGAGCGAGTCCAGCAGGTGGCTCTCGACCGCCTCGGTGGTGGGGAAGCGGTCCCGGTCGGTGAGGTCACCGGGAAGGACGCCCTCGGCCGGACGTTCGTAGGCGGTGCGGCACAGCCACAGCATGAGCGGGACCGTCAGGACTTCGGCCGCGGGGCAGGACGGGTCCTCGCGCAGCGCGTCGGTGAGCGGGCGCCAGCGGTCCTGGTGCTGCGGTGTGGCGGACCCGAGCAGGTAGTCGGCGGCCTCCCCGGTGGTCAGGGGCTCGGCCTGGACCACGGCGGCCGAGCGGAGCACGGGAACGGAACCGATGGTCCTGTCGTAGTCACCGGTACGGCAGGTCAGGACCAGGGGAGCACCCTCCGCCAGGGCGTTGAGCCTCATGAGGGCTTCCGGCTGCTCGGCGGCGGGCAGCTCGTCCAGGCCGTCGAGCACGGGCAGGACGCGCCGCTCCTGGACGAGGGTGCGGATCGTCCGAAGGCCCAGGTAGGGGTACTCGCGGAGCAACTGCCGTTCCAGCCAGGTCTCCAGGTGGTCCACCCGGGGGCGCCAGGAGGCGAGCGGCAGCAGGACCGGGACCTTGCCGCCCTCGCCCATCCGCTCCAGCAGCTCGATCACCAGCAGTACGGCCAGGGTCGTCTTGCCACTGCCAGGCCCGCCCAGGACGACCAGCCGCTGCTGCCGGAGGCGCAGGAACGCGCCGGCGAAGGACGCCAGGTCCGCGGTGCTCCCCTCGACCGGATCCCCCGTCAGACGGAGGTGGTCGCCGACTTCCTCGGCGCGCTTCGCGGACCACCGGACGGGAATCGGCTCCGGCCCGTGAAGGCCGCGCAGGGCGGCCTCCTGCCGCCACTGGGCCAGCACCACCTTCCCCAGCTTCTGTGCCGCCGTCTCCACCGGATCGGGGAAGCGCACGGTGAAGTAGTTGTTCTGGACGTTGTGGTTGCCGATCTGCACGCCGGTGGGGGCGTTGGTGACGATGGACGGCCCGCCGTCCGGCTGCGCACCGGTCACGGGGATCCGAAGTGGTTGTCCTGTCGTCCGTGGTCGCCGAGCATGACCGCGGTCGGCCCGTTGAACGTGTTCCCGCTCACCGTCGGCCCGCCGTGTCCCGGATCGACGGCCGCCTTGACCGCCTCGACCTCCTCCACGGCCTGCCGCAGTGTCCCGGCGAAGTCGGTGTCGTTCTCGGCCGCGTCCTCCAGGGCCAGCTCCAGCCGCTGCCGGGTGCGTGCGGTCGGCTCCTCCAGGCCCGAGCCGGCCTCCTCCACCATCCGTTCCAGCGCGGGCTCCGTGCCCAGACGGGTGAGCACCACGTCGTGCAGGCGGTCCATCCCGGCGTCCAGCGCCCCGTCGACCTCCTCGTCCACCCGGCCCGCCACCCGCTTCGCCTTGCCCACGGCCCACGCGAAGAGATACCCGACCACCAGCTCCATGCCCACCATGTTCGCTCCCTCCGCAGGACACGTTCGTCGGTGCACCGACAGTAGCTGCGCGAGCCCGGCCGCGTGGCACGAAGCACAAAGCCCACACGCGGCCGTCTTCCGCTGGACTGCCCTGCTCCGGCACATAATTGACGTGGCGTCAGATGACATGTGATCAGGCTGGTCACCGGTGCCGCTGGTCCGGGAGCCGGGCGAAGTGGTGCTGGAGGTGTACGTGGCGGAACTGGTAGACGGCGCCGACCTTGCGCAGCACGCCCCGCTGGTGGGCGTCCTCCAGGAACGTCATCGCCGCGTGGGGCAGCTGTCCGGTCAGCGGCAGCCAGACGCGTGCGAGGACCGTCCACTGGCCCCAGGCGGTCAGGCTGAGCATCATCCCGAGCCCGCCCCCGAGCGCGATGAGGAGCCCGAGTCTGAGCCTGGTCAGGACGTCCAGGGTGGGTCGGACGCCCCAGAGGGAGCCGTCGAGAAGCTCCATGAGGAGCCAGCCTCCGACCCCGATCACGCTCACGAGGACCGGTGCGGACATGATCCACTGCAGGCACACGGTTCTGCGGTTCGTGTCCAGCAGGTCGCGGGGTCCCTGGGCCGATTCGATGGCGACGGGGGCCTCGAACCAGGCCATCAGCCCGCCCATGAGCGCGCCCGCGAGTGCGAACAGGAACCCGTAGGCGACCGCGTCGACCAGTCCGACCATGAGCCGCGGCGCGTCGGCCAGGAGACCGGTTCTGGCCAGCCCCTGGAGGAGTCCGATCCCGGCCCCGCCCGCCAGGCCCGCCGCGAGTCCGGTACCGGCGCGCGCGAGGATCTCGGGAACGGACCTGGCGCGTGATCCTCCCGCCCTGCCGCCGAGGCGCATCCGTACGTGCGAGGGCTCCAGGGCCGCGCCCTTGGACACGAAGCCGATCCCGTGCGCGAGCGCGAAGACCAGGGCGGTCGGGAGGGCGCCGATCAGGGCGTCCGCGACCATGGACTCCAGCCCGTACGCGAGCCTGCCCGTGAGGCCCCGGCCGGGCCCGGCGAAGAAGACGATGACCCCGTCTATCGGCCCGTTGAGGAGTGCGACGCAGGCTCCCGAGACGAGTCCGGTCACGGTCATGCGCTGCACGAGCCGCATGGCGGTGCCCAGTTCCCACCAGGCGAGGTCGGTCCTGCCGTGCTGTTCGAGGTGCCGGGCGAGGAAGCCGAGCCAGCGGGACACGCTCTCCGGATCCCGGTGCCGGCCCTCCCAGGGCTGCCCGCCCGAGGCCCGTCGGCCGGGCTGGGGAGGCGGCAGCGGGCCGGAGGGGTAGACCGACGGGACGAGTGAGTCCAGCAGGTGGCCCTCGATCGCTCCGGCGGTGGGGAAGCGACCCCGGTCGGCGAGGTCTCCTGGACCAGAGTCCGGCGTCGGACGCTCGTAGGCGGTGCGGCACAGCCACAGCATGAGCGGGACCGTCAGGACTTCGGCCGCGGGGCAGGACGGGTCCTCGCGCAGCGCGTCCGTGAGCGGGCGCCAGCGGTCCTGGTGCTGGGGCGTGGCGGACCTGAGCAGGTACCCGGCGGCTTCCCCGGCGGTCAGGGGTTCGGCCCGGACCACGGCGGCCGAGCGGAGCACGGACGCCGAGCGGACCGCCGCGACGTAGTCGTCGGTCCGGCAGGTCAGCACCAGGGGACCGCCGGTCAGGAGGGCGTCGTTGAGCTTCAGCAGCGCTTCCGCTCGCTCGGCGACGGGCAGCTCGTCCAGGCCGTCGAGCACGGGCAGGACCCGCTGCCCCCGGACGAGGCTGTCGACCGTCTCCCGTCCCAGGTAGGGGTACTCGCGCAGCAGTTGCCGTTCCAGCCACCCGACGACGTGCTCCGCGCCCGGCCGCCAGGAGGCGAGCGACAGCAGGACCGGGACCGGAGCCGCCTCGCGCATCCGCTGCAGCAGCTCGATCACCAGCAGTACGGCCAGGCTGCTCTTTCCGCTGCCCGGCCCGCCCAGCACGACCAGCCTGCGCCGCCGCAGGCGCAGGAACGCGTCGGTGAAGGAGACCGGGTCCGCGGCGCTCCCCTCGCCGGGATCCCCCGTCAGGTGGGGGTGGTCACCGACCTCCCCGCCGTGTTCCGCACGCCACCGGACGGGAACCGGCTCCGGGCCCAGCAGCCCGCGCAGAGCGGCCTCCTGGCGCCACTGCGCCAGCACCACGGTGCCCAGCCCCTGTGCCGCCGTCTCCACCGGATCGGGAAAGCGCGCGGTGAAGTAGTTGTTCTGGATGCCGTGGTCGCCGTGCTGCGCCGCGGTCGGGCCGTCGTAGACGGTGTACGGCCCGCTGCCCGGCGCCGCGCCGGTCACCGGGGCCCGATGCGGTCGTCCGGCCGGCCGTGGTCACCGAAGGGACAGTCGGCTGCCGGCTCCATGCCCACCATGTTCGCTCCCTCTGCAGGACGCGTTCGTCGGTGCACCAACCTTAGCCCCGGGGGGGCGGTCGTGTGACGCGAAGAACGAACCTCAGGCCTGCTCAGGACATGTCGGATTGTCTTACCCGCACGTGTGGTTGACGCGACGGCAGGTGTCGCGCGCGAGCGGGTCGGCGGGGCCGGGGGAGGGCTGGTGCCACAAGGCCCGGGAGGCCCGGCGGAGCCGCCTAGCGGTCGGTCGACAGGGTGATCGCCGAGGCGGGGCACAGGTCGACGGCCTCGCGGACCGCCTCCAGCGCTTCCGGGGGCGGCTCGGGTTGCCGCACGAAGGACGTGCCGTCCTCCTGGCGCTGGTCGAACACCTCACCCGCCGTCAGCACGCACATTCCGGAGCCGATGCAGCGCCCGGAGTCCACGGTGATCCTCATCGGTCACGCGTCCCAGGTGACGGGGAGGCTCTTGACCCCGTAGATGTCCGCGATCTCCGGGCGCAGCGCGACGTCCTCCGGCGGGACGGCCAGGCGCAGCGTGGGGAAGCGGTCGAGCAGGGCGGGGAAGGCGACCTGCATCTCGACGCGGGCCAGTTGCTGGCCCAGGCACTGGTGGATGCCGTGGCCGAAGGCCAGGTGCCCGCCGTTCTGCCGGTGGAGGTCGAGCGCGTGGGGATCGGGGAAGCGGTCGGGGTCGCGGTTGGCGGTGTTGTACGAGAGGATCAGCCGCTCGCCGGCCCTGACGGTCCGGCCGCCGAGTTCGACGTCCTCCAGTGCCGTCCGCATGAACGTCTTGGCGACGCTCAGGTACCGCAGCAGTTCCTCCACGGCCCGGCCGGTGAGCGAGGGGTCGGCGCGCAGCGCGGCCAGTTGCTCCGGGTTGCGCAGCAGCGCGAACGTGCCGAGCGCCAGCATGTTGGCGGTGGTGTCGAGCCCGGCCGCGAGCAGGATCAGACTGATCCCCTTCAGCTCCTCGTCGGTGAGGTCGCTGTCGGTGAGGTCGCTGAGCACGTCGTCGGTGGGGTGCGCGCGCTTGGCGGCCACCAGCCGGGCGAGGTAGTCCTGGGTCGCGGTGTAGGCGGCCAGCATGTCCTCGTCGCTGGTCTCCCCGTTCATGAACGAGTCGACCTGCTCCTGGAAGGAGTCCCGGTCCTGGTACGGCACTCCCAGCAGCTCGCAGATCACGATGGCGGGGATGGGCTTGGCGAACGCGGTCACCAGCTCCGCCGGCGGCCCGGTCTCCTCCATGGCGTCCAGGCGTTCGGTGGTGATCCGGGCGACGCGCTCGGCGAGCAGCCGCATCCGCCGTACGGTGAACTTGCCGGTCAGCGGCTTCCGGTAGCGGCTGTGCAGGGGCTCGTCCATGAGGAGGAACTCGCCGGGCGGCGCCGGAGGAGCCTGGATGCCCCCGTAGTCGATGGTCGGGTGGAGCATGAGCTCCTTGCGCGAGCTGAACCGGGAGTCGGCCAGCACCGACCTGACCAGGTCGTACCCGGTGATCACCCAGCCGGGCTCTCCGCCGGGGAAGGTGAAGCGGCTCATGGGAGCGTGCCGGCGGGCGTCGGTCAGCTCGGCCGGCGGGTCGAAGGGGCAGCCGGCCCGACGTGTCGTCGGCATTGCCGCGAGGGTGTGCGGGGATTCGCTCATGGCCATTCCTCATTTCGCGTTGCCGAGCGTTTGCGATACTGGAAAGCTACGTTGCGTTTTGACGGAGTGTCAATCGCCTTGAAGGCGCTTTCCCAGGTGAGCATCGGCAAATTGATGCAATGACGCTGAACGCGAATGCAATGGCTCGTTGCAATGAAGGATGGCGAAGGCAATGCCGGCGCGGATCAGTCCCGGGCGCGGACGATGACCACCGGGCAGGTCGCGTACTGCGCGCAGTGGGCGCTCACCGAGCCGAGCAGGGCCCGGGTGAAGCCGCCGCGGCCGTGGCTGCCGACCACCAGCAGCTCGGCGTAGGACGACGGCGAGCCGTCGACGCCGACCACGACGCGGGGCGCGGAGTCGTTCGCGTTCATCTGCACCGTCCTGTGGGTCCTCGGCCCCCAGACCACGGTGCTGTCCGCCCGGCGTCGCCGCCACCGCGCCGCCACCGGCGGGCCCGGGCTTCGGGGCCGCCGGCCCGGAACCGCGGTCAGGACCGGTCCTGACCGGTCCTGGCGACCGGTCGTCAGCTGTCGAAACCGAGGCCGAAGCGGTCCAGGGTGCGCAGCCAGATGTTGCGGTGGCCCGCGTTGGCGTCGGCGCGGGTGAGGGCCCACTGGGTGATGCCGATGCCGATCGTGCGGGCGGGCTCCGGCGGGAAGGGCAGCGGCTTGCGGCGGACCAGGTCCAGGGCGGTGCGCTCGGTGCGCTCCCCGCCGAGCAGGTCGAGCATCACCTCGGCGCCGAAGCGGGTGGCCCCGACGCCCAGCCCCGTGTAGCCGGCGGCGTAGGCGACCCGGCCGTCGTGGGAGAGGTCGAAGAAGGCGCTGAACCGGGTGCAGGTGTCGATCGCACCGCCCCAGGCGTGGCTGAACCGGACGCCCTCCAGCTGGGGGAAGGCTCGGAAGAAGTGCCGGGCGAGGGTGGCGAAGGTCTCCGGCCGTTGGTCGCGTTCGGCCCGGACCCGGCCGCGGAACTGGTGGACCACGTCGTAGCCGCCGAACAGGATGCGGTTGTCGGCGGAGAGCCGGACGTAGTGGAAGTGGTTCGCGCTGTCGGCGAAGCCCTGGCGGTTGCGCCAGCCGACCGAGGCGAGCTGCGCCTCGGTGAGCGGCTCGGTCATCAGCGCGTAGTCGTAGACCGGCACGGTGTACGGGCGGTGGCGGCGCAGCAGCGAGGGGAAGGCGTTGGTGGCGAGCGCGACGCGGCGGGCGCCGACGCGGCCGTACGGGGTGCGGACGGTGATTCCGCGTGGGGAGCCGTCCAGGCCGGTGGCCCGGGTGTGCTCGAAGATCCGCACGCCCTGGTCGAGGCAGGCCCGCCTGAGGCCCCAGGCGAGGCGGGCGGGGTTGAGCATGGCGACGCCCTCGCGGTCCCAGAGGGCGCCGAGGAAGGTGGGGGAGTCGATCTCGGCGCGGGCGGCCTCGCGGTCGAGGACGTCGAGCCGGCCGCCGTAGCGGGCGGCGAGTTCGGCGAACTCGTGCAGCTCGTCGACCTGGTGGGGCTCGGTGGCGACGACGAGGGAGCCGGTGCGCTCCCAGTCGCAGTCGATGCCGTGGCGCTGGACGGTGTCCTCCATGGCCTGGAGGTTGGCGGCGCCGAGCCGTTCCAGGGTGTCGAGTTCGTCGGGCCAGCGCTGGTGGCCGTTGGCGAGGCCGTGGGTGAGGCTGGCCTCGCAGAAGCCGCCGTTGCGGCCGGAGGCGGCCCAACCGGTCTCCCGTGCCTCGATGAGGACGACGTCGAGCGAGGGGTCGCGCTCCTTGGCGATGAGCGCGGTCCACAGTCCGCTGTAGCCGCCGCCCACCACGAGCAGGTCGCAGCGCACGTCCCCGACCAGGGCGGAGGCGGGCGCGGGCCGGCCGGGGTCGTCGAGCCAGAACGGTACGGGCTGGGCGTCCTGGAGGGCGCGGACGGGGTCGGCCATGGCGGTGGCTCCTTCGGTGCATGGCTTCGGTGCGCGGAGGGGCTGGGCCTCCGTATGCCGCCATCAGACCTTCGCGTTCGGTTCAACGTCAATGGCGTTGACATAAGGTGCCTGCTCGGGGGGGCTGGTCCGGGGTCCGGGATCTGGGCCGCGATCGCCCCGGCGCCCGGCCGGTCGCGGTGCGCCGGGGTGTGGAACAGCCGCCCGGCGGCCTCGGCCGTCCCGCCCGGCGGAAGGCCCGAAGGGGTGGCTGCTTCGACGGCCGCCGCCCCCTCCGGGGTGCTCGCGTCAGACCACCGGCAGCCCGGTGTAGTTCTCCGCCAGCGAGGCGGAGCCGGCTCGCGAGGTGACCAGGTAGCGCAGGTGGGAGAGCCGGAGCTTGCGGTCGAACTCGCTCTCGCCCGGCGCCGGGTGGAGCAGGGTGGTCATGGTGTACGAGAAGTGCTCGGCCCGCCAGACCCGGCGCAGCGCCGTCTCCGAGTAGGCGTCGAGCAGCGACTCGTCCCGGTCGAGGGCCCAGCGGCCGATGGCCCGGGCGAGCAGGGTGACGTCGGCGACCGCGAGGTTGAGGCCCTTCGCGCCGGTGGGCGGGACTATGTGGGCGGCGTCGCCGGCCAGGAACAGCCGCCCGTGGCGCATGGGTTCGGCGACGAAGCTGCGCATCGGGGTGATGCTCTTCCCGGTGATCGGGCCGCGGGCGAGGCGCCAGTCGGCGTCCACCGCGAAGCGGGTGTCCAGCTCGTCCCAGATCCGTTCGTCGGGCCAGTTCTCCACCGTGTCGTCCGGGTCGACCTGGAGGTAGAGCCGGCTGACCTGCGGGGAGCGCATGCTGTGGAGGGCGAAGCCGCGCTCGTGGTGGGCGTAGACCAGTTCGTCGCAGGAGGGCGGGACGTCGGCCAGGATGCCGAGCCAGGAGAACGGGTACGTCCGCTCGCTGACGGTCGGCAGGCCCTCGGGCATCGACCGGCGGCCGATGCCGTGGAAGCCGTCGCAGGCGACCACGAGCTCGCAGTCGAGAGTGTGTTCGGCGCCCTCGCGCCGGTAGCGGATGCTCGGTGCGGCGGTGTCGATGCCGTCCACCGACAGGGCTTCGGCCTCGAACAGCACGGTGCCGCCGGCCGCCTCGCGCAGCGCGATGAGGTCCTTGACCACCTCCGTCTGGGCGTAGACCATCACGGACCGGCCGTCCGTGAGCGAGGGGAAGTCGATCCGGTGCGAGCGGCGGTCGAAGCGCAGTTCGATGCCGTGGTGCGGCAGGCCCTGGCGGTCCATCCGCTCGCCGGCGCCGGAGGAGCGCAGCACGTCGACGGTGGCCTGTTCGAGGATGCCGGCGCGCTGACGACGCTCGACGTGGGAGCGGTCGCGCAGTTCCAGGACGACGTTGTCGATGCCCTGGGTGTGGAGCAGGTGGGAGAGCAGGAGTCCGGCCGGGCCGGCGCCGATGATGCCGACGCTGGTGCGCATGGGGGTGTGCCTTCCGGTGGTGAGTGTCAGTGGCCAGTGGATCAGTGTGGCCGGGGCGTTCGGCGACCGCGAGGTCCGCGCGGACGTTCCGGGTCGTGGCGGAGGCCGCGTCGGCGGACGGCGTACGGACGTGCGGCCTCGCCCCCGTCGGGGCGCTCGCGGTGGTCCCGCCGGATCTCCGTCTCGTCCGTCATCCCCGATCGGACCTACGGTGTCCGGACGGCCGCCCCAGGAGCCGAACCGGCTCCGGCACCACATCGACCACGAGGCACCGCGCCCGTGCCCGTACAGGAGGACCCGCATGACCACCCCGAGCCCGCAGCCGGTCGTCCCCACCCGCCGGGGCCCGGTGCGCGGCGAGCGCAGGGCCGACGGCAGCACCCGCTTCCTGGGCATCCCGTACGCCCGGCCGCCGGTCGGCGAGCTGCGGTTCGCCGCACCCGTGCCGCCCCGGCCGTGGACCGAGGTACTGGACGCGACGGCCTACGGGCCGACGGCGCAGCGCCGCCCGTTCGGCGAGGTCACCACCATCCCCGAGCCGACCATCGCGGGCGCGGGCACCCTCAACCTCAACGTCTTCACCCCTGACCCCGACCCAGCTGCCGGCCTGCCGGTACTGGTCTGGATCCACGGCGGCGGCTACGTGGCCGGCTGCTCGGCGAGCCCCTGGTACGACGGCGCCGCCTTCAACCGGGACGGCGTGGTCGTGGTCTCGATCGGCTACCGGCTGGGCGTCGAGGGCTTCCTGCACCTGCCGGACGCCCCCGACAACCGGGGCGTGCGGGACTGGATCGCCGCCCTGGAATGGGTACGGGACAACGTGGCCTCCTTCGGCGGCGACCCGGCGAAGGTCACCATCGCCGGACAGTCGGCCGGCGGCGGCGCCGTCCAGACGCTGCTCGCGACACCGGCCGCCCGGGGGCTGTTCCGTGCGGCGATCTCGGCCTCCGGCGCGGTGATGCGCCCGCAGGACCGGGTCGCCGCCGAGGCCGTCAGCCGGGCCTTCGCCGCCCGCACCGGCGTGCCCGCCACGGCGGCCGCCCTGCGGGGCACCACCGACACCGAGCTGCTGGCCCTCCAGGACACCCTCGACACCGGCGGGCCGGACCCCGACGGACTGCCGGCGCTGCCCGTCGCGCCCTTCGCCGACGGCGAGCTGGTGACGCTGCCGGTGCCGGAGGCGCTCGCCGACGCCGACGTCCCGCTGCTGCTCGGCTTCACCGCGCACGAGTTCGCCGCCCCGGCCGCCGAGGGCACCCCGGCGCCGACCGAGGCGGACGAACTGCTCGGCCTGCTGGCCGGGTTGGGCCTGGACGACAGCCGGTCCGCGCGCTTCCTCGCCGAGCGGCCCGGCGCTGCCGGCGGCGACGCGATCACCGACTGGCTGTTCCGTGCCCCCGCCCTGGCCATCGCCGAGGCCCGCAGCGAGCGCCGACGCCCCACCTGGCTCTACCAGTTCGACTGGTCCGGCACCGCGCCCGGCCGCACCGGGCAGGCGTTCCACTGCATCGACCTCCCGTTCGCCTTCGACCTGCTGGACGCCGAGGGCGTCACCGCCGCCCTCGGCACCCACCCGCCGCGGGCACTGGCCGACGCCGTCCACACCGCCTGGGTCGCCTTCGTCCGCGACCTCGACCCGGGCGCCGCCTGGCCCCCGTACGGCGACGGCCGCGCCACCATGCGCTGGCACACCGAACCCCGGGTGGAACACGACCCGCTGCGCACCGTCCGGGAGATCTGGCTCACCTGAGGAGGCCCGCGCAGTGCCGGCGGGGCCTTGGCACGCCGCCTGAGTCCTGCTCCGGCCTTCGGGCGGCCTGATCCTCGCCTCGCGTCTGCCCGGCTAAGGTGCGCACCTGGTCTGCCTCCGCCGGACACGCTGGACGCCGGTGGCCCGGGGTGCGGTGCGGTTCCGGGCCGGTGCGCTGCGGCACTTCCTCGCTGCGGGCGTCGACGAGGTGGCCGACCGGGTGGTGGGTGCCACTGACGTGTGGGTCCGGTGGCATCGCGGTTGGTCGAGGAGGTGCACGCCGCCACTGGCCCCGCCAGGCGCACTTCGGCAGCGACCACCTGACCGGCCTGCTGGCGCGCTTCCCGGAGCTCCTGGCGGACGAGCTGCAGATCGAGTTCTGCGAGGTGGTGGTGGCCTTCGCCCGCTGAACAGGGCCGTCGGCGGGGGCGTCAGGCGTGGACGCCCAGCGTGGCCGGCCGACGGGCATCCCGGCGGGCACCTCGGTCGGCGGGGACGATCCGATGAGCGCGGAGGTCAGCGGGCCGGGGCGGCGGCCGGTTCGTCCGCGTCCTGTCCGTCGAGGGCGTCGCTGAGGCCCAGGCGGAGGTGCTCGATGTGGTAGACGGCCTGGTCGAGCAGTGCGGCGACGTGGTTGTCGTAGAGCGCGTAGACGACCTGGCGGCCGTTGCGCCGGCCGACGACCAGGCCGAGGTTGCGCAGCAGGCGTAGCTGGTGGGAGCAGGCGGACTGCTCCAGCCCGACCTCGGTGGCGAGTTCGGTGGCGGCGCAGGGGCCCTCGCGCAGCCGGGAGAGGATCAGCAGGCGGGAGGGGGTGGCCAGGGCTTGCAGGGTGGTGGCCACCCGGGCAGCGCTGGTGGCGTCCAGGCGCGTGTGCGGGACGGCGGTGGCGGGGGTGGCTCCATGACCCATACGGGCCATAGTACAACTGATGAATGAAGGAACGTTCATATGTTCATGTATCGTGAGTGGCCCATCGGCCCCGCCCTGCCCAGGCCCGCCCCGAAAGGGTCCCGCCCGCCATGTCCTTCACCACCCTGACCGAGCGCCCCGCGCCCCCGGCCGCGCCGCGACCGGACGCCGCGCCCCGGCGGCGCACCCGGGTGCTCGCGCTGCCCGAGGCCCGCTGGGCCGCCGCCGCGACCGTGCTGTTCCTGGTCGCGCTGCCGCTCCAGCTGACCGGCGCGCCCGCCTGGGCCTGGGGCCCGCTGTACGCCCTCGCGTACGCCACCGGCGGCTGGGAACCCGCCTGGGCCGGGCTCCGGGCGCTGCGCGAGAAGACCCTCGACGTCGACCTGCTGATGATCGTGGCCGCGCTCGGCGCCGCCGCCGTCGGGCAGGTGATGGACGGCGCCCTGCTGATCGTCATCTTCGCCACCTCGGGCGCCCTGGAGGCACTGGCCACCGCCCGTACGGCCGACTCGGTGCGCGGGCTGCTCGACCTCGCCCCGGCCACCGCCACCCGGCTGCTGCCCGACGGCGGCGAGGAGACCGTGCCGACCGGGCGACTGGCCGTCGGCGACACCGTGCTGGTGCGGCCCGGCGAACGGATCGGCGCCGACGGGCGGGTGCTCGACGGCGCGAGCGACGTCGACCAGGCCACCATCACCGGCGAGCCGCTGCCCGTCGCCAAGCAGCCCGGCGACGAGGTGTTCGCCGGCACCCTCAACGGCACCGGCGCACTGCGGCTGCGGGTCGAGCGGGACGCCTCGGACACGGTGATCGCCCGGATCGTGAAGCTGGTCGAGGAGGCCTCCGAGACCAAGGCGCCCACCCAGCTGTTCATCGAGAAGGTCGAACAGCGCTACTCGATCGGCATGGTGGCCGCCACCCTCGCGGTCTTCGCCGTCCCGCTGGCCTTCGGCGCGGCCTTCACCGGCTCGCTGCTGCGGGCGATGACCTTCATGATCGTCGCCTCGCCGTGCGCGGTGGTGCTGGCCACCATGCCGCCGCTGCTCTCCGCCATCGCCAACGCCGGACGGCACGGCGTCCTGGTCAAGTCCGCCGTCGTGATGGAGCGGCTGGGCCAGGTCGACGCCGTCGCGCTGGACAAGACCGGCACCCTCACCGAGGGCACCCCCCGTCTCACCGACCTGCTGCCGCTCACCCGGTCCGGCCTCACCGAGGACGAACTGCTGGCCCTGGCGGCCGCCGCCGAGCACCCCAGCGAGCACCCGCTCGCCCGCGCCGTCGTCGACGCCGCCCGCGGCCGCGGCCTGACGATCGCCGTGGCCGGGGACTTCATCTCCACCCCCGGCGTCGGCGTCACCGCCACCGTCGGCGGCAGGGCGGTCGCGGTCGGCGCACCCGCCCGGCTGACCAGGGGGCCCGCCGTC
>NZ_MSJQ01000141.1 GCF_014596515.1 Streptomyces sp. CBMA156
CCCCCCCCCCCCCCCCCCCCCCCCCCCCCCCCCCCCCCCCCCCCCCCCCCCCCCCCCCCCCCCCCCCCCCCCCCCCCCCCCCCCCCCACCCCCCTCCCCCAACCACCCCCCCCCCCCCTCCCCCCCCCCCACCACCCGCTCCCCCGCCGCGACCCGGCGGATCGCGTCGGCCAGCACCTCGGCCGGGGCGTCCTTGACCACGAAGCCGAGCGCGCCCGCCTCCATGGCCCGGCGCAGGTAGCCCGCGCGGCCGAAGGTGGTGAGGATGACGACCCGGCACCACGGCGCCCGCTGAGCCAGCACGGCGGCCGCCGCCAGGCCGTCCAGTCCCGGCATCTCGATGTCCAGCAGGGCGACGTCCGGCCGGTGCTCCGCGGCCGCCTCCGCGACCTCGTCGCCGCGGCCGACGGCGGCGACCACCTCGAAGTCGTCCTCCAGGTCGAGCAGGGCGCGCAGCGCGGTCCTGACCAGTTCCTGGTCCTCGGCGAGCAGCAGGCGGATCGTCCGGATCGTCATCTCGTCCCTTCGTTGCCGGTCCCGGGCCTGCCGGGGTCAGGGCCGCCCGGCGGGACGGTGACCAGCAGCCGCCACCCGTGCGGGTCCAGCGGGCCGGCCTCGACCGTACCGCCCGCCGCGGCGACCCGTTCCCGCAGGCCGGTCAGGCCCTTGCCGGCGGTTCGGTCCAGGCTGATGCCGCCGCCGCGGCCGCCGGTCCCGTCGTCGCGGATCTCCACCGTGGTGGCGGTGAGCAGCACCGAGCAGCGCCCGGCCCTGGCGTGCCTGACCACGTTGGTGATCCCCTCGCGCAGCACCCAGCCGAACAGTTCGCGCTCCCCCGGCGCGACCGCGTCCGCCGCCGTCGGCAGGTCGGCCACCACCCCGGCGGCGCGCAGCAGTTCGCGTCCGCGGGCGAGTTCACCGGTCAGGGTCACCTCGCGGTAGCCGGTGACGGCGGCGCGCACGTCGGACAGCGTCTGGCGGGACAGCGTCTCCACGGCGGCCATCTCCGCCACCGCCTGGTCCAGGTCCTTGACCGCCATCCGTTGCGCGAGGCGGGACTTGACGGTGATCGCGGTGAGCGAGTGCCCCAGCAGGTCGTGCAGGTCCCGGGCGATCCGGTTGCGCTCGGCCTCCGAGGCGAGCCGCGCCACCTCGGCCCTTGCGGCGACCAGGGCGCTGTTGGTGGCGGCGATCTCGGCGAAGGCGCCGCAGGTGAGCGAGGTGAACAGGAGGGCCAGCGCCTGGAATCCGCCCGGCCCGGTGTGCCAGGGGCGCACCGCCCAGGGCACCACCAGCGCGGCCACCGTACCGGCCGCCACCGCCCTCGCCGCGTACCCGCGCCACCGGATCGCGACCGCGGAGACGACCACGGTGGCGAGGAAGAAGGAGTCCTCGTGGGCGAACGGCAGCGCGGCCAGGAAGAGCGCCGTCATCGCCACCAGCAGCGGGGCGATCCAGCGCGGCCGGCCGCGCCCGAGGGCGAGGGCCAGCAGCGCGTAGCAGAGGCAGAACGCGACGACCACGGCGTATCCGGCGATCGCCGCCGCGCCGGAGACGGTGCCGCTCACGGCCATGGCGGTGAGCGCGGGGAAGACCATCATCCCGCTGCCCAGCAGGAGGCGCCGCCGGCCCTGCCCCCAGCTCCGGACGGGGTGCGGCGGGCCGTCCCGGCCGGGGGAGGCGGCCGGGCGGCCGGGGTCCTGGTCGCACTCGCGGCCGACGTCGTGGTCGGTCACCCTTGCGTCCCCCTCCTCAGAGCCTGGCGAACAGGCTACGCAGGTGCCGTCCGTTGACCACCGCGGCCACGCCCAGCAGGGCGAGCCCGCACACGGCCTGCTCGGCCTTCATCCACGCCGGGAACGTCCCGGGCAGGGCGACGATGGCGGCGATCGCGACGATCATGACGGCCGAGATGATCCGCAGCCGCCGGAAGGCGCCCCGGGAACCGTTGGCGGCCCGGACGGTCAGCAGGAGGGTGAGTGCGGCGCTGGCCACGACGATGGTGCCGCGGACCAGCACCGCGTCGTTGACCACCGCGTGGTGGTCACGGAGGGCGATGGCGGCCACCAGCGTGACGACGCTGAGGCCGAGGTAGGCGAGCACGAGCCGCCTCACGGTACGGAAGGCCCGACGGGTGTCGGGGTGGTGCAGGTCGGTGGTGGTCATGGCATCCATGCTGCTCGCCGGCCGGGTGCGCGCAGCAGTGTGCTCGCGCACCGGTACACCGTGACAATTGTCAGTGCCCGGCGGACTGGCCGACGTCGGGATCAGGCCGTGTAGCGGGCCGTGTGGTAGCCGCCGCTGGCCGTACGGTCCACCTCCTCGGCGCCCCAGGTGTGCGGTACGGCCAGGTTCCAGCGGGCCCGCAGGACCGCGTGCTCCTCGCGGTTCCCGGTCACGTACCACTGCCCCATCCGGCACCACGCCAGCGGCTCGTCCGCCTCCGTCGCCACCGCCCGCACCAGCTGCGCCGCCTGCCGGGCCACCTGCGCCTCCAGCGCGGCGTCCTCCGCCTCCAGGATCTGGTTCATCCGGTACGTGGCCTGGTCACCGTGCTGGAACATGGCGTACTCGGAGTCGTCCGTCATGTGCAGCCTGCCGTTCTCCAGCGCCGCCGTGCCGCTGCGCACCACCGCCTCCTGGGTGTCCCGCGCGATCCCGGCGTTGAGCCGGTTGAGCAGTTTGGCCTTCTCGGGGGTGGCCTCCGGGATCTGGCCGCCGCCCGTGCCGCCCTGCGCGGAGTACGCCTCGTGCAGGTCGTAGTCCCCGGTGTAGAGGTACTGCTTCCACCGCGGATCGGCCTTCAACTGGGCCAGCTCCGGGCCGCCGTCCTGTGCGTCCATGTCGATCGGCACATACGGCTCGCCGCCCGCGCCGGTCCGGACGATCCCCAGGGCCCGGACCGCCGGGGGCGGGTTGTCGATCCGTACGCCGATCAGGCCCTGCGCGTCCCAGTGGCCGACGAAGCCGCTCAGGTCGTGCGCCTTCAGCCAGTCCAGCACCCGCTCCGAACCGCCCTCGGCCCGCGCGTACTTCTTCTCGACGGACGAAGGCTTGATGGACTTCTCCAGGATCGTGTGCGGCTTCGGCTTGGCGCCCTCCGCGATGCGGCGGATGGAGAACTCCCCGGTCTCGCGGACGGCGATGGTGTACTTGTGCTTCCGGCACACCGCGGAGATCCGGGCCCAGTGGTCCTTCCACACGATGTCCCGCAGGGCGGCAGCCCGGCCGCGGGGCGTGACGTCCTGCCCGTCGTACGTGGCGGCCTCACAGACCCTCAGCACGTTGTCCGGGGTCAGCTGCCGCTGCCGCGTCGGCGCGGCGGCCCGGCCGTCCGGCGCGCGCTGGATCCCCGGCAGTGCCCGGCCGTCCGCGCCCTCCCCGTCCCGGTGCCCGGCGATCATGCGTGCCGTCGCCGCGTTGCCGACGGTGCGCTGGAGGGCCCCACCGGACTGCGCGGACGCGGCCCGGTCCCCGGGTCGTGCTCCGGTGCCGGACGGTCGGGCCCGGGCCCCGTCGCGACCGGGATCCCCGGCCCTCTCCGGCTGTTCCCTCAGGTGCATGCTGAAACCCCCTCGGTCCCGTTCGCCTCCGTTTATACAGCGGGAGCCGGGCGGGCGTGGAGTGCGGATCCGGACCCGGCCGCCGGTTCCGACGGTTCGGAACACCCGGCCGACGCCGCCGGTTCCGCGTCCAGCAGGCACACCATGTGCAGCTTCGCGACCGCCCGCCCGTCGACCGGCACCGCCCTCGGCTCCCGCCCCCACTCCTCGAACCCGCAGGCGGTGTAGACCCGCAGGGCAGGTTCGTTGCCCTCCGAGACCGTCAGCAGCACCTGCCGCAGCCGCCCAGCGCGGCCGGCCCGTCCTCAGCCTCGGCCAGCCGGCGCAGCGTCGCGGACAACGGCCTGCCCGCCTCCTCCGCGTGGCTGGAGGTGAAGGCGCTCGGCGACTCGCGCAGCGCCGCCAGCCGGAAGGCGCGGTACGGTGCGGCGTCCGCCGCGCCGAGGCGGCGCGGCAGCACGGGGCGCCGGTCGCGTTCAGCCGAGGCGGACACGGGTGCACCTGGTCACGTACGGCAGGGCGATCTCCTCCCGGCCCTCGAGGTCCGGGTGGGTGGCGAGCAGCTGCTCGACGTCGGCCAGCAGGCGCACCCGCTCCTCCTCCGGCAGCGCGATCACATAGCTGCGCGAGGCGACCATGTCGACGATCCCGGCCCGGGTGGTGAGGTGCTCCCAGCGGATCTCCAGCCGCTCGGGCTCGCCGAACGGCGCCGGGAGGACCGGCCGGGTGTCGATCCGCTGCGGTGCCGAACGGTGCATCAGCACGCCCAGCGCGGCGGCCCACGGCTCGGACTCGTCCCGGACGTTCCACACCAGCGCGAGCGTCCCGCCGGGGGCGAGCACCCGGGCGATCTCCGGCACCGCGACCGCCTGGTCGAACCAGTGCCAGGCCTGCGCCACCACCACGGCGTCCACACTGCCGTCCGGCAGCGGGATCCGTTCAGCCGACCCCGCCCTGACCGCCGCCTTCGGCACCGCCGCGGCCAGCCGCGCCCGCATCCCCTCGTCGGGTTCGACCGCGACCACGTCCAGCCCCGCCTCGACCAGCAGCCCGGTCAACTTGCCCGTCCCGGCGCCCAGATCGAGCACCCGCCGCGCCTCCCGGGGCACCGCCGAACCGACCAGCGCCCGCGGATAGCCCGGCCGGCCGTGCTGGTAAGCATCGACCGCGACCCCGAACGACCGCGACCGCAGCCGCCCCGCCCACCGCCGGGTGGCCCCCTGCCGCGTCATTCCGCAGGCCCGCCCGATCTCCTCCCAGGTCGCCTCCCGCCCGCGCCGCAGCTCCTCGACCAGCTCCGTCCGCCGCTCCTCCAGCGCCTCGATCACCTCCGACAACCGCCGCAGGCCCTCCACCCCTCCCCCGCCGGCCACGTCCTCCGCCACTCGCCGTCCACGATCGCCTGTGTTCATGGCCCGGCACTGTACGGACCTGTCGCGGAAGGCGTCAACAGTCATTGCTGATGAAGGCAACAGATGTTGCCTGTCTTTCGGGCCCCGGCCGTGGTGCGGCCGGGGCCGCCGGCGGTCCGCCGTCACAGCCGGAGGGTGAGCGCGAACTGGGGCAGCGCCAGCAGGAGCAGCACCGTCCCGGTCTCGATCCAGCGGTACTTCACGCGGATGATCGCGCTGGTGCCCGCCAGCGCCGAGAGCAGCGGGCCCGCCGGGTCGTGTCCGGCCCGCTCGAAGGCCCGGCGCAGCCGCTCGGGACCGGCGCCCGGGGTGATGTGCCCGAAGTAGCCGGGACCGTCCGCGCCACCGCCGCGCCCCTTTCGGTGACGCGGCACGAGTGCGGAGGCGAAGCAGCCGACGGCCAGCAGCGCGCCGGCCACGGCGCTCCAGCGCAGCAGCGGCCCCGGCCAGGCCGGAGATCCGGGGCCGGCCCCGCCGTCCAAGGGGATGAACGTGGCGAGCACCGCGCCGGTGAAGGCCAGGAAGACGGCCGCCTTGGTGTCAGCCCGGACGAGTTCCGCGCTGTTGGCCGCCATCAGGCGCTCCATCGCCGAGAGCGAGGACGGGGACGGGGACGGCGGCACTGCCGGCGCGGCGGGCCCGCGGGACCGGACCACGGGCAGCCGGGGCGCCCTGCCCACAGAACGCCTGCGGGCGACGCGTCGCGCCGGCTCGCGGCGCACGCCGGCCCGGGTCACCGCGGCACCCCGTTCGGGACACCGCCGGACCAGCCGTTGACGTGGGAACGAACCTTGGCGAAGTCCGGCCCCGGAGCCTGCGGGGCAGGACCGGGGACCTTCCGTCCGAGGGCGACCAGGCGGTCGCGCAGGATCCTGGACAGCTCGTCCTGCTCCTGCGCCGTCAACGTTCCCAGCATGCCCGCCATGTCGTCCTGCCAGGTGGTCTCGCCCCGGAGCAGTTCGGCGTGCTTGACCACCCAGTCGAGGACGTCGCGCACCTCGTCGGGCTTCCTGGCGAGCCACAACCCCGCGAGCGCGAGCGGGCCGTCCTGGACGGCCCGCCGACAGAAGCCGTACTCCTCCTGGCTCTTGGCCATCCAGTCGAAGGGCACGTCCATCGCATCGGGCTCCCCCAGCCTCAGTTCGTTCCCGTGCTCGCGGGCGAACACGTCCGTGACGCGGTAACTGAGACCGAAGTGGGGCAGCACGTACGGGGCCGCGAGGTACTGCACCAGTTCCTCGGGGCCCAACCTGGCCTGCACGGCGGCGAACTGCTCGTTGAGCTGGCGCAGGCGGCCTTCGAGATCCTTGCGGACCGGCAGCCAGCCCCGGCTGGTCCGGGTGCGCACGACCTGCGCGGCATCGTGGACCCACCACAGGACGTGGACCTCCACCGATTCCGTGCCGTACGGAGTGGGGAGACGGACCGCCCGGATGTCCGGGCGCTCGTCCAGCTCGACCAGGTACGCCCGGTCGAATCCGCGCAGTCCCAGCCGAGGGGCGGCTCCGCTCCCCTCCTCCGCGTCGGCCGGCCCCGGGCGGACCTCCCCCAACTGGTGGTGCAGCCCGGCCCGGTCCCGCAGGACCAGGGCCCGGTCTCGCCGCCCGGACCAACGGTGCCGGAGGATCTCCCGCCAGGGGGCGCGCGTGGCCTGGGTGTAGACGGGCGGGTCAGTGTCGACGGTCATCGGGTCCTCCGGACAGGGGGTCGGTGCGGTACGGCTGCGGCTCGCCGTGCCGCCAGGCCTCCAGGGCGCGGTGGGCGATGTCGCGGCCGACCAGATCGGGGTCGTCACTGCCGTCGATCTCGGCCAACAGCCCGAACTCGCCAGGGTGCATCTCCTGTGAGAGCGCGATGAGCAACGCCTCCACCGGAACTCGGAGCGGTTCGTCCCAGACCGCCTGCTGGCACCAGCCGAGCAGCCTGCGGCTGGTACCGGCGAACAGATCCCGTTCGTTCAGGGCTCGCCTGATGATCGTGACCACGCCCTCGCCGAGTTCGCCGTCGGGGCCCAGCTGTCCCAGGAACCAGAACGGGTCCTCGAGCAGATCGGGGAGGACGGTGAGCGCGAGTTCGGCGTCAGGCCCCGGCTGGTCCGCCCACTCCAGAAGCTCCCGGAACACGGCCGTCTGGTTGCCACCGGCGAAGAGACTCCGTAGTGACCAGCGCACCGCACTGGCGACTTCGCGCTCGTCGCCGTCCTGACCTCGGTAGCAGCGCCGGAGCAGTGAGAGTGCGAATTCCGGCCGGGCCGCTCCGAAGTCTCCCCCACAGGCGCCGGCCGCGGTCGACCGGAGTCGCCAGCCGCTCAAGCTCCAACTGGTGAGGCGGTACTTCACCTCGCCGACGAGGATCGGGTCCCGGGCTGCGATCCCCAGCGCGTACGCGGCGATGCTCCGGCTCCGCGGGTGCTCGGATCGGGCCAGCTCGCGGATGTGGGTCAATGCCTGACGGCCACCGCTCCAACCCGTGGCCAGACCCACCACGCGGCCCATGGGTTCGGCCAGATCGGACTCGGAGGCAGGGACTTCGTTGATCCATTCGGTCAGCAGTCCCGACACCTCTCCGTACTGTCGCCAGACGTGCCGCAGCACCGTCTCCGCCTGCCGGTGCCGTTTGAAGCGGATCGGTTCCACCGTGTAGGCGTAACCCGAGGTCCTCCGGGTCCCACCGGGCGAGCACTCGGCCCTGACGGTCGCCAACAGCTCGTCCAGTGAACGCCGGAAGACGAACCGCGGATTCGGCTGCGGTGCCTCGCCGGGCACGACCTGCGTCTGCCCGTCCGTACCCGCCCGCAGCACCGCGTTCAGACGGCCGTCGGCCAGCTTCAGCAAGCGGTCGGTCTCATCCCGGACGATCCGGTGGTCGAGCCCTTCCAGGACACTCGTCACCAGCAGGAACGCCAGCGCGTCCGGGTCCTCGCGAAGTTCCTTCAGGAGGTCGGGGACTTCCGTTTCCGCGAGGAAGCTGAGCCGCTGGCCGAGGTCGGCCGGGTCGGGGCCGTCGTCACCGGAACGACTCACCTCGTCGACGAGTTCGGCGACCTGGGACGGCATCAGCTCGGGTGCCAGCAGTTCGTCCAGGTCAGGTTCCAACCGGTCCAGCAGCGCTCGGCGTCGCTCCGGGGCGGGCACCACGGCCTCCAGGCGCGCGGCGAAGACCGCACGCGGCGACGGAGGTGTGTAGCGCACCGGGCTGAGCTCCAGGTCGCGGGCCACGCCCCGGAGACGGTCGGCGTCGTACGGCAGCATGACCACCATGAAGGCCTTGGCATCGTCCAACCGCTGGCGGAGCTTGGCGATCGCGGCCGGGCCGAGACGGACCGTGGGCGACAGTCCGTGCACCAGGTAGCCGCGCGCCTCGCTGTTCGTCGGCCGCCAGGACGACAGGTCCGAGTCGCTGTCGAGGGCGCGCAGGGCCGTGACGCTGTGACCGCTGCGCTCGAACAGCAGGTTGAGGGCCGTGGTCCGGCGCCCGGTGCCGGGGTCCCCGGCGAGGAAGAGCAGGCGGGTGCCGAGCGTCCGCAGCGCCTCGGGGAAGCAGTCCGGCTCCGCGAACCCCGTCCGGGCGGCCAGGACCTCCAGGCCGGAGATGGGGCCGTCCTGCGCCTCGACCCGCTCGCCGGTGCCCGGCGCAGTTCCGACACCACCGTTCTCGACGCGCTGGTCCCCGTGCACCGAACCGGCGTTGATGTTTCCGTGCGGCGCGTAGATGAAGTGCGGGCGATCAGCCCCCCAGGCGGCGAAGCGGTCCGCGAGGCCGCCGCCGAGGTCATCGAAGTCGAGGTCGGGATCGAGGTCGTCCGCCCCGCCGGACGGCCCTTCGATCGCCGGACGCTCGTCGGGGTTCACCGGTGGTGCTCGTTCTTGTCGCCGTGGACGGTGTCGCCCTTGTTCCCCGTCACGTAGTCGCCGCCGAAGCCCCCGAGCGAGTCCCCGCGCACGAAGTCGCGTCCCGCGTACGGGCCGCTGGCGTTGGTGACGCTCTGGCCGCCGTGCACCGTGCCGGAGTTCAGGTTGCTGCCGTCGCCCCGCTGGGTCACCACCGTCCGCGGCGCGCGGCGGCCCTCCGGGCGTCCGGCCCGCGGTTCGCCCGGCTTCCGTCCGTCCTGCCCCTCCTGTTCCGCCACGACGGTGTCACCGAGGATCCGCCGGTCGTACAGGTTCCCCGACGGCGTGGGCACGTACAGCCACGCCTGCTGGTCGAAGCGCTTGCCCTCCACCGTCGCCGGCACCTCGATGAAGTGGTCGGGGTGGCGCCCGGTGTAGCCGCCGGCCACCGCGTCCTGGTAGCACCGGTCGGACAGGATGGCCGCCACGTGGGTGATGCTCTCGTTGGAGGCCGCCAGCATCGCCTTCACCGGACGGGAGTCAAGCAGCCGGTGGGTGTCGTTGCGCGGGGTGCCGTTGCCGTCGAACTCGCCGCCCGTGTCCGGGAGCGGGCCGATGTGGAGGCTGACCCGCAGCCGGATGCGCACCGTCCCGACGGAGTGCACGTTGAACTCCGTGAGCACCTCCTGGAGGGTGTTCAGCCAGGGGTGGATCAGGAAGGGCATCCAGGCCGGGTCGAAGCCGAACACGTATCCGTCGCCGGTCGAGTTCGGGAACCGCCGCTCCTGCCAGACCTCGGCCAGTCCGGCCCGCTCGAAGGACCACTGGAGCACCTCCGGCACGGACTTGCTGATCACGCCGTGCTCGATCGCCGGGTACCCGGTGAAGTCCTTGGCATCCACGGCGACGATGCCCCGGTACGGCGGGAGGTGCCGGCTGCGGCTGTACGGCAGGGCACTGGCCTCGGGCATCGGCTGGTCGAACTCGGTCATCTCTGCTCCTTCGTCGTTCCGTGCTGACCTTGCGTCACCAAGCTTCGCGAGACGGCGCCGCGCGGTGTGCCCGGTCGGTGCGGAAAGCGGGTGACGGAGGTCACACGGGAAGGGGGCGGGGCGTCAGTCACCGGGCGGCACGGCCGCGCGGCGGAGGGCGGGGAGATCGCCGAGGGCGATGGACTTCCGGCCGGCGTCGACACCGTGGGCGGCCAGTGCCCCGAGGGCCGCGGTGACGGTGTTCCGGGACACCCCGAGGTGCTGGGCCAGTTCGTCCCGGGTCAGGGCGAGTTCGATCCGGCGGCCGGGCGTCGCCGCGGGGCCCGCGGAGAGGTCGGCGAGCGCGACCAGGGCTGCCGCCAGCCGCGGCACGACGTCGCCGCCGGTCCGGGCCAGGTCGGATTCCCGCAGCCGGCCCATGGCGTAGCGGACCATCACGGGGAACAGCTCGCGGTCGGCGACGAAGCGCAGGAAGACCGCCTTGGCGAGGACCGCGACCGTGCAGTCGGAGATCGCCTGGACGCTCGCCGAGCGGACGCCGTCGTCCAGGACGGCCACTTCCCCGAGGAGTTCGCCCGGACCCCGGAATGCCAGCAGCCGGACGTCGCCGTTGCGTTCCCGCCGGCTCACCTTGGCCACTCCGGCCAGCAGGGCGAGGACGTGGGTACCCGGTTCGCCCTGGCGCAGCAGGGTGGCGCCGATCGGGTGGCGGCGCTCGAACGCGTCCTCCAGCATGCCCGTCCAGACCGCGTGGCCCATGAGGTGGCGCAGGGTCCGGCCAGGCCGGGCCGGTGGGCGGCTGCCGTGATCTGTCATGCGGTGACCCTAGGGTCACCGCGCCCGGCACGCAGGGGAATCCGGGCCCCGGGGCCGGGTTCGGCAGGCCCGGCGGTGCGGCCTCGTCCGGGTGATTGCCATGTGTCGGGTTGACCGGGACGGCCGCCGTAGCACGAACTCCTCGGGAGGTGGCGGGACTTGGCGAGGAAACCCTTCACATGAGCGAATCCGGAGCGGGTCGGCGGCGCGCGGGCGCCGGGGCGAGAAGCCTGGTGGATGGGCACTGGCCGGTCCGGTTGCGACTGGTGTACGAGATGTCGGGGTTGTCCGGCACGTTGCCACAAGTCGGTTGCGGGACGGTATTTTTTACTTTCGGTCAGGATGTCCTGAACTTGGCTATGCTGCACCACCACGCCACCGGAGCCGGTCACCACCCGTCCCCCCGTACTGTTCCGATCGTCTGAGGATGCTGAATGCTTCGAGCTGGATCGTCACCCGCCAGACGGCGCCGCGCGCCACTGCTCGGCTGGCTGCTGCCGACGGCCGTGATGGCCGCGGCCGTGGCGGTCGCCGCGGTGGTGGTGTCCGCCGGGGCCCGGGCCGGGGTGCTGTGGTGCGGGGCGACGGGCACCGTGCTGGTGGCCGTGGTGGCCGCCGAGTCGGCCCGCCGGGGGCGGGTGCTGAGTGAGTCACGCGACCGGCACTCCCGGCAGCTGGAGGAGTTGCAGCGCCGCCTGGCCGGTCAGGAGGACGAGCTGGACCGGCTCGGCCGCGGCGAGCTGGGCAGGATCGTCGCCGGGGCCCGGTACGGGTACTCGTTCGACGTCCTGACCCGTCCGCTGGAGACCGGCGACGCACCCGTCTCGCCGCGCTTCCGCCGCTCCCTGGTGAACCTCGCCGAGGGCGTCGCCAAAGCCGTCGACGACGAGGCCAGCCGGCGCGACTCGGCCGAGCGCGCCTTCGTCAACATCGCCCGCCGGGTGCAGGCCATCATCCACCGGCAGGCCAAGGACCTGCGGGAGATGGAGGACCGGCACGGCAACGACCCCGCCGTCTTCGACGACCTGCTGCGCCTGGACCACGGCAACGCACTGACCGGCCGGCTGGCCGACAGCATCGCCGTGCTGTCCGGCGCCCGCCCCGGCCGCCAGTGGACCCGTCCGATCGCGCTCTACAGCGTGCTGCGCGGCGGCATGTCCCGGATCCTGGAGTACCAGCGGGTGGACCTCCACCCGGTGGCGCAGATCTCGGTCACGGGACCGGCCGTCGAGCCGCTGATCCACGCCGTCTCCGAACTGCTCGACAACGCCACCCGCTACTCTCCGCCGCACACCCACGTGCACCTGAGCGCCTCCGAGGTGCAGAGCGGGATGGCGATCGAGATCGAGGACGGCGGACTCGGCCTGACCGACGAGGCCAGGCTCCGCGCCGAGCGGGCGATGCGCGAGGCGATGGTCTCCAAGGACTTCGACGACCTCACCGAGTCACCCCGGCTGGGCTTCGCCATCGTCGGCCGGCTCTGCCAGGCGTACGGCTTCCAGGTCTCGCTGCGCCGCTCCGCGTACGGCGGCGTGCGGGCGGTGCTGGTCGTGCCGCAGGAGCTGCTCACCACCGCACCGCCGACCGGGCGGGCGCACGGCATCGGCGCCTTCTCCGGCCCGCGCCCGCTTCCGCCGAACCCGCCCCGGCACGCGGCCCCCGGGCGACCCGGGGGTGCCCGGACGACCTCGGCGGGCGTCGGGCCGTCGTACGGCTCGACCAACCCGTGGGGGCCCTCCGTCTCGGCCTCCGGGGACGATGAGGTGATCGTGACCGAGTGGACGCCCAACGGCCTGCCGCAGCGCCGGCGGAGCCGCCCTTCGGTGCCCAGGGGCGGGTTCACCGCCCGCGCCGCCGCCAGGCCCGCGGGGCCGCCGGCCCAGGCGCCGCGCCATGCCTCCGCCCCGGCCCCGACTCCGGTCCCCGCCAAGGAACCGAAGCAGCCGGGCCTGTGGCTGGAGGCGTTCATGGACGGCATCAAGGGCACCGGCCCCGCACCGTCCGGACGCACGCCGGACGCCGGGCGCGGCACCGACGGCGGGCAGACCGGTGCCGGACAGCAAGGTCCCGGACAGGCAGGCCCCGGGCAGCCCGGTGCCGGGCACATCAGCGCCGCACACACCACTGAAGAGACGGCAGGGAAAGGCGAGCAGTGATTCCGCACCGCAGCAACATGGACTGGATCCTCAACGACCTCGCGCACAGCGTCCCGTGCGTACGCCACATCATCGTGCTGTCCGCCGACGGCCTGCGGATCGCCCAGTACGGCACCGACCCGGACACCGCCGACCGCCTCGCCGCCGCCTGCGCCGGGCTGCAGAGCCTGGCCGGCGCGATCGGGCACGAGTTCCCGCACGGCGACGGCTCGATGCGGCTGGTGGTGATCGAGGTGGACGGCGGCTACTTCTACCTGATGGCGGCCGGCGACCGGGCCTACCTCGCGGTGCTCGCCGACGAGGGCGTGGACGCCGGGCTGGTGAGCCACCAGATGCGCGACCTGGTCGCGAGGATCGGCGAGCACCTGTCCACGCCGCCGCGCAACCCCGAGGTGGTCGCGTGAACCGGCGCCCGGCCCGGCCCGCCGCCACGGGCTTCGGCGGCGGGGCGGGCACATGAACGAGCACAGCGGGACGGGCACATGAACGAGCACAGCGAGGCGGTGGCATGACGGCCGAGCAGGGCGGCTGGGAGGGCCCCGAGCCCGACCGGCTGTACGTGATCACCCGGGGCCGCAGCAGCCCCGCGGGGCCGGGGGTCTTCGACCTGGTCACCCTGATCGTCTCCCGCGCGGAGCCGACCCCCGCCCACCAGCCGGAGCACGCCGCCATCCTGCGGCTGTGCCGCTCCCCGCTCTCGGTCGCGGAGGTCTCCGCCTACCTGGAGCTGCCCGCCAGCGTGGTCACCGTCCTGCTGGCGGACCTGCTCGACGACGGGCTGATCGAGGCCCGCACCGCCGCCGTGCCCGCGGCGGAACTCCCCGACCGTGCCCTGTTGGAGGCGGTGATCCATGGACTTCAGCGGCTCTGACACGGTGGCCGGTCCGGCCGGTGCGGACCTGCTGCCCGACACCGTCACCACCGCCGTCAAGGTGGTGATCGTCGGCGGCTTCGGCGTCGGCAAGACGACGCTGGTCAGCGCGGTCAGCGAGATCCGTCCGCTGACCACCGAGGAGACCATGACCCAGGCCGGGGTCGGCGTGGACGACCCGACCGGCGTCGAGCAGAAGACCTCCACCACCGTGGCCATGGACTTCGGCCGGATCAGCATCAGCGACCGGCTCGTGCTGTACGTCTTCGGCACCCCCGGCCAGGAGCGGTTCTGGTTCCTCTGGAACGGTCTGTTCGAGGGCGCCCTGGGCGCGGTGGTACTGGTGGACACCCGCCGGCTGGAGGTCAGCTTCGAGGTGATCGGGCGGCTGGAGGAGCGCGGCGTGCCCTTCGTGGTGGCCGTCAACAGCTTCCCGGAATCGCCGTCCGTCCCGCTCGACGAGCTGCGGAACGCACTGGACCTGCCGGCCGAGGTACCGATCGTCGCCTGCGACGCGCGCAGCCGGGAGTCCAGCCGGGACACCCTGATGACCCTGATGCACTACCTGTACGAGCTGGCCGCCCCGCGCACCGGCTGATCCGACGGCCCGTCCGTCCGACGCCCGTGCCCGACCCCGTGCCCGACCCTGTGCCAGCCCCCCCGCGACCGACCCCCGCGACCGGAGATTCCGTGACCAGCCCCTTCCCCGAACCCGCCGTCCCCACGTACGCCGCTGCCGCCCCGCCGCCCGGGTGTCCGGCCCACGCGGGCGGCATCGGCCCGACCGGCCCCGGCGGCCTGCGCCGGCTGTACGGCCCCGAGGCCGAGACCGACCCGGCCGGCCTGTACGAGAAGCTGCGCGCCGAACACGGCGAGGTGGCCCCGGTGCTGCTGCACGGCGACCACCGGGCCTGGCTGGTGCTCGGCCACGGCGCCAACATCACCGTGATGCGCACCCCCTCGCTGTTCTCCCGGGACTCCCGGCTGTGGAGCGCCTTCCGCAACGACGAGGTGCCGGCGGACTCCCCGCTGCTGCCGGTGGTCGCCTGGCAGCCGATCTGCGTGTTCGCGGACGGCGAGGAGCACCGACGGCTGCGCGGGGCGCTGCTGGACGGCCTGAACGGCTTCGACCGGCGCGGCATCCGCCGCCACGTCCGCCGCTTCACCACCGACCTGGTCCAGGTGGTCGGGCCGACCGGCGAGGCCGAGCTGATCTCCCAGTTCGCCGAGCACCTGCCGATGCTGGTGATGACCAAGCTGCTCGGCATGCCCGACGAGTACGGTCCGCAGCTGGTGACCGCCGCCCGGGACCTGATGAAGGGCACCGAGACGGCGATCGCCAGCAACGAGTACGTGGTCGCCGGTCTGCGCCGGACCATCGCCATCCGGCGCGACAGCCCCGGGGACGACCTGACCAGCCGGCTCCTGGCGCACCCCGCCGGGCTGACCGAGGACGAGGTGATGGAGCACCTGCGGGTGGTGCTGCTGGCGGCGAACGAGACGACCGTCAACCTGATCGCCGACTCGCTGAAGATGGTGCTGACCGACCCGCGCTTCCGCGCCCACCTCTCCGGCGGGCAGATGACCCTGGGCGAGGCCCTGGACCAGGTGCTCTGGGACTCCCCGCCGATGTCCCTGGTGGCGGGCCGCTGGGCGACCGCCGACACCGAGCTGGGCGGTCAGCTGATCCGGGCCGGGGACCTGCTGCTGCTCGGGCTCGCGGCGGGCAACGTCGACCCGGTGGTCCGGCCCGACCTGGCCGCGCCGCTGTACGGCAACCGCTCCCACCTGTCCTTCGGCGCCGGCCCGCACGAGTGCCCGGGCCAGGACATCGGGCGGCACGTCGCCGAGGCCGGGATCGACATCCTGCTGACCCTGCTGCCGGACGTGCGGCTCGCGGTGCCGGAGGAGGAGCTGAGCTGGAGCTCGGCCTGGATCTCCCGGCACCTGACGGCGCTGCCGGTGGAGTTCACCGCCCGCGACATCGAACCCGACCCGGTCTCGGTGGCCGAGGCGGAGCGGGCGGCGAACGAGGCCGCGGAGCGGGAGTCCGGGGCTCCGGCCGTCCCGGCGGCCCGGAGTGCCGAGGCCGGTGGAACCCCGGAGCCGGTCGCCCCGACCGTCCCGGCGCAGCGCCGCGGTTGGTGGGACGTGCTCACGGGCCTGTTCCGGCGCTGACGGGGGCCGCCCCGGCAGCGATCGGGCCCGTCAGCCCCGCCCGTCGGTCCGGCTCCGGTACAGCGTGAAGGTGTCCACCGGGCTGAGGTCGCCGTGCGGCCCGTCGAAGGTGTAGTAGGTGACCCGCATGGTGGTGGTGCCGCCGCGCCGGTCGCCTGGGTCGACGTCGAAGGCGGCGAAGCCGTGGGTGTGGGTGCGGTCCTGGTGGGCGGCCCACGGCGCGTCCTCGGTGAGCCAGACCGACTCCCGGTACGGCGCCGGCGGGCGCGGCGCGTCCTCCAGGGCGACCACCACCCGGCCCCTGGGCTCGGGGAACAGGTCGTCCTGGGTGGTGGCGGCGTTGCCCCCGGTGCCGATGACCATGTGGACGGTGCCGCGCCCGGTGTCGATCAGGTCGGTCCTGGTGTCGACCGGCACCGGGGTGCGGGTGTCGTTGGGCAGGGTGCCGCGGACGGCGTGCGAGCGCTCGTAGTAGTGCTCGTGGCCGCAGACCACCAGGTCGACCCCGTAGGCGTCGAACAGCGGTCCCCAGGCCTCGCGGACGCCGAGGTCGCCGCCGGCGCCGTGCCGCGAGCTGGACATCATCGGGTGGTGCATGCACACCACGATCCAGTCGATCGACCTGTTGCCCCGTGCCGCCCGCAACTCCCGCTCCAGCCAGCGCTGTTGGGCGCCCCCGGAGTAGCCGCGCAGGTAGCTGTCGCCGGAGTCCTGGATGGCCACGTCGTCGTTGGCCAGGCTGACGAAGCGCACCGAGCCGACCGTGAAGGCATACCACATGCCCCTGGTCTCCTCATCGGCGGAGGCCGTGGAGTCGGGCAGCGAGAAGTAGGTCTGGTAGCCGAGGGCGCCGATCGGGCCGTTGCCGCCCTCGTTCTCGCCGTTGCCCGCGCAGGGCATCCAGGGGCGCAGCCGGGCCGAGCGGCTGTTGTTGATGAACCAGTCGGCCCAGGTGGCGGTGCGGCCCTGGCCGTGCCGACCGCTGTAGGAGGCGTAGCAGAGGTCGCCGTTGACCAGGTTGAACAGCGGGCCGACGCGTTCCACGGCGGCGACGATGTCGGCGGAGTGCGCGGTGCCGACCTGGCTGCTGGTGAACACCGGGTACCTGCCGAGCGGCGAGGGAACGCCGTCCGGGAGGACCACCCGGCGGCGGAGGTTGGGGGTGGCCTGGTCGCCGAAGCTGGTGAAGGTGAAGGGTGCCCGGCCGCGCGGGGCGGTGGTGAAGCCGCCCGTCTCGGGGTTGGCGCCGTCGTGGCCGGCGCCGTAGAGATACGTGGTGCCGGGGCGCAGGCCGGTGAGGCGGGCGTGGTGGACGTACACCTCGGCCTGGTCGACGGCGTCCCGGTAGGTGCGGGTCTCGGCGTCGACGGAGCGGCCGAGGCCGCCGTCCGGCGAGCCGTAGCGGACCCGCGGGCGGCGTACGGACTGCGGGGTGAGCCAGGAGACGGTCATCTCGGTGGCGGGGTCGGTGCCGAACTGGAGGTGGAGTCCGGTCACGCTGGGCGCCCCGGTGCGGTGCGGGGTGCCCAGCAGCAGCGGGCCGGCCGGCGCGTCGGCAGCGGGCGCGTCACCGGCGGGCGCA
>NZ_MSJQ01000142.1 GCF_014596515.1 Streptomyces sp. CBMA156
GCGCTGGCCTGGGCGGAGGCCGAACTCGCGGCCGCAGGGCGCCCGTTGGCCGGGCCCGCGCGGCAGATCCGCACCTGGAACCTCTCCGGACTCCTCCGCCTCCCCACCGCCACCGGCGCCGACGCCTGGCTGAAGACCACGACGCCCACGTTCAACGCCCGTGAGGGTGAGGTCATCGCGCTGCTCGGCGGCGTCGACCGCGGGCTCGTCCCGACCGTCCTCGCCGCCGACCCCGCCGGCGGGCGGCTGCTGCTCGACCACGTCCCCGGCGAGGACTGCTGGAGCCCGTCCGCCGGCACCGTCGCCGACGTCGTCCCCCGCCTGGTCGCCGCCCAGGCCGCGCTCGCCGAACGCCGGGGCGACCTGGCCGCCCTGCGCGACCGCACCCCCCGCACCCTGGCGGCCCAGCTGACGACCCTGCTGGACCGGCGCGCCGGGGAGACCGGCCTGACGCCCGGGGAACTGGACAGCCTGGGCGCCTTCGCGGCCGGCCTGCCCGGGCTGCTGGAGCGGCTCGCCGCCTGCGGCCTGCCCGAGACCCTGCTGCACGGCGACTTCCACCCCGGCAACTGGCGCTCCGACGGCGCGAACGCGGTGGTGGTCGACTACGCCGACTCCTGCCTCGGCCACCCCGCCCTGGACGGGCTGCGCCCGCGCGCCTACCTCGCCCCGGAGGCCTGGCAGCACCATGCCCGGGTCTGGACGGAGGCCTGGCGACGGCACGCCCCCGGCTCCGACCCGCGGCGCGCGCTCGAACTCGCCGAGCCGCTGTACCACCTGTCCTACGCCCTGCGCTACCAGGAGTTCCTGGACCACATCGAGCCGAGCGAACGCCCCTACCACGAGGGCGATCCGGCCGCCGAGCTGCGCGCCGTGCTGGCCTGCGGCCCGAGTGACCGGCGGGCGTAGACTGCCGAGGTGGAACGACCGACGCCGGCCCCCGTCCTGCCCGAACTTCCCCTGCAGGAACTGGAGTGCTTCTCCGTCCTCGTCCACCAGCTGCACTTCGGGCGGACGGCGGAGCGCCTGGGCCTCTCGCAGGGGCGGGTCTCCCAGCTGATCAAGCGCCTGGAGAACCGGGTCGGCGCGCCGCTGTTCCGACGCACCAGCCGCCGGGTCGAGCCGACGGAGCTGGGACGGGCGCTGGCCGAAGAGGTGGTGCCTGCCTTCGAGCGGCTCAGGGAGGGCTACGACGCCGCCCGGGCCGGGGCCGCGACGGCGAGGCCGCTGCGGCTGGGCTTCCAGTGCGCGGTGTACGAGCCGGTCGCCCGGGTGATCGCGGGCCTGCCGGAGGGGTCGGCGCGGCTGGTCGAACTGCCGTGGGCGGACCCGTTCTCGCACCTCGCCCGGGGCGAGGTCGACCTGGCCATCGTGCTCGGTCCGTGCCGGGAACCGGGGCTGGAGGTGCTGATGGAGTTCTCCCGTCAGCCGGTGTGGGTGGCGGTCTCCGCCGCGCAGCGCCCGGTCGGGGTGGCAGGGGCGGACGGGGTGAGCGCCGAGGACCTGGCCGCGCTGCCGCTGGTCGGGCCGCGTGGCCCGGCGCCCGAGTACTGGCGGCAGGTGAACGCGCCCCGGCGGACGACGGGCGGGCGGGAGCTGACGTACGCGGCGGGCGCGGCCACCATCCAGGAGGGTCTGTCGATGGTGGCCGGCACCCGCCGGGGGCTGCTGCTGTGCGAGCGCAGTACGACGTACGTCCAGCGGCCGGACATCCGTTTCCTGCCGGTGCCCGAGCTGGAGCCGACCACGCTGGAGGTGGTCGCGAACGAGCGGCGGCCGCATCCGATGGCGGCCGGGTTCGTGGAGCTGCTGGCCGGGCACGTCGACTGAGCCCCCGGTGACACCGGCCGGCCGAGCCACCGGCCGGGCCGCCGGTCATGCTGCCGGTCGGGCGTCGGGCCTGGAGAGCAGGGCGATCAGCAGCCCGACGGCCGCCAGCCCGGCCGCGGTGAACAGGACGGCGTGGTTCCCGGCCCGGTCGACCACCAGCCCGCCGGCGAGGGAGCCGAGCGCGATGCTCGCGTTGAACACGCCCGCCCAGACCGCCGCCGAGGCCTCGATCCCGGCCGGGTCCGCGATGCGGACCCAGGTCTGGGTGGAGACCGACACCCCGCCGTACGAGACGCCCCAGAGGACCAGGACGAGCAGCACGGTGACGACTCCGCCGGTGGCGTACGGGAGCAGGACGGCGGCCAGCGTGACCCCCGCGAGAGCGACGGCGACGGCGGTCCTCGGGCGGCGCCCGGACAGCGGGCCGAGGGTGAAGTTCCCGGCGACGCCCGCGAGTCCGTACACCAGCAGGCAGGCGGCGATCACGCTGCCGCTCAGGCCCGCGCCGGCTTCGAGGACCGGGCGGACGTAGGTGTAGCCGGCGAAGTGGCCGAGCACGACGAAAGCGGTGATCGCGATCCCGGCGGCGACGCCCCGGTGGCGCAGGGCGCGGCCCGGCCCGCCGGGCCGTCCGCGCTCGTGCACCGGCAGCGCGGGCAGGGTGACGGCGAGGACGGCGGCGGAGACGACGCCGAGCAGGGCGAGCGCCCAGAACGCGGCGCGCCAGTCGAGCAGCGCGGCCAGGTAGGCGCCCAGCGGGACGCCGAGCACCGAGGCGATGGAGACACCGGAGAAGATCAGCGTCATCGCGAGCGCGACGCGCGGGCCGTCGGCGAGACGGGGGCCGACGCCGGCGGCGAGGCCCCAGACGATGCCCATGGCGGCGCCGAGCAGGACGCGGCCGGCGGCCAGCACCGCGAAGTCCGGCGCCAGCGCGGTCACCGCGTCGGCCAGGGCGAGCAGCAGCATGAAGGCGACCAGGACGGTCCTGCGGTCGCGTGGGCCGACGAGCCGCGGGGCGAAGAGGGAGACGACGGCGGCGATCAGGCCGGTGATGGTGAGGGAGAGCCCGGCGACCCCGTCGGTGACCCCGAGGCTGTGGGAGATCGGGGTGAGCAGGCCGACCGGCATCATCTCGGAGGACACCACGGTGAAGGTGGCGAGTGCCACGGCGAGGACCGGGGACCAGCGGTGGGCGCTGGGTGAACCGGTGGGAGGGGCGAGGGTTTCCGCGTCTGTCATGCGGCCAGCTCACCAGCCGGCGGACGGGTCGAACAAGATCGATAAGCTCATCGACTCATTAGCCCGGCTCATCGATCATCCGGGGGCTCCTGAGGGCTCCCGCCGCGGTCGTCGCGGCGGGAGCCACCCGGGCGGGCTCAGTCCGCGGGGGCGATCCGGTAGCCGCCGCGGGCCGAGTGGAGGCTGAGCGCCTCGACCGGGCAGAAGTCCACCGCGTCGCTCAGGCCGTCCGTCAACTCCGCTCCACCGTCGGCGTATTCGGCCAGCGGGGCGGCCAGCCCGTCGGCACCGAGGGCCAGCGAGTCGGGGGCGCTGATGGCGCACATCCCGGAGCCGATGCAGCGGTCCTGGTCGACCCGGACGACCACCGGGTCGGTGTCCGCGCGGCCGGTCACCAGGTCACCCGCAGCGAGTTCGGGCTACGGGTCAGCAGGCCGCGCCGCCAGTCGATCTGCTCGACCGCGTCGGCCAGCCGCAGGGAGGGCAGCCGCCGGGCCAGCCGGTGCAGGGCGAGCTCCAGCTCCATCCGGGCCAGCCAGGCGCCCAGGCAGTGGTGCGGCCCGGCGCCGAAGGTGAGCATGGGGGCGGCCAGCGGGGAGAACAGCTCGGTGCGCAGGTCCTCGGTGAACACCGCCGGGTCCTGGTTGGCGGCGGAGGCGTCGGCGGCGACCACGCTGCCGGCCGGGATGACCACGCCGCCGATCTCGACGTCCTCGACGGTGCGGCGCATCAGCCCGGGCATGTGCTCCTGGGCGTCGCCGAGCGGCACGGCGCGCAGCAGCTGCTCGGTCGCGGCGGCGGCGCTGGCCTCGTCGGAGGAGAGTCGCTGCCAGGCCTCGCGGCCGTCCTGGAGCAGGTAGACCAGGGCGTTGCCGAGGCTGGTCATGGTGGTCTCGTGTCCGGCCACGACCAGGCCGATGACCAGCGCGACCAGCTGGCCCTCGGCGATCGAGCCGTCCTCGGCGGCGGCCGAGAGCAGGCTGCTGACCAGGTCCTCGCCGGGGGCGGCCCGGCGCTCGGCGATCACCTCGGCGCCGAAGGCGGCGAACTCGGTCATCGCGGTGACGATCGCCTCGGCGGAGAACGCGGTGGTGGAGAGCGCGTGGTCGCTCCAGTGCGCGAGCCGCTTGCTGTCCAGGTTGTCCAGGCCCATCAGCCGGCTGATCACCGCGACCGGCAGCGGGCGGGAGTAGCCGGCGATGATGTCGGCGGGGGAGCCCTGGTCGATCAGCTCGTCGATCAGCGACTCGACCACCGAGGCCACCCAGGGCCGCCAGCGCTCGATCGCGCGCGGGGTGAAGGCCCGCTGCACGGTGCGGCGCAGCCGCTGGTGCTCGGTGCCGTCGATGTTCAGCATGCTCTGCGGGTCGTCGAGGATGTTGGGCGTGACCGTGACCGGCGGGGCGTCCGGCGCGTAGAGCGGGGCGCGGCCCAGGCGCGGGTCGGTCAGCACCTGCCGCACGTCGGCGTGCCGGCTGACCAGCCAGACCGGGGTGCCGGTGGGCAGCGCGGCCAGGCGGGGCGGGCCGGGTTCGAGCTTGCGCATGCAGTGCAGCGGGGGGAGCGGGGCGGTGCCGGCACTGGTCGCACTGTTCTCGGTGGACATCCGTACTCCAGACTCCAGGGCGGTGGGCCGCGGGGCGCGGCCCGACGGGGGGTGGATCCGGGGATGGTGCGGGGGGACGGGTGATGCGGCCGGCTGGCGGCTCGACACGGGCCGGGGGTCGGTCGGGCTCCTACGGGAAATGGCGCGAAATGTGCGGGGGCGCACGGTCGGTACGCACCCGGCGCGGACGGCGCACGGTCGCGCGCCGTCTGATGGGGCGGGTGTGCTGAGCGTGGTCGCGTGGACCGTCTCTGCTACGACCGTACGTGGGCGGCGGGGCGCCCGTCTGCGGCACTTCCAGCCAACGCCGGTGCTTTCCGGGCACTTCGAGGCGCACTGACGGGCGCTCAGCGCCACCTGTGCGCCCCTGTCGCCACCATCGCGCCCGGCTGTCTCCGGGCCCTCGACGGGTACTCGGGTGGCACTTGCCACAGGAGGCTTCGTGAGCCCGTCACAGGGGGGCGGATCTGCCGGTGGCAGGTGTGGCGCGCCGTATCACACCGGATCGGGACGGGCGCCCCACGGGGCTCCGCCGGTGGCCGGCCGGGTGGGCGTTACGCTTCGTGGGCAGGTCTTCTCGCAGTTTTTCTTCGCAGGTCACGCCGGGTGCAGAGCCGCACCGGCAGACGGAGGTGGAATCGGATGCCCCAGCAGGTCAAGGCAGTGATCGCGCGCGCCAAGGGCGCGCCCGTGGAGGTGACCACGATCGTGGTGCCCGACCCCGGCCCGGGTGAGGCGGTGGTCCGGATCCAGGCCTGCGGCGTCTGTCACACCGACCTCCACTACCGGGAGGGCGGCATCAACGACGAGTTCCCGTTCCTGCTCGGCCACGAGGCCGCGGGCATCGTGGAGTCGGTCGGCGAGGGCGTCACCGAGGTCGAGCCCGGCGACTTCGTGGTCCTCAACTGGCGTGCGGTGTGCGGTCAGTGCCGCGCGTGCAAGCGGGGCCGCCCGCAGTACTGCTTCGCCACCCACAACGCCAAGCAGAAGATGACGCTGCTGGACGGCACCGAGCTGTCCCCGGCGCTGGGCATCGGCGCGTTCGCCGAGAAGACCCTGGTCGCGGCCGGCCAGTGCACCAAGGTGGACCCGGCCGCCGAGCCGGCCGTCGCGGGCCTGCTGGGCTGCGGTGTGATGGCGGGCCTCGGCGCCGCGATCAACACCGGCAACGTCGGCCGGGGCGACTCGGTCGCCGTCATCGGCTGCGGCGGCGTCGGCGGCGCGGCCGTGATGGGCTCCCGGCTGGCGGGCGCGTCGAAGGTCATCGCGGTGGACATCGACGACCGCAAGCTGGAGACCGCCCGCAAGCTGGGCGCCACCCACACCGTCAACTCCCGCACCACCGACGCGGTCGAGGCGATCCGCGAGCTGACCGGCGGCAACGGCGCGGACGTGGTGGTCGAGGCGGTCGGCCGGCCGGAGACCTACAAGCAGGCCTTCTACGCCCGCGACCTGGCCGGCACCGTCGTCCTGGTCGGCGTGCCGACCCCGGAGATGACCCTGGAGCTGCCGCTGCTCGACGTCTTCGGCCGCGGCGGCGCGCTGAAGTCCTCCTGGTACGGCGACTGCCTGCCCTCGCGGGACTTCCCGATGCTGATCGACCTCTACCGCCAGGGCCGCCTGGACCTCGGCGCCTTCGTCACCGAGACCATCGAGCTCGACCAGGTGGAGCAGGCCTTCGAGCGCATGCACCACGGCGACGTCCTCCGTTCGGTGGTGGTCCTGTGAGCGGGCGCGTCGACCGGCTGGTCACCGCCGGGACCTTCGAACTCGACGGCGGCAGCTGGGAGGTGGAGAACAACGTCTGGATCGTCGGGAACGACGAGGAGGCGGTGGTGATCGACGCCGCGCACGACGCCGAGGCCATCGAGGCCGCGCTCGGCGGGCGCCGGCTGGTGGCGATCGTCTCCACCCACGCGCACAACGACCACATCGACGCGGCCCCGGCCCTCGCCGCCCGCACCGGTGCGCCGATCCTGCTGCACCCCGACGACCTGCCGCTCTGGAAGCTCACCCACCCCGAGCGGCTCCCGGACGGCGAGCTGGCCGACGGTCAGCGGATCGAGGTGGCCGGCGTCGAGCTGACCGTGCTGCACACCCCGGGCCACGCGCCCGGCGCGGTCTGCCTGTACGCGCCCGCGCTGGGCACCGTGTTCACCGGCGACACCCTGTTCCACGGCGGCCCGGGTGCCACCGGCCGGTCGTTCTCGCACTTCCCGACCATCATCGACTCGATCCGCGAGCGGCTGCTGACGCTCCCGGTCGAGACCGTGGTGCGCACCGGCCACGGCGACCCGACCACCATCGGCGCCGAGGCCCCGGCGCTGCCGGAGTGGATCGCCCGCGGGCACTGACGCCCGCCCGTACGCCCCGGGGGAACGACTGTTCCCCCGGGGCCGTACCATCCCGGTCATGGCCCACGACCCGCGCGACCTCGACGACTCCTTCCTCTCCTTCTGGCAGGAGCGGCACATCTCCACGCTGACCACCACCCGCCCGGACGGCACTCCGCACGTGGTGCCGGTCGGCGTGACGTACCAGCCGGAGACGGGCACCGCCCGGGTCATCACCAGCCGCACCAGTCGCAAGGCCCGCAACGTCGCCGAGGCCGGGCCCCAGGGCCAGCGGGTCGCCGTCTGCCAGGTGGACCGGGCGCGCTGGTCGACGCTGGAGGGCGTGGCGGTCGTCCGCGACGAGCCCGGGCAGGTCGCCGAGGCGGAGCGCCGCTACGCCGAGCGCTACCGGGAGCCGCGGGTCAACCCGGACCGGGTGGTCATCGAGATCACCGTCGACCGGGTCCTCGGCCGGGCCTGAGAACCCCCGTTCCGGGAACGGCCGTTCTCACTACCGGAACGACCGTTCCCCGGCCCCGGGCCTCAGGACGGCTGCGCGGCCCGCTCGATCCCGGCGAGCATGTCGCGCGGGAACCAGAGGCTGCTCGCGCCCGCCAGGGCGACGGCCGCCGCACCGACCAGCACCGGCACGATGCCGACCCGGGAGGCGAGCCACCCGCCGACGAAGGCGCCGACGGGCAGGGTGGCGGTCAGGACGGCCTGGAGGAAGGCGTTGACGCGGCCCAGCAGGTGGGCGGGGGTGACCAGCTGACGTCCGGTGGTCATGGCGATCGACCACACCGTCGCCAGCAGCCCGAACAGCAGCTGGTACAGGACGAGTACCGGGAAGGCCGCCCCGAGGGAGGCCGCGGGGATGAGGAAGAGGGCGGCCCCCGCGCCCACGGCGCACAGCCGGATGGCCCGGGCCATCCCCAGCGCCCGGGTGACGGAGGTCGCGACGAGCACACCGGTGCCCATGCCGACGGCGTACCCGGCGTAGACCGCGCCGAGCTGCCACGGGAGCAGGTGCAGCTCCCGGTCGGCGTACAGGACGAACAGGCCGCCGCCGGCCCCGCCGCCCAGGTTGAGCCCGGCCGCGGCGAGGGCCTGGCGGCGCAGCGGGGTCTCGCGCCGGATGACCGCGAGGCCCTCCCGCAGGGCCTCGACGCGGGACCGCGCACCGCCGCCAGGCTCCTGCGCCGGCCGGTTCAGCGCGGCCGGAAGCGCGAGGAACAGGGCCCCGCCGACGAGGTAGGCGGCGCACTCGACCAGCAGTGCCGGAGCCGGGTCGATCACGCCGATCAGGATGCCGCCGAGCGCCGGTCCGCCGATCAGGCCGACGGTCCTGGCGCCGGTGAGCGAGGAGTTGGCCGGCAGCAGGCGTCTGGTGGGCACCACGCGGGGCAGGCAGGACTGCAGCGCGATGCTCTGGGAGGAACTCAGCGCCCCGGAGGCGGCCGCCGCGGCGAACAAGTGCGGCCAGGTCAGACCGTCCAGCGCGGCCGCGAGCGGCACGCTGCCGACGGCGGGGACCTGCAACCAGGAGACGGCCACCAGCATCCGCCGCAGCCGGGCCCGGTCGACGGCGACGCCGATCAGCGGGCTGAGCAGGACGCCGGGCAGGTAGGCCATCGCCATCAGCGCCGAGCAGCCCAGCGGGCCCGCGTGCAGATGGGCGATGGCCAGCAGCGGCAGCGCCAGCGCGGTGACCTGGCGCCCCACCGAACTCGTCATCTGCTCCGTGACCAGCAGCAGCAGGGGGCGGTTCCGGCGCAGCGGCACGGACTCCGGGGCCGGGGCCGGGGCTTGGCCCGAGGTCGTGGCCGGTGTCGTGGCCGGGGCCGGTGTCGCGGGTGGGCCGGACTCCGCGGGGACGGACGATTCCTCGGCCGTGGAGGATCCCATGTATCAGACTCCTGTGTCGGGCGCGGTCCAGCAAAACACGACGGGTCCGATCGTTCGACCACCGTCGTTGCTCCGGCCCGGGAATGCGCCAGAAACCCTGCGGTGAAGGGGATTTGGGGTGCGTCGGGGGTGCGGGCCTGACCAGCGGTGACCGGGCACGGCGGGCTCGCCGGTGCCGCCCGCCCGGAAGGGGCGGGGCCGGGAGGATGGCCGGAAACCGACGTGGCGTCAGCCGGGTCGGCGTGTGTGGCGCCGGGTTCAGGCCGGGCCTGCCACCAGCCAGTGCGCGGGCAGGTCGATCCGGGTGCCGTCGGGGGCGGTCTCCGTGGTGGCCAGCGGCAGGTCGCCGGTGGCGAGGACGGTCAGGCCGGCGGCGCGGAACAACTCGGGGAAGGCCGCGTCGGCCACCTCGGCGGGGGTCAGCCCGTGGGAGAACACCGGGCGCAGCTTCGGCGGCGGTCCGTCCGCGCCGCGGGCCAGGCCGGTCAGGACCTCCTTGGCCGCCTCGGAGAGCTCGAACACGAAGGCCCGGCCGCGGACCCCGAGCAGGGTGGCGACGGCCTCGGCCACCGCCGGCCGGTCGGCCGGATCGCTCTGGTGGATCACCCCGCGCACGTACACGTTGGCGTCGCCGAGGCGGTGGTGGAGGGCCCGGACGGCCGCGGCGTCGGTGGCGTCCAACCGGGTGAACTCGGCCCGCCCGGCCGGGTCGCCGCGCCGGGCGCGGTCGAGGGCGGCGGCGGACAGGTCGACCCCGAGGACGAGGGGGAAGCGCTCGGCGAGGAAGCGGGTCTGGGTGCCGTTGCCGCAGCCCAGGTCGACGACGGGCAGCGTGGGGTCGGCCAGGTGGGGGCGGAACAGTGTCAGGTGGCGCTCGGCGCTGAGGGCCGGCGCCGCGTCCCAGATCACCGAGCCCGGCTCCTCGGGCGCGTCGCGCCAGAAGCCCTCCCAGGCGTCCCGGTACCGATTCGTCACGCTCATGGCGGGGACCTCCGGATGTCACGCCCAGTGCTGTCGCGCCCAGTGCCGTCAAGGGCGGTGCTGTGACCGTGTCTATCGGCACCCGGCCCCGGCGGCAACCGCGTGCGGGCGTGCGGGCGGACCCGGGGGGCGCGTGCGGACGGAGCGCGGCGCTCAGGTCAGGGCGCGCGCCTGGCGCAGCAGGTAGACCCCGGAGGCGGCGGCGAGCACGGCCATGCAGCCGGCGAAGACCAGGCCGGCGTGGGCCAGTCCGAGCGGGCCGGTGAGCAGGCCCACCCCGATGACCGGGATCGAGATGCCGAAGTAGGCGACCACGAAGAGCGCCGAGAGCGCGCCGCCGCGGTGCTCGGCGGGAGCGGCCGCGGCCACCTCGCCCACCGCCCCGCGCAGGCCCATGCCCTGCCCGGCGCCGCCCGCCAGGGCACTGAGCACCAGCGGCGGCAGGACCTCCCAGGCGAGCGAGGAGGCCAGCAGGGCCATACCGGCGATCAGCACCAGGCAGCCCAGCGGGATCGCCCTGGCGGTGCCGAGTCTGGGCACCAGGAGCTGGCCGAGGGTGGAGGCGAAGAACGCGGTGAAGACCACCAGGCCGACCACCGCGCGGTTGTGGACGCCCAGGTCGACGGCGAGGAAGGCCGGGCTGACCGAGGTGAACAGGCCCAGCAGGGAGAAGCCCGCGAAGGCGGCGACTCCGGCCGGCACGAACACCCGGCGGACCTCCGGCGGCAGGGAGGGCCGGACGGGTCTGGCCGTGCGCAGCGGACGGGCCCCGGCGACGGTCTCCGGCAGCAGCCGGGTGAGCGCGAACGAGACGGCGAGCAGCCCCAGGTGTACGGCGAACGGCAGCACCAGCGGGTGCGGCGCGTACTGCGAGAGCACGCCCGACAGCAGCGGTCCGCAGCCGAGCCCGCCCATGTTGGCGGCGGTCGCGACGAAGCTCGCGCGGGCCCGCTGCCCGGGCGGGGCGAGTTCCAGCACGTACGCCGTCCCGGTGCCGGTGAACAGGCCCGCCGACAGTCCGGACAGCAGCCGGCCCAGGCAGAGCAGGGCGACGCTGTCGGCAGCCAGGAAGACGACGGCGCTGGCGGCGGAGCAGGCCAGCCCGCAGAGCAGGACGGGCCGGCGGCCGACGGAGTCGGAGACGTTGCCGACCAGCAGCAGGACGCCGATGACGCCGAAGGCGTACACCGCGAACACGACCGTCACCGTGAGCTCGGAGAAGCCGATCTTCTCCTGGTACAGCCCGTAGAGCGGGGTGGGCAGGGTGGTGCCGGCCATGCAGACGGCGAAGGCGGCGGCGGCGACGAGGTGGCCCGCCCGGGCGACGGCGGTCCGAGCGGGCCGAGCGGTCCGACGGTCGGTCATTCGCCCACCATAGGCGCGCGCTCCGGCTCCGGCCCGCCGTCGCCCGGGGGAGCGCTGGGCCGAACGGCCGTCCGCGTCCGGCGGGTGCGGGACGGGTCGGGGCGTTCGCGGAGTCAGCGCTCCGGTTGCCACTCCGCTTCGAGGGCGGTGCGGCCGTCCTCCCTGGTCACGGGGTGCCAGTGGGCCCGCAGCCCGGCCGGCACCCCGCCCGGCCGACCGGCCGGGCGGGGTGTGCCGATGGCGCCGAGCACCGGGCTGTCGAGCGGGCTGGCGGCCAGGCGGTCCAGCACCCGCGCGCACGCGGTGCGCAGGTCGTGGCCGTGGCGGCGCACGTCGGGGACGGCGGAATGGAACGCGGCGAGGACGGACAAGCGGATCACCTCCGGGACGACCTGCGGTGCGTGCAGGTGCGGTCCGTCCAGCTTCCGCCGCCCCGCGCCCGCCGGAGCCCGGATTGACGGACTGCTGACACCGCGCTGACGGTCTGCTGACGCGCGGGCGGCTCCCGGCCGGTCCGCGGGCTCAGACCCGGTACGCGGCGACGTAGCGGGCCGGGTCGTGGCGCAGGTCGCCGTGCCAGCGCTCGCGGCACTGCTCGGCGAAGGTCCGCCCGGTGGCGACGATCTCGTCCAGCGGGTCCAGGTACCCGAGGACGTGCGGCGGTTCGAGGCCCGCCGCCACCCGGGCGGCCAGACCGGCCCTGGCCAGCCGGAGCAGCTCGGCGGCCAGCGGCCGGACCGGCTCGCCGCCCAGGCGGGTGGCGAGCCCGAGGGCGGGCAGCTCGGCGAGCGCCGCCCGGTGGTCGTACAGGGTGTGGCGGCCGAGCAGCTCCCAGGCGGCGTCCCGGGATCCGGGGTGGTAGGTGAGCCCGGCCCAGAGCGCGGGGACGGCCGGGATGAACGGGTACGGCGGACCGTCGGAGGCGCGCAGCTCCAGGGTGCCGCGGACCCTGGTGTTGGTCCAGATCTGGTTGAGGTGGGCGGCCCAGTGCGCCGGGGTCGGCCGCGAGCCGTCCGGGTAGCCGTGCCGGAGCAGCTCGGCGAAGGGGCGGTCGGGCGCCCGGTGGTAGCGGCCGTCCGGGGTGCGGTAGTGGATCAGCGGGAGGCCGAGCGCCCAGTCGGTGATCTCCTCGGCGGTGACGCCGGGGCGCAGCGCGGGCGGCAGCACCCCGCCCCTGCGCGGGTCCATCCGGAGCCAGGCCCAGCACCGGTGGGACAGCAGACCACTGCTCGAACTGCCTTCTTGGATCGGTGAGTTGACGAGCAGTGCGGAGACCACGGGGGCGGCGGCCATCTGCATCCGCAGCTTCCGCGCGAGGTCCTCGGGGGAGAGGTGGTCCAGGGTGACCTGGGTGGACAGCGACAGCGCCATCACGTACCGGGCCCGGCCGCCGGGCTCGCCCAGCCCGGCGAAGTAGTCCCGCATGATGGCGCCGCGGGTCATCGGCACCCACCGCACGTCGGCCAGCCGGTCGAAGGGCAGGTTGGCGCCGGGCAGCAGGGCCAGGCCGAACCGGCCGACCAGCTCGGCGAGTCGCTCCAGGGCGGCACGCATGTCGTCCACCGCCCTGGCCACCGAGGGGACGGGTGCCGAGGAGTACTCGATCTGGCCGCCGTGCTCCAGGGTGATCTGGCTGCCGTCCGGGAGCAGGACGCCGGTCAGCCGCCTGGCGTCCTCCTGCCGCTCGCCGCCCCACCTCTCCAGCACCGCCTCCAGGACGGCCAGCACGCCGCGCTCGCCGGAGTAGCGGGCGGCCAGCCCGGTGGCCGGGTCGACCAGGCCGCACTCGACCTCGATGCCGATCTGCTCGCTGCGGCCGGGGCGGAACGGTGCCAGCAGCTCGGCCCGGCCCAGCTCCGCTCCGGCCCCGGTGCCCGTCACACCGCCCCCACCCGGGTGGTGACCCGGGGGTGCCCGGCCCGGTCAAGCACCGCGCCGACCGCGCTCAGGGCGGACTGCGCCGCGCCCTGGCACCAGGCGTGGGCGCCGGACAGGTGCTCGCCGGCGAAGAAGACCCGCGGGCGCTCCGCCGGGTACGGGGAACCGAGCACGCCCAGGTAGCGGGTGTGCTCGCCGGGCGTCAGATGGGCGAAGGCGCCGCCGCCCATGCCGGTCTGCACGTCCCAGTTGCAGTGCACGATGTCGTCCACGTCCCCGGTGATACCCGGGTGGAGCCGTTCCAGACAGTCCAGCACCAGCGTGTCCCGGTCGGCCGTCTCCAGCGCGGCGAAGCGGCGGGCGTTGGCGCCCCACAGGTACGCGCCGAGCAGGGCCGTCGGCTCGGCCGAGCGCAGCGGGTCGCGCGCGGTCCAGCGCGGGCCCGCGCTGCCGTTGACCCCGTCCTCGCCGCGCACCGCGTTGTCGGACGGGTACCAGCACTGCTGGATCGGCAGGTCGGTGAAGCTGCCGCCGCCGTGGACGCCGTCCTCCAGCTCCCAGCGGCGCCGGGTGAGGTGCAGGACGGTCTTGCTGCTGCTCGCGTAGCTGATGCCGCGGACGGCGTGCCGCTGGGCGTGCGGCAGGCCCGGGGTGACGGTGATCCGGTCCAGCGCGGGCGCCGGGACGCAGCACACCACGTAGTCGACGTCCTCGTGCAGCCGGGCGCCGATCCGCCGGCCGTGCAGCCGGACGCCGTCCGCGGTCAGCGCCAGTTCGTCGACCTGGGTGGAGAGCCGGAGCGTGCCGGGGCGCAGCGCGGCGACGAAGGCATGGACCAGCGCGTCCAGCCCGTCCACCAGCTCGACCTGACCGTGGTGGAACAGGCCGAAGTAGTCGACCAGCACCTCCAGCAGCGAGGACTGCTCGTAGTGGGCGAGGCCGCTGGCGTGGCCGAAGAGGTCCCAGGCGTCCTGCGACAGGTGCTCGTGGACGAACTGCCACAGCGACACCGAGGCCGCCCGCTCCAGCGCGGGGTCGTCCCAGTGGCCCTCCAGGGTGCGGCGCTGCTGTTCGAGGGTCAGGGTGGACCACACCGAGCCGAGCAGCTGGTCCAGCACCGGGGCCGGGGGCTGCCGCTCGGCAGGACGCAGCTCGTACGCGGGGAACAGCGCGGCCACGTCCTGCACCCGGACCCGGCGGCCGCGCAGGTGGTAGTAGGCGCGCGGGTTGGCGTTGACGAACGGGCGGGTCGCCAGCCGGAACCGGGAGACGTAGTGCAGCACGCAGTGGTGGTTGCCGGGGATGCGCATGGCGCCGAGGTCCACGTGGGTGCCGTCCCAGAACCGGTGGGTGCGCACCCGCCCGCCCGGCCGGTTGGCCCGTTCGTACACGACGACGTCGAACCCGCGGCGCTGCAGCTCGTACGCGCACACCAGGCCGGCGATGCCCGCCCCGATCACGGCGACCCGGCCCCCGGCACCGGCGACGGGCTCCTCCAGCGAACGCGGGAACGCAAAGCTCGTATCGAACATCGGCACCGTACCCATCTGAGGCGGGAGCCCCGTCCCAGCCTCGGCGAGGCCTCCCGCGGGTGCCACTGCGCGGCGCCGCCGCGGATGACGGGGGTGGGACGGACTGCGACGGCGACGGGGTCCGGCGGGGCCTCGGTGCGCCCGGCCGGGCGCCGGGCGCCGGTCTCACCCTGAGGCATCCGGGCGATGGCGTCCAGTACGCGTGGTTCGCCTGCGCCCCGCCCGTCCCGTCCGCGGCGGTCCGCCGGGGCGCGTTCCCGGCCGGTGAACCGGGCCGGTGGCGCGGGCCGTAGGTCCGTAGTGGGCGCGCGCAGCGGTGCGGCCGCGAAGCGGCGCGCGCGTCCGCGAGGAACCGGGGAGGAACTGGATGCAGTCCCGACGCGACCAGGTGCAGGCACACCTGTTCGTGATGAGCAGGGTGGCCTCGGGCATGCTGCGGGCGGAGCCCGACGCGCCGGACACTCCCACCGGGCGGACCACCCGGGGCACCATGACGGGCCTGGCGGTGGGGGTGCTGATCGGGCTGGGCGTCACGGTGTACGGGGTGATCAGGCCCGGCGGCGGCGAGGGCTGGGCCAAGCCCGGCACGCTGGTGGTGGTCGAGGAGACCGGCGCCAGGTACCTGTCCGTCGGCGGGCAGCTGCATCCGGTGCTGAACGACACCAGCGCCAGGCTGCTGGCCGGCGACCGGATGACGGTGCGGCAGGTGAGCCGGGCGTCGATCGCGGACGCGCCGCGCGGTACCCCGGTCGGGATCGTCGGCGCCCCGGACGGGCTGCCGCCCGCCGCCGACCTGGCCGGCGGCACCTGGCTGGTCTGCGGCACCGTCCAGCCGGGCCCGACCGGCGCCCCCGCGCCGCGGCTCGGCCTGCTGGTGGACCCGGCCGCCGAGGG
>NZ_MSJQ01000143.1 GCF_014596515.1 Streptomyces sp. CBMA156
GCTGGCCGCCGGGGTGCGGCTGTGCCTGAGCAGCGACGCGCCGGTGCTGGCGCCGGACTGGCGGGCGTCGGTGGCCGCCGCCGTCACCAGGGCCGGGGTGGACGGCACCGTCCACGGCCCCGGGCAGCGGATCGCGCTGGCCGAGGCGCTGTACGCCTGCACGGCGGCCCCGGCCCGGCAGGACGGGGCGGAGGCGTGGAAGGGCACCCTGGAGGCGGGCAAGGTCGCCGACCTGTGCGTGCTGGGCGCCGACCTGCGCGGGGTCGAGCCGGCGGCGCTGCCCGAGGTGCCGGTGGTCATGACGGTGGTCGACGGGACGGTGGTGCACGAGGCCTGACGCCGGGCCGGCCGCCGCACGCGGCGCGCCCCGGGCCCCGCCGCGTGCGGGGTCCGGGGCGCGCCCTCGGCGTGTCAGGCGGGGACGTCGGTGCCCCAGGAGGCGCCGGGGGCGACCACGTCGCGGTCCAGCCACAGGTGCTCCACCGCGGCGCGCAGTTCGTCGCCGTGCCGGGCCAGCAGGTCCAGCGCTCCCAGGTTGCTCTCGAACTGGGCGGCGCTGCTGGCGCCGAACAGCACGCCGGCGGCGGCCGGGTGGGTGAGGCAGAACGCCACCGCGAGCTGGGCGGCGGTGGCGCCGAAGCCCTGGGCGATCCGCAGCACCTCGGGGTGGCTGGCGCGGATCGCCTCCCGGATGCCGCCCGGGTCGGCGCCGATCTTGCGCTGCGGGTGCAGCCGGCCCGCCAGGATGCCGCCCTCGAAGACGTCCGAGGCCTGTAGCCCGAGGCCGTCGGCGAACAGCCGGCCGTACGGTTCGCCCTCGGGCACCGAGCGGCGCGCCAGGCTGTACTTGAGCTGGGCGAAGACGGGTTCGGGCATGCCCTCGGCGCGGGCGAAGCGCACGGCCTCGCCGAGGGCCCGCGCGGACCAGTTGTTGACGCCCCAGGCGTCGAAGCGCCCCGCCCTGATCAGCTCGGCCACGTCGGTGACCACGGCGGCCACGTCCAGCTCGCCGACGTAGTCGCCGGCGACCATGAGGTCCGCCCGGTCGGTGCCGATCCGTTCCAGCGAGACGTCGGTCTGCCCGGCGAAGGAGGCGGCCGGGTAGTCCCAGAGCCACAGCTTGCCGCAGAGCAGGTAGTCGGAGCGCTTCAGGCCCGCCCCGCGCACCGCCTCGCCGAACAGGATGTCGGTGACGGCGTTCTCGGCGTGCGGGCCGAAGTTGTAGTGCGCGACGTCGAACAGGTGGACCCCGTGCGCCACCGCCCGGTGCACCAGCTCGGCGGCCTCCTCGGTGGTCATCCGGTCCCAGGTGTTCCAGGAGCCGAGCCCGAGCACGGGCACCTCGGGGCCGCGGGCGCCGAGCCGGCGGCGCGGCACCGCGGCCGCGGTGCCGGGGGCCGTGCCGTCCGCTCCCCCGCCGTCCGCCGCCGCACCGTCGGGGGACACCGTCTGCGAGAAATCCACGCCAACCTCCTCGGATGGGATGCCGTACGGCCCTGGCCGCCGACCCCCGAATCGTATAGCATCCAGCATATTCTTTTCGTCAAGGAGGCATGCGATGTCCCTGCACCCGGACTCCCCGCCGGCGGCCGACCCGACCCCCATCATCGGGACGGCCATCGGATACATGGCCGCCAAGCAGCTGTTCGCCGCCGCCGACGCGGACCTGTTCGCCGCGCTGGCCGACGGCCCGCTGGACGTTCCCGGCATCGCCGCCCGCACCGGGCTGCCGGAGCGCACCGGCCGCATCCTCGCCGACGCGATGGCCGGCCTCGGCCTGCTGGAGCGGGTCGAAGGACGGTACGCCAACTCCCCCGCGACCGCCACCTACCTCGCCGGCACCGGCACCGGCGTCGACCTGCGCCCCTTCCTCGGCTTCCTCGACTCGATCAGCTACGGCCACTGGCTGGGCTTCGGCGAGACCAGCCGCACCGCCGAACCGGCCGCCCTCGACCTCTCCGGCGACCGGATGCCCGCCTTCCTGGCCGGCGTGATGACCTACAACGCGCTGCACGCCCGGCAGCTGGCCGAGCACTTCGACTTCACCCGCTACCGGCGGGTGCTGGACCTCGGCGGGCTGTCCGGCTCGTTCCTGGCCGAGGCGCTGGCCTCGGCGCCCGGGCTCACCGGCACCTTCCTGTCCGCCGGGGAGCTGGTCGGGCACGCCCGCGGCGTCCTGGAGGCGGCCGGGGTCGCGGACCGGGTGGAGATCGCCGAGGGCGACGCGACCGCGGGCGAGGTGCCCGGCGGCTTCGACCTGGTGCTGCTGGAGCACGTGGTGCACCGCTTCGACGCCGAGCAGAACCGCGCCATCGTCCGCCGGGCCCGCCAGGCGGCGGCCGAGGGCGCGACCCTGGTGCTGCTCGACTTCTTCCTGGACTCCGACGAGCACCAGCGCACCATCGACGCCCTGCACGCCGGCGAGTACCTGGTGATCGACGGCACCGTGGTCTACCCCGAGGACGAGGTGCGCGGCTGGCTGCGCGAGGCCGGCTGGGAGCCGGTGGAGACCCGCGCGCTGCCCGGCAGCCCGCGGATCATCATCGCGGAGGCCCGGTGAGCACCGGGCGCGTGGTCCTGGTCACCGGGGCCGGCAGCGGGATCGGCCGCGCGGTCGCCGAGGCCTTCGCCGCGGCCGGCGACCGCGTGGTGGTCGCCGACCTGGACGGGGCGGCGGCACGGCGGGTGGCGGCGGGCATCGGCGCGGCGGCGCTGGCCGTCACCATGGACGTCGCCGACCGGGCCTCCGTGGTCGCGGCGGTGGCCGAGGCCGCCGACCGCTTCGGCCCGGTCGAGGTGCTGGTCAACAACGCCGGGCTGGCGGGCGGCGGCGGGCCACTGATCGACCTGCCGGCGGAGGTCTTCGACCTGGTGCTCTCGGTCAACCTGCGCGGCACCTTCCACGTCACCCAGGTGGTCGGACGGCAGATGGCCGACTCCGGCCGGGGCCGGGCCATCGTCAACATCAGCTCCATCGGGGCCCGCCAGCCCACCCCGGGGCTCGGCCACTACGAGGCCACCAAGGCCGCCGTGGACGCGCTGACCCGCACCGCGGCCCTGGAGCTGGCCGGCCACGGCATCCGGGTCAACGGCGTGGCCCCGGGCCCCGTCCACACCCCGATGACCGCCCCGCTGATGGACGACGCGGCGGCCCGCGCCGCCTGGGAGGCCCGCATCCCGCTGGGACGGATCGCCGAGACCGCCGACCTGACGCCGCTGGTGCTCTTCCTCGCCTCCGACCAGGCCCGGCACATCACCGGCGCGGTGGTCCAGGTGGACGGCGGCCAGCTGCTGGTCTGACCCGGACGGCGCAGGGGGCGGGGAGCCGGTGGCTCCCCGCCCCCTCCTCGTGCGACGGCCTTGTCAGCTACCGGACTTGGCCTGGTGCAGCGCCTCGGCGGTGGCCGTCTTGTGGGCGCAGGCGACCCGCTCGATCTCGGCCGCGTCCGCGCCCTGCTCGATCAGGTCGAGGATGTTCTCGTGCTCCACCACCGAGAGCCGCGCCCGGCCCGGCACGTAGGTGAAGGTGGAGCGGCGCATGTGGTCCAGCCGCGCCCACTCCGCCTCCAGCAGGGAGCGCAGGTGCGGGTCCGGGCAGTGCTGGTAGATCGAGAAGTGGAAGGTGCGGTTGAGCGCGGTGAACGCGGCCGGGTCGAACCCCTCCAGCGCGGCCACCATCCGCTGGTTGATCTCGCGCGAGGCCGCGATCTGGTCCGCCGTCAGCAGCGGTGCGCTGACGGCCGTCGCGTACCCCTCCAGCCTCGCCAGGATCTGCAGGGAGTGCTCGACCTGCACGGCCTCGAAGACCGCCACCCGGGCGCCGATGTTGCGCACCACCTCGACCAGGCCGTCCGACTGGAGGCGGCGCAGCGCCTCGCGCAGCGGGATGGTGCTGACCCCGGCCTCCTGCGCCAGCTGGTTGATCACCAGCCGGTAGCCGGGGCCGTACGTGCCGTCGAGGATGCGCGCGCGGAGCAACTCGTAGCTCTGCTCGGCCTTCGAGCCGGCCGCCTTCGAGGCCGCCCGTTTCGAAGCCGCCTCTTCGGATGCGGTCTTTTTCGAGGCGGCCCGCTTCGGAGCCGCCGTCTTGGAGCCGGCGGCCCCGGACTGTTCCTTCGCGGAACCCAACGCCCTTCCCTCACTTCTCCTCGCCGCGCTGCCCGCCCCCGTCGCGGGCCGCAGCGCGGCCCGCGCGCCCGGGGCTGTCAACGTTCCAACGCCTTCCGCACGGTGTCACGGAAGGCGGTCCCCGTCAGAGCGCCGAGGTGGTCTCCGGGAACGGTGACCAGCTCCGCCCCGTCAAGGGAAGCAACGATACCGTCGATGCCCCGGGTCATCGCGTCGTCCGCGCCGACCACCACCAGGGGCGCCGCCGCGCGGGCCCAACTCCCGGGCGCGAAGGGGGTCCTGGCCAGGCCCTCGACCAGACGGGCGAGTCCGGCGGCGCGTTCGCCGTGCGTGCGGACCAGGCCGGCGACCATCGCGGTGAGCGGGTCGGCGGGCTCGGTGCCGTCGGCCACCGCGCGGTGCAGGGCCTGCGTGTCGAGCGCCGCGAAGGGGTCGGCCGGGCTCAGCCCGCCGAGCACCACCCGGCCCACCCGCTCGCCGGCCACGGCCGGGAACTCCCAGGCCAGCCGGGCGCCCAGGGAGTAGCCGACCACGTCGAACCCGGCCACCCCGGCGGCGTCCAGCGCGGCCAGCAGCCTGGTCACCAGTGCGGTGGCGCCGGCCTCGGCCGGGTCCTCGGGCGCCGGGGAGGCGCCGTGGCCGGGCAGGTCGGGCACCAGCACCGTGCGTCCGGCGGCGGCGAGTTCGGCGGCGGTGCCCGGTGCGATCCAGTCGCGCTCGCCGTCCGAGGCGAAGCCGTGCAGCAGCAGCACCGCGGGCGCGCCGTCCACGGCCTGGCGGCCGACGTCGGACGGCGTGACGATCCGTACGGCCAGGCCGGTCAGCTCTCTCATGCCCGGTACACCTCTCCCTGTTTTCGCATACGATTTTTGATAGTACGGCACGCGCCCCTGCTCGCCGGACTCCCGCCGAGGGGTGCTTGCGCCAGCAGATCATGTACGAAGTCGTATCGGATAGACCATGGTCAGCTCTTCTTCGCTCCGCTATCGTGCATGATTGCGTATACGATTATGGAGGGCAACATGGCGCACCCCCTCGGCCTCGCACCGGGAAAGATCGTCGCGGTCCATCTCAACTACCGCAGCCGCGCCGCCGAACGCGGCCGCACCCCCGAGGTCCCCTCCTACTTCCTGAAGCCGCCCTCCTCGCTGTCCTGGGACGGCCGGCCGGTGGTCCGGCCCGCGAACTGCGAACTGCTCGCCTTCGAGGGCGAGATCGCCGTCGTCATCGGCCGCCGGGCGCACCGGGTCGGCCGCGAGGAGGCGCTCTCCCACGTGGCCGGCTACGCCGCCGCCAACGACTTCGGCGTCTACGACCTCAAGCACGCCGACCTCGGCTCCAACCTGCGCGCCAAGGGCCGCGACGGCTACACCCCGGTCGGCCCGGTCCTGCTCACCGACGTGGACCCCGCCCGGCTGCGGCTGCGCACCTGGGTCAACGGCGAACTGGTCCAGGACGCCTCCACCGAGGAGCTGCTGTTCCCGATCGACCTGCTGATCGCCGACGTCTCGCGCTCCACCACCCTGGAGCCCGGCGACCTGCTGCTGGTGGGCACCCCGGCCGGCTCCACCGTGGTGCGCCCCGGCGACGTGGTCGAGGTCGAACTGGCGGACGGCGGACGGCTGCGCAACGAGGTCGTCGCCGAGGAGCCGGGCGTCACCGAGTACGGCGTGCTGCCGCGCGTCACCGAGGAGGTCCGCCGCGCCGCCCACGGCTCCGCCCGCCCGGCCCCGGCCGCCGGGGACGCCGCCGGGGAGGCCTCGGAGGACGCCGCCGGGGAGCCCGTGCCGGTCCCCGGGCTGGACGCGCGGACCGCCGAGCTGCTGCGCACCGTCTCCACCGCCACCCTCTCCGCCCAGCTGCGCAAGCGCGGCATCGACCACCACTTCGTCGAGGGCGTCCGCCCGGCCCGCCCCGACCTGCGGATGGTCGGCACCGCCCGCACGCTGCGCTACCTGCCGCTGCGCGAGGACGTGTTCGCCGCCGTCGGCGGCGGGATGAACGCCCAGAAGCGGACCGTCGAGGAGCTCCAGCCCGGCGAGGTGCTGGTGATCGAGGCCCGCGGCGACCACGGCGCCGGCACCCTCGGCGACATCCTGGCGCTGCGCGCGCTGCGCCGCGGCGCGGCCGGCGTGATCACCGACGGCGGGCTGCGCGACAGCCCCTCCTTCGCCGGCCTGGACCTGCCCTCCTACTACGGGGTGCCGCACGCGGCGGTGCTCGGCCGCCGCCACGTGCCGGTGGACTCCCAGCTGCCGGTCGCCTGCGGAGGCGTCCTGGTGTGCCCGGGCGACGTGCTGGTCGGCGACGCCGAGGGCGTGGTGGTGATCCCGCCCGCCCTGGCCGCCGAGGTCGCCCGCGACGCCGCCGCGCAGGAGGACGAGGAGCGCTTCGTCCTCCGCCAGGTCGACGCCGGCGCCTCGGTCGACGGCCTCTACCCGATGGCCCCGCACTGGCGCGCCCGCTACGAGGAACAGCGCCAGGACTCCTGAACCACCCCCGCTCCCCCGTCCCGCCCCACCCCGACGGAGAACCGATGAAGTTCCGAAGCGACCCGGCCGCGATCCGCGGCTCCCTGGCCCCCGTGGTCACCCCCTTCACCGAGGACGGCGCGGTCGACCACGACTCGCTGCGCTCCCTGGTGCGCTGGCAGCTCGACTCCGGCTCGCACGGCATCTCGCTGGGCGGCTCCACCGGCGAGCCGAGCGCCCAGAGCACCGCCGAGCGGATCGCCGCGATGCGCACCGTCGCCGAGGAGGTCGGCGACCGGGTCCCGTTCCTGCCCGGCACCGGCTCCGCCAAGCTCGACGAGACCCTCGAACTGACCGCCGCGGCGGCCGAACTGGGCGCCGACGCGGCCCTGGTGATCACGCCCTACTACGCCCGCCCCACCCAGGAGGGCCTCTACGACTGGTACGCCACGGTGGCCCGGGAGTTCCCCGACCTGCCGCTGGTGGTCTACAACGTGCCCTCGCGCACCGCCGTGGACATCGACCCGGAGACGGTGCGCCGGCTGTTCACCGACTTCGACAACGTCGTCGGCGTCAAGGAGACCACCAAGGACTTCGAGCACTTCTCCCGGGTGATCCACGCCTGCGGCCCCGACCTGCTCGTCTGGTCCGGCATCGAGCTGCTGTGCCTGCCGCTGCTGGCGCTCGGCGGGGCCGGCTTCATCAGCGCGGTCGCCAACCTGGCGCCCGCCGCGGTGGCCCGGATGTACGAGCTGTGGGAGCAGGGCGACCACGCCGGCGCCCGGGAGCTGCACTACCGGCTGCACCCGCTGGTGGACCTGCTCTTCGTCGAGACCAACCCGGCCCCCGCCAAGTGGGTGCTCGCCGAGCAGGGCCGGATCGCCTCCGCCCGCGTCCGCCCGCCGCTGTCCTCCCCCACCGAGGCCGGCCTCACCCGGATCCGCGCCCTGCTCGCGCAGGGCGGCGACCTCACCCGGCAGCCGTGACCCCCCACCGCAGCACAGGAGACGAGATGACCACCACCGCCGAGGCCCCCGCCGCCTCCCCCGCCCGCCCGGCCGCGCTGCCGGACCGGATCGACCACTGGATCGGCGGGCGCACCGCCGCCTCCGCCGACGGCCGCACCTTCGAGGTCGCCGACCCGGTCTCCAACACCGTCTACGCCACCGCCGCCGCGGGCGGCGCCGCCGACGTGGACCGCGCCGTGGCCGCCGCGCGGGCCGCCTTCCCCGCCTGGTCCGCGCTCGGCAACCGCGAACGGGCCACCGTGCTCAACCGGATCGCCGACGCGGTGGAGGCCCGCGAGGAGCAGCTCGCGGCCTTCGAGTCCTTCGACACCGGGCTGCCGATCACCCAGGCCCGCGGCCAGGCCCGGCGCGCGGCCGAGAACTTCCGCTACTTCGCCGACGTGATCGTCGCGCTCGGCGAGGAGTCCTTCCGGGTCGGCACCCAGCAGCTGAACTACGTGGTGCGCACCCCGGTGGGCGTCGCCGGGCTGATCACCCCGTGGAACACCCCGTTCATGCTGGAGAGCTGGAAGCTGGCCCCCGCCATCGCCTCCGGCTGCACCCTGGTCCTCAAGCCCGCCGAGTGGACCCCGCTGTCGGCCTCGCTGTGGCCGGACATCCTCGCCGAGGCGGGCCTGCCGGCCGGCGTCGTCAACATCGTCCACGGCATCGGCACCGAGGCCGGGCAGGCCCTGGTCGACCACCCGGACGTGCCGATCCTGTCCTTCACCGGCTCCACCGCCACCGGCCGGCACATCGTGCGCTGCTCCGCGGACCGGCTCAAGACGGTCTCCATGGAGCTGGGCGGCAAGTCCCCGGTGGTGGTCTTCGCCGACGCCGACGTGGAGGCCGCGCTGGACTCGGTGGTCTTCGGGGTCTTCTCGCTGAACGGCGAGCGCTGCACGGCCGGCTCCCGGGTGCTGGTCGAGCGCCCGCTGTACGAGGAGTTCACCCGCCGCCTGGCCGAGCGCGCCGAGCGGGTCCGGGTGGGGCTGCCGGGCGACCCGGCCACCGAGGTGGGCGCGCTGGTCCACCCGGCGCACTACCGGCGGGTGCTGGACTATGTGGAGGCCGGGCGCGCCGAGGCCCGGCTGGTGGCCGGCGGCACCCGCCCCGCCCACCTGCCCGAGGGCAACTACCTCCAGCCGACCGTCTTCGCCGACGTGCCCAGGGACGCCCGGATCTTCCAGGAGGAGATCTTCGGCCCGGTGGTCGCGGTGGCCCCCTTCGACGACGAGCACGAGGCCGTTGACCTGGCCAACGCCACCGAGTACGGTCTGGCCGCCTACGTGTGGACGTCCGACCTCAGGCGGGGTCACCGGGTCGCCCACGCGGTGGAGTCCGGCATGGTCTGGATCAACTCCCACAACGTCCGCGACCTGCGCACGCCGTTCGGCGGTGTGAAGGCCAGCGGTCTCGGCCGCGAGGGCGGTGCCCACAGCATCGACTTCTACACCGAGTCCAAGATCGTTCATGTGATGCTCGGCGAGGTCCACACCCCTCGCTTCGGCGCCGACGGGCAGCACTGAACCCGCACGAAGGAGGTCACGGACATGCTCACACCGCCGGACGTCGTACGGTCCGCCTACGCCCAGCTCGTGGTCACCGACCTGGCCCGGGCCCGCTGGTTCTGGGTCGACATGCTCGGCTTCCACGTCCAGCACGAGGACGCCGCCACGCTCCACCTGCGCGGCACCGACGAGCTCACCCACCACAGCCTGGTGCTGCGCACCGGCGACGCCCCCGCGCTGGACCACCTCGCCTACCGGGTCCGCACCCCCCGGGACCTGGACCGCGCCGAGGAGTTCTTCGCCGCCCTGGGCTGCCCGGTGCGCCGGGTGCCGGCCGGCGCGGGCACCCTGGGCGTCGGGGACGCGGTGCGGGTCGTGGACCCGCTCGGCTTCCCGGTCGAGTTCTTCCACGCGATCGACCGGGCCGAGCGGCTGATCCAGCGCTACGACCTGCGCCGGGGCGCCGAGGTGGCCCGCCTGGACCACTTCAACATCGTGGTGCCGGACATCCCGGCCGCCTACGAGCACTACCGCTCGCTGGGCTTCGGCTGCTCGGAGACCATCGAGGGCGACGAGCACGAGATGTACGCCGCCTGGATGTACCGCAAGCAGACCGTGCACGACGTCGCCTTCACCAGCGGCGCCGGACCGCGGCTGCACCACGTCGGGGTGTTCGCCCCCGAGGCGCACCAGGTGCTGCGCACCGCGGACATCTTCGGCTCGCTGCGCGCCGAGCACCACATCGAGCGCGGCCCCGGGCGCCACGGCGTCTCCAACGCCTTCTACCTCTACCTGCGCGACCCCGACGGGCACCGGGTGGAGATCTACACCTCCGACTACTACACCGGCGACCCGGACCACGAGACGTACCGCTGGAACGTCAACGACGACCGCCGGCGGGACTTCTGGGGCAACGCCGTGATCGAGTCCTGGTACAAGGAGGCGGTGCCGGTGCTGGACCTGGACGGCAGGCCGCAGCCGGTGGTGTCGGCGGCGCTGGACGAGTCGGCCGTGAAGGTCGGCGCGGACGGGCTGGGCATCGTCCCGGCGGCCCGCGAGGGCTGAGCCCCGACGGGCGGCGGATCCGCCCCGGGCCGCTCCCGGGACGGCCCCGCCGCCCCTCGGTCCCTCCCCCGCCCAAGATCGTACGGATGCAAATGGCCTGGTCGGCACGCTAGATTCGGCCCACGACAGCCGACGACGGCGCACGGCGGGCCCGCCCGCCGCAACGGGGAAGGGACAACCGGTGACCGGCAGGCATACCGTCGAGGAGACCGAACGCGCCGTGCTGGCGAGACTGGGCCAAGTGCCGCTGCTGCGCGCCCGGATGGCCGCGGTGGCCAACATCCACCGGGCCGCGGCCTCGGTGCGCCAGCACCTGGAGAACTCGGTGCTGCGCAGCGCGCAGCTCAGCTGGACCTCGTTCGTGGTGCTCTGGGTGGTGTGGATCTGGGGCGAGCTGGAGACCCGTCACGTCGCCGAGGAGGCTGGCATCTCCAAGGGCACGCTCACCGGGGTGGCCAGGACGCTGGAGTCCCGCGGTCTGGTGGAGCGCTCCGGGCACCCCTCGGACGGGCGGCTGGTGCTGCTGCGGCTGAGCCCGGCGGGCGAGGAGCTGATGGCGGAGCTCTTCCCCCGCTTCAACCAGGAGGAGGCCTTCGTCTCCGGCGCGCTGTCCGACGAGGAGTGCGAGCAGCTGGCCGGGATGCTGCGCCGGATCGTCGGCACCCTGGAGCGCGACGGCGAGGCCCGCAGGGCGGAGCTGGCGCAGGACGCTCCCCCGCCGCCGCGCCCCGGCGGCCGGCGCCGGCGCGGCGGCCTGGGCCAAGTGGAACCTCACCCCGCTCGCCCCCGCTCCCGCGCCGCCCGCCGACAAGCCCGTCAAGCTCGAACGGACCGGCCCGGTACCGGTGTTCAGCGAGGTGAAGACGAACGACAAGGTCGTCTTCATCACCATCGACGACGGTGCCGAGAAGGACCCGAAGTTCGTCGAGATGCTGACCGACCTCAAGGTGCCGATCTCGATGTTCCTGACCCGGGACATCGTCAAGAACGACTACGGCTACTTCAAGCCGCTCCAGGCGCTGGGCAACCACGTCCAGAACCACACCGTGGACCACCCGGTGATGAGCAAGATCCCGGCGGAGAAGCAGAAGTCCGAGATCTGCGACGCGCAGTCCGCGCTCACCCAGCAGTACGGCACCGCCCCGCTGCTGTTCCGGCCGCCCTTCGGCGACGGCGCCAACACCCCGACGCTCAACACCTCGGTCCAGCAGTGCGGCCCGCGCGCGATGGTGCTGTGGCGCGAGTCGATGCAGATCCACGACATGCAGTACCAGTCGGGGGACAAGAAGCTGAAGTCCGGCGACATCATCCTGGCGCACTTCCGCGGCCCCAAGGAGCTCAAGGGCGCCACGATGACCCAGATGTTCGGCGACCTGCTGGCCCGGATCCAGGAGCAGGGCTTCGCGGTGGCCCGGCTGGAGGACTACATCCAGGCGCCCGCGTCGTAGCTCAGACCGGCTGCCCCAGCATCATCAGCGGGCCGCGGTCGGTCCGGCTGAGGATCACCGTGACGGTGTTCGGTCCGGAGGGCTTGAGCTGGCGGCGCAGCTCCTCCGGGGTGATCGCCATCCCGCGCTTCTTGATCACCACGGTGCCGACCGCCCGCTCGCGCAGCAGCGCCTTCAGCTTCTTGATGCCGAACGGGAGCACGTCGGTCAGCTCGAAGGCGTGCGCGTACGGGGTGGCGACCAGCTCGTCCGAGGTCAGGTAGGCGATCTTCGGGTCGATCAGCCGGCCGCCGACCTGCCCGGCCACCTCGGCCACCAGGTGGGCCCGGATCACCGCGCCGTCCGGCTCGTACAGGTAGCGCCCGACCGGGCCGGCCGGCGGGTCGGGCAGGTCGCCCCCGGTCAGGCCGGCGCCCTGCGGCAGCAGGGTGGCGCGGTGCGGGTGTGCGGCCCGGGTGCCGAACCAGAGCACCGCCTCCTTGACGTCGCCGTGGTCGGAGACCCACTCGGCCTCGGCGTCCTGCGGCACGGCCTCGTGCGGGATGCCGGGGGCGACCTTCAGGGCGCCGACCGGGGTCCGCCGGGCGGCCTCGATCGCCCAGGAGAGCGGTGGGGCGTACGCCTCCGGGTCGAACACCCGGCCGCGCGAGGTGCGCCTGGCCGGGTCGGTGAACACCGCGTCGTAGCCGGTGACGTCCACCTCGGCGACGTCCGCGCAGCGCACCTCCACCAGCTCGGCCAGCCCCAGCGCGGCGGCGTTGGCCGCGGTGGCAGCGCAGGCCGCCGGGTCCTTGTCGACGGCCAGCACCTCGATGCCCGCCCGGGCCAGCGCCAGCACGTCCCCGCCGATGCCGCAGCACAGGTCCGCCAGCCGCCGTACGCCCAGCGCGGCGAACCGCTGCGCCCGCCACTCGGCCACGCCGCGCCTGGTGGACTGCTCGACCCCGTTGGGGGTGAAGTACATCAGGTCGGCGTCCGCCCCGAACTTCGCCCGGGCCCGCTGCCGCAGCCGCGCCTGGCCGAACGCCGCGGACACCAGCTCCGCCGGGTGCTCCCGGCGCAACCGGGTCGCCAGCGCCAGCTCCTCCTCGGGGGTGAACTCGCGCAGCTCGGCGAGCAGGGCCTGGCCCTCGGGCGTCAGCAGGGGCTGGAGGTTCTCGGTGTCCACGGGGCCATTCTCGCGGGTCGGGCGGTCGGCCGGAGCATCGGCGACCGGTGCTACCGCGGCCGCGCGGGCCGGGATCGGCGTCATGACGGGGAGTCTGTCCGGGCCGGCATCGGTCGCACATGAGTACGACTACTCATCCCGGAACCAGGGATCTCAGGGCGCGCCGTTGGCACTCTGGTTGACTGAGTGCTAACCCGGCCCTATGGTCGTCCTTGGCACTCCCCACCGGGAGAGTGCTAATGCGACGACGTGTGTCTGACCCCCGCGACGGCAGGCCCGCAGGATCGCCCTACCCGTTAGAAAACCCCGTAATCTCCGAAGGGGAGCTCGGACGTGACCACCAGCAGCAAGGTTGCCATCAAGCCGCTCGAGGACCGCATTGTGGTCCAGCCGCTCGACGCCGAGACCACCACGGCCTCCGGCCTGGTTATCCCGGACACCGCCAAGGAGAAGCCCCAGGAGGGCGTCGTCCTGGCCGTCGGACCGGGCCGCTTCGAGGACGGCCAGCGTCTGCCGCTCGACGTCGCCGTCGGTGACATCGTCCTGTACTCGAAGTACGGCGGCACCGAGGTGAAGTACCAGGGCGAGGAGTACCTCGTCCTCTCGGCTCGTGACGTTCTCGCCATCATCGAGAAGTAAACGCAGCATCGAGAAGTAAGTCGTTCCGACCCGCCCCGGATCCGTGTCCCAAGTGACAGGGGCCCGGGGCGTGGTTGTTGGTTCACGTAGTTCGGCGGCCGGTGGGCCGGCCGCAGCCCCGAGGGAATAGGGAACATGGCGAAGATCCTGCAGTTCGACGAGGACGCCCGCCGCTCGCTGGAGCGCGGTGTCAACAAGCTGGCCGACACCGTCAAGGTGACCATCGGCCCCAAGGGCCGCAACGTCGTCATCGACAAGAAGTTCGGCGCCCCGACCATCACCAACGACGGTGTCACCATCGCCCGCGAGGTCGAGCTGGACGACCCGTACGAGAACCTTGGCGCGCAGCTCGTCAAGGAGGTCGCCACCAAGACCAACGACGTCGCGGGCGACGGCACCACCACCGCCACCGTGCTGGCCCAGGCCCTGGTCAACGAGGGTCTGCGCAACGTCGCCGCCGGTGCCGGCCCGGCCGCCCTGAAGAAGGGCATCGACAAGGCCGTCGCCGCGGTCTCCGAGCACCTGCTGTCCGTCGCCCGCGAGATCGAGGGCAAGGACGACGTCGCCGCCGTCGCCTCCCTCTCCGCGCAGGACACCCAGGTCGGCGAGCTGATCGCCGAGGCGATCGACAAGGTCGGCAAGGACGGTGTCATCACCGTCGAGGAGTCGAACACCTTCGGCGTGGAGCTGGACTTCACCGAGGGCATGCAGTTCGACAAGGGCTACCTGTCGCCGTACTTCGTCACCGACGCGGAGCGGCAGGAGGCGGTCCTGGAGGACCCGTACATCCTGATCAACCAGGGCAAGATCTCCTCCATCCAGGAGCTGCTGCCGCTGCTGGAGAAGATCCTCCAGGGCGGTGCCTCCAAGCCGCTGCTGATCATCGCCGAGGACGTCGACGGCGAGGCGCTGTCGACCCTGGTCGTGAACAAGATCCGCGGCACCTTCAACGCCGTCGCCGTCAAGGCCCCGGGCTTCGGCGACCGCCGCAAGGCGATCCTCGGCGACCTGGCCACCCTGACCGGCGGCACGGTCATCTCCGAGGAGGTCGGCCTCAAGCTCGACCAGGTCGGCCTGGACGTGCTGGGCACCGCCCGCCGCGTGACCATCACCAAGGACGAGACCACCGTCGTCGACGGTGCCGGTGACGCCGAGGCCGTGGCCGGCCGCGTCGCCCAGATCAAGGGTGAGATCGCCGCCACCGACTCCGACTGGGACCGCGAGAAGCTGCAGGAGCGCCTGGCCAAGCTGGCCGGCGGCGTCTGCGTCATCAAGGTCGGCGCCGCCACCGAGGTGGAGCTGAAGGAGCGCAAGCACCGCCTGGAGGACGCCATCTCGGCGACCCGCGCCGCGGTCGAGGAGGGCATCGTCGCCGGTGGTGGCGCCTCCCTGGTGCACGCCGCCAAGGTGCTGGAGGACGGCCTGGGCCTGTCGGGTGACGAGGCCACCGGTGTCGCCGTGGTCCGCAAGGCGCTGCACGAGCCGCTGCGCTGGATCGCCCAGAACGCCGGCCTGGAGGGCTACGTCATCACCTCCAAGGTCTCCGAGCTGGAGATCGGCCAGGGCTACAACGCCGCCACCGGCGAGTACGGCGACCTGGTGAAGGCCGGCGTCATCGACCCGGTCAAGGTCACCCGTTCCGCCCTGGAGAACGCCGCCTCGATCGCCTCCCTGCTCCTCACCACCGAGACCCTCGTGGTGGAGAAGAAGGAAGAGGAGGCCGACAGCGGCCACGGCCACTCGCACGGCCACTCGCACTGAGGCCCCACCGCCTGACCGGAGGCCCGGTCCGCTCCCCTCGGGAGGCGGGCCGGGCCTCCGGCCGTTGTCACGCCGCCCCGGCCCTTCGGCCCGGGCGGTGTGCCGACGGTCAGCTATCAGTAGAATTTTGCAGAATGCAAAGATTGCCTTATAACTGAGGCATGATCGAGGCCCGCCATCTGCGCGTCCTGCGTGCCGTCGCCCGCACCGGCTCCTTCTCCGCCGCCGCCCGTGAGCTGGGGTGTACCCAGCCCGCCATCAGCCAGCAGATGAAGGCCCTGGAGAAGTCGGTGGACACCCCGCTGGTGGTCCGTTCGGGCCGCGGGATGCAGCTCAGCGAGGCGGGCCGGGTCCTGCTCAAGCATGCCACCGGGATCCTGGCCGGGCTCTCCGCCGCGGAGGAGGAGGTGGCCGCGATCGCCGGGCTGCGGGCCGGACGGGTACGGCTGGTCTCCTTCCCGACCGCCAGCTCCACCCTGGTGCCGCCCGCGGTCGCCCGGCTGCGGGACGGCCATCCGGGGGTGTGCGTGTCGCTGGTCGAGGCGGAGCCGCCGGAGTCGCTGGCGATGCTGCGCGGCGGCGAGTGCGAGATCGCGCTGGCCTTCCGCTACCCCAGGGCCGACGGCGGCGCCGCGCTGCCCGCGCCCGCCCACGGCACGCCGCGCGAGGCCAGGGCCGAGGCCAACCTGGAGGCGCAGCAGCTGACCGCCGGGACCGACTGGTCCGACCTGGTGGTCACCCCGCTGCTGGACGACCCGCTGGTGGGCCTGCTGCCCGCCGGCCACCCGCTGGCCGGGCGGGGCGGGGCGGTGGAGCTGGCCGAGCTGGCGCAGGAGCAGTGGATCGCCGGCTGCCCGCAGTGCCGGGGGCACCTGGTGGAGCTGTGCGCCGGGGCGGGCTTCGAGCCCCGGATCGACTTCGCGACGGACGACTACCCGGCGGTGGTCGGCCTGGTGGCGGCCGGGCTGGGGGTGGCGGTGCTGCCCGGGCTGGCGCTCCGCTCGGTGCGCCCTGACGGCGTGTCGACGGTGCCGGTGCGGACGGCCTCCGGAGCGTCCGCGGTGCGCCAGGTGGTCGCGCTGACCCTGCCGGACCTGGCCGAGGTGCCGGCCGTGGCGCTGATGCTGGAGCGGCTGGCTGGGGCGGCCGCCGACCGCTGACGGTGGGTGACCAGGGCGCGGTGGTCCGGAACTCGCCGTGAGCGGGCAGGCTGAAGCGCCGCGAAAAAACGTTTCCTCACGGCGCATCGGAAGGCAGGGCTAGTGCTGGGCCACCGCGGGCGGGGCCAGCGGGACCTCGACCAGGCGGTGCCGCGAGCGCCCCAGCATCTCCTCGCGCTCGTCCTCGGTCATCCCGCCCCAGACGCCGTACGGCTCCCGGACCGCCAGCGCGTGCGCCGCGCACTCGGCGATCACCGGGCAGCGCATGCAGACCTCCTTGGCGCTGGCCTCGCGCGAACTGCGCGCGGCCCCGCGCTCGCCCTCGGGGTGGAAGAAGAGCGAGCTGTCCACGCCACGGCAGGCTGCGGAGAGCTGCCAGTCCCAGAGGTCCGCGTTGGGACCGGGAAGGCGGGAGAAATCTGCCATGGCTCATTCCCTTCAGAGGCTGTCGGCCGTCCGCCGGGCGTTCGGCGGGGCTGCTGCCGAGCGGTGCGGCGGGGCTTCGATGCACTGGTGTGGACACCTGGAAATATGACTTAAGGCAACTCCATGGACAAGTCACCCACACACTGGCACAACAGTCAATGACCATACGAAAGCTATAAAAACGGGCATAGTGGGCAAGGGCTCCGCCGGGCGCGGGCGTGGCAATCGGGTGGCCGCCGGGCGCGCGACGCGGCGAATCGGTGTGCGGGTCGTGCGCCCACCGCGCGCGAGCTGCGGAAAAGTGCGGCGTGTGCACCGCGATGCGGCTGATCGGTAATGGGTTGGCCACGTACAGTGGTGGAGATGGCCCCGAAGGCCGTAACTCATTCGAGTGACGGTCGTTGGAAGTGCGGAGGCGGTTAGCGGGCGCCGGACGTCGGGAAAGATCGCGGGCAGGTTGGGGCGATCAGCACGGAGTCTGTCGCCGATCGGCCGTGTCGGAGAGGTTCGTACCAGCCAGGAGGCTCAACGTGACGCGGATCAGCTGCGGAGGACGACGGTCATGACTTCCGTTCTCGTTTGCGACGATTCCCCGCTTGCCCGCGAGGCGCTTCGCCGCGCGGTCGCGACCGTACCCGGTGTGGACCGGGTCACCACCGCGACGAACGGGGAGGAGGTCCTCCGCCGTTGGGTGGCAGACCGCTCCGATCTCGTTCTGATGGACGTCCGGATGCCCGGCCTCGGCGGGGTCGAGACGGTCCGGCGGCTGCTGTCCGCCGACCCGGGCGCGCGGATCATCATGCTCACCGTCGCCGAGGACCTCGACGGTGTCGCGCTCGCGGTGGCCGCGGGTGCCCGCGGGTACCTGCACAAGGACGCCTCGCGCGCCGAGCTGCGGGCCACCGTCACCCAGGCCCTCGCCGACCCGACCTGGCGGCTCGCCCCGCGCCGGCTGCGCAGCCCCGACATGGGTGCGGCGCCGACGCTGACGGCGCGTGAGATCCAGGTGCTGGAGGGCATGAGCCACGGTCGCAGCAACGCCGAGATCGGTCGCGAGCTGTTCCTCTCCGAGGACACCGTCAAGACCCACGCCCGGCGGCTGTTCAAGAAGCTCGGTGCCTCCGACCGGGCGCACGCGGTGGCGCTGGGTTTCCGCTGGGGCCTGGTCCGCTGACCACCGGCGGCGCCGCCGGGTGCGGCGTGCCGCCGGCGGTTCCCGGAGCGGCTGCCGCACGGGCGTGTGACGTTACGGTCCCGAGGTTGCACCATGGAGGAGTGGAGCACCTCGGGGACCAGCGGACAGGCACTGCGGCGGACCACGCAGCCGCAGGACACTCGGCGGACGGCGCGACGGACGGGACCACCACCGACGGCGACGGGGCGGGAGGCGGCACGGTGCAGGAGGGGCCGGTGGTGCGCGGTACGTCGCACGGTGCCGCAGCGCATAACGTTCCGGTGCACAACTCCGGACGCGGTGCCGCGTTTTCCCGCTCGACCAGGCACCATGGACCGATGCGCGACGACGTCGCCGGTGCGCCCGGCCAGGCGGACCCGGTGGAGGCCGAGCCCTCCGGCCCGGGCCACGATCCGTCGTACGCGGAACCCGGCGACTCCGCCGGCCAGGCGGGGCCGGGCCGCCCGCCGGTGCTCGGCACGGGCGGCTCGCCGCTGGTGGGCGAGCTGGTCGCGGCCGCGGTGCGCGGCGAGGGCCCGGCGATCGACGCGCTGCTGGCCTACGTCCACCCGCTGGCACAGCGGTACTGCCGCGCCAGGCTGGTCCGGCTGCCCGGCGGTGCCAGGCACCACGTCGACGACGTCGCCCAGGAGGTCTGCGTCGCGGTGCTCTGCGCGCTGCCCAGGTACAAGGACCAGGGGCGTCCGTTCGAGGCCTTCGTGTACGGGATCGCCGCGCACAAGATCGCCGACCTCCAGCGGGCCGCGATGCGCGGGCCCGGTTCGACCGTCGTGCCCCAGGACGACCTGCCCGAGGTGCCGGACGAGGCGCTCGGCCCCGAGGAGCAGGCGCTGCTGAGCAGCGACGCGGCCTGGGCGAAGGAGCTGCTCTCCAACCTGCCGGCCCGTCAGCGCGAGCTGGTGTTGCTGCGGGTGGCCGCGGGGCTGTCGGCGGAGGAGACCGGCGAGGTGCTCGGGATGTCACCGGGTGCCGTCCGGGTGGCCCAGCACCGGGCGCTCAGCCGGCTGCGGGCGCTCGCGGAGGAGTCCTCCTGACGAGTCCTCCTGATCCGTGCCGTTTCCCGCCGATTGTGGAGGAATGATCCACGGGGTGGGGTTGTTGTCAAGGGCACACGAGGACACATTCGCGGTGCCAGTACCATGGGGTATCGGCGCCTGGGCGGGTCACCAAAGTTTCACGGGTGCGCGCGGGGTCCCCTTGGAGGATCCTCCCATTGCACCCGGCTTCGGCGGTCTGCGCGAGTGAGCGATGAATGCGCCCCCACCCTCAGGGCGTGAGCGGATTAGGCCGGCCACGGAAGGTACCCCCCAAATGTCTTACAACGCCGCAGGCGTACCCGAGAAGTTCGCCATGCTCGGGCTCACGTACGACGACGTCCTGCTGCTGCCCGGGGCCTCCGAGGTGCTGCCGAACCAGGTGGACACGTCCTCGCGGGTCTCCCGGAACGTGCGCGTCAACATCCCGCTGCTCTCCGCGGCGATGGACAAGGTCACCGAGTCGCGAATGGCCATCGCGATGGCGCGCCAGGGCGGCGTCGGCGTGCTGCACCGCAACCTGTCGGTCGAGGACCAGGCCAACCAGGTCGACCTGGTGAAGCGCTCCGAGTCCGGCATGGTCACCGACCCGATCACGGTCGGCCCGGAGACCACCCTGGCCGAGGCCGACGCGCTGTGCGCCAAGTTCCGCATCTCCGGCGTGCCGATCGCCGACGAGGCGGGCAAGCTGCTCGGCATCGTCACCAACCGCGACATGGCCTTCGAGTCGGACCGCAGCCGCCAGGTCCGCGAGATCATGACCCCGATGCCGCTGATCACCGGCAGGGTCGGCATCTCCGGCGTGGACGCGATGGCCCTGCTGCGCCGCCACAAGATCGAGAAGCTGCCGCTGGTCGACGACGAGGGCCGGATCAAGGGCCTGATCACCGTCAAGGACTTCGTCAAGGCCGAGCAGTACCCGAACGCCGCCAAGGACTCCGAGGGCCGGCTGCTGGTCGGCGCCGCCGTCGGTGCCAGCGCCGAGGCGTTCGACCGGGCCCAGGCCCTGGTCGAGGCCGGTGCGGACTTCCTGGTGGTGGACACCTCGCACGGCCACAGCCACAACGCGCTGGCCTGGATCGCGAAGATCAGGTCGGCCGTCAAGGTCGACGTGGTCGGCGGCAACGTCGCCACCCGTGACGGCGCCCAGGCGCTGATCGACGCCGGCGTGGACGGCGTCAAGGTCGGCGTCGGCCCCGGCTCCATCTGCACCACCCGCGTGGTCGCCGGCATCGGCGTGCCGCAGATCACCGCCATCTACGAGGCCGCGGTGGCCTGCCAGGCGGCCGGCGTGCCGGTCATCGGCGACGGTGGCCTCCAGTACTCGGGCGACATCGGCAAGGCGCTGGCCGCCGGTGCCGACACCGTGATGCTCGGCTCGCTGCTGGCCGGCTGCGAGGAGTCGCCGGGTGAGCTGATGTTCATCAACGGCAAGCAGTTCAAGTCCTACCGCGGCATGGGCTCGCTGGGCGCCATGCAGTCCCGCGGCCAGGGCCGCTCGTACTCCAAGGACCGCTACTTCCAGGCCGAGGTGGCCTCGGACGACAAGCTCGTCCCCGAGGGCATCGAGGGCCAGGTGCCCTACCGCGGCCCGCTGTCGGCCGTGCTGCACCAGCTGGTCGGCGGCCTGCGCCAGACCATGGGCTACGTCGGCGCCGCCACCGTCGCCGAGATGGAGAGCAAGGGCCGCTTCGTCCGGATCACCTCGGCGGGGCTCAAGGAGAGCCACCCGCACGACATCCAGATGACCGTCGAGGCGCCGAACTACTCGACCCGCTGATCCGCTGAACGCCGGAGGGCCCGCCGACGCGGGCCCTCCTCGCGTGTCCGGACCCTCCGCGTGTCCGGACCCTCCGCGTGTCCGGACCCTCCGCGGGTACGGGCCGTCCGGTGGGGCCGGGCCGGCCGGCGGGGCCGGGTACGGGCCGTCGGGGCGGGACCAGCGGCAGTACGGGATACTGGGGTGCGGCCGGGGTGACCCGGCGGGCATGAGCAACACAGCAGAAGGGCTCGAAGTGACCGAGATCGAGATCGGGCGTGGCAAGCGCGGCCGCCGGGCGTACGCCTTCGACGACATCGCCGTCGTCCCCAGCCGTCGTACCCGGGACCCGAAGGAGGTCTCGATCGCCTGGCAGATCGACGCCTACCGCTTCGAGCTGCCGTTCCTGGCGGCCCCCATGGACAGCGTGGTCTCGCCGGAGCAGGCCATCGAGATCGGCCGCCTCGGCGGTCTGGGCGTGCTGAACCTCGAAGGCCTGTGGACCCGCTACGAGGACCCGCAGCCGCTGCTGGACGAGATCGCCGCGATCACCGACCCGTCCACCGCGACCCGCCGGCTCCAGGAGATCTACGCCGCGCCGATCCGCGCCGAGCTGATCAAGCAGCGGATCCAGGAGGTCCGCGACTCCGGTGTGGTCACCGCCGCCGCGCTCTCGCCGCAGCGCACCGCCGAGTTCTCCAAGGCCGTGGTGGACGCCGGTGTCGACGTCTTCGTCATCCGTGGCACCACCGTCTCGGCCGAGCACGTCTCCAGTGCCGCCGAGCCGCTCAACCTCAAGCAGTTCATCTACGAGCTGGACGTTCCGGTGATCGTCGGCGGCTGTGCCACGTACACCGCGGCGCTGCACCTGATGCGGACCGGCGCCGCCGGGGTGCTGGTCGGGTTCGGTGGGGGCGCGGCCCACACCACCCGCAACGTGCTGGGCATCCAGGTGCCGATGGCCACGGCCGTGGCCGACGTGGCGGCCGCCCGTCGCGACTACATGGACGAGTCCGGTGGGCGCTACGTGCACGTGATCGCGGACGGTGGGGTCGGCTACAGCGGCGACATCCCGAAGGCGGTCGCCTGTGGGGCGGACGCGGTGATGATCGGTGCCGCGCTGGCCCGGGCGACGGATGCGCCGGGCAAGGGGTTCCACTGGGGGATGGAAGCCGTCCACGAGGAGCTGCCGCGGGGCAAGCGGGTGGACCTCGGGACGGTCGGCACCACCGAGGAGATCCTGACCGGGCCCTCGTACACGCCGGACGGGACGATGAACCTGTTCGGGGCGCTTCGGCGGGCGATGGCCACCACGGGGTACACGGAGCTCAAGGAGTTCCAGCGGGTCGAGGTGACGGTGAACCCGGCGCTTGATCACCGCTGAGGTGAGTGTTGGTGAGGGCCCCTGCCGGGAACGGTGGGGGCCTTCGGGGTTTCTGTGGTTTGTGGGGGGCTTTCGGGAGGGTGGGGTGGCGGGGGCGGCTCCGGGGGTGGCCGCTCCGGGGGCTGGGTGATTTTCGGACTGCCCTGCTCGTGGGTGCGGTGCCCGACGGCGGTGGCAGTCTGAAAATCACCCGTCACGCCCCTCTCCGGGCCACCCCCTGCGCCGCCCCCGCCCGCAGCGCGTCCCTCTCGCCGGGGAGGGAGGGGCGGGCGGGTGGGGGGACAGGTGGGTGGGTGGGTGGGTGGGGACAGGTGGGCGGGTGGGTGGGGACATGTGGGTGGGCTGGGGGAGGGGGAAGGCGCTGGGGGCTGGGGGGCTGTGGGGGGTCAACTTCGGTTGGCGGTGCGGCGGGTGAGGAGGAAGCCGCCGATGAGGGCGATGGTGTAGAAGGCGGCGTCGAGGGGGCGGAGGTCGGTGCGCCAGGTGGTGAGGGTGTCGTGGAGGAGGCCGCGGGGGCCGGGGCCGTCGGCGTGGACCAGGCGGAGGTGTTCGGTCAGCTGGCCGAGGAGGAGGGAGCCGGCTGCGAGGAGGGCGCCGAGTGGGGGGAGTAAGCGGCTCTGGCCGCCGAGGAGGCCCAGGGGGAGGGCGACCAGGCCGGCGGGGGCGATGGCCAGCCAGCCGAGGCTGTCGGCGGCGCGCAGGGGGGCGCTTCCGTAGGCCAGGCCGCCGAGCAGCATGGCGAGGAGGGCGAGGGCCACGGCCAGGGCGGTGCGGCGGCGGGGGGTGGTCCGGGGGGTGGGCTCCGCGGGTTCGAAGCCGGGGACCGGGGCGCCTGGCATGCCGGGGGCGACGTAGCTTTCGGGGAAGACCGGGGGTGGTGCGACCGAGAAGTGCCGGGCGGTGTGCGGCCTGGTCGATGGGCCGTCAGCGCCCGGGGCGGGTGCGGTCATGGGCGTCGAATCCCCCCGGAAAGACGATGAGCTGCCGAACGGTAGCAGTGGCCCGGACAGATCTTGGCGAGTTTTCGATCACAGAACGGGCACGGAGCGCCGTACCCGTTCCGGTTCGTCCCAGGTTGGGGCGGGGGCCGGGTGGTCGCGGACCCTCGGGACAGGGGATGATGGAGGCTTGGGCGTTCGGGACCCAGGTCGGGCCGATGCGCCGTCACCACGACCGCCGGCAGCACATGGGGGAACGTTCCGTATGACCCAGGCGAAGGGTTCCACCGGCCGCCTCCTGGCCGGCCGCTACCGCCTGAACGGCGTGCTCGGGCGTGGCGGCATGGGCACCGTGTGGCGCGCCGAGGACGAGATGCTGGGCCGGACCGTCGCGGTCAAGGAACTGCGGATGAACGCCAGCGTCGACGAGGAGGAGAAGCACCGGCTGATCACCCGGACGCTGCGCGAGGCGAAGGCGACGGCGCGGATCCGGCACAGCTCGGCGGTGACGGTCTTCGACGTGGTCGACGAGGACGACCGGCCGTGGATCGTCATGGAGCTGGTCGAGTCCCGCTCGCTGGCCGACGTGGTGCGGGAGGACGGGCCGCTGGCGCCCGCCCGGGCGGCGGAGATCGCGCTGGACGTGCTGGGCGTGCTCAGCGCGGCGCACGCGCTGGGCATCCTGCACCGGGACGTCAAGCCGTCCAACGTGCTGATCGGCGAGGACGGGCGGGTGGTGCTGACCGACTTCGGCATCGCCAGTGTGGAGGGCGACGCCTCCGTCACCTCCACCGGGATGCTGGTCGGCGCGCCCTCGTACATCTCGCCGGAGCGGGCGCGCGGGCAGAAGCCGGGGCCGCCGGCCGACCTGTGGTCGCTGGGCGGCACGCTGTACGCGATGGTCGAGGGCCGGCCTCCGTACGACCGGGGCTCGGCGCTGGCCACGCTGACCGCGGTGATGACCGAGGACCTGGCCACACCGGCGAACGCGGGGTCGCTGGGGCCGGTGATCGAGGGGCTGCTGGCGAAGGACCCGGCCGAGCGGCTGGACGCCTCGCAGACCCGGTCGATGCTCAAGCGGGTGGTCGCGGAGGCGACCGCGCGGGCCGAGTCGACCACCGAGCACGCGGTGCCGGTGGAGACGTCGGCGGAGAAGCCGGGGAAGCCGGCGGAGGCGGAGAAGTCGGCGGAGGCTTCGGAGCCGGCGGGGGAGAAGCCCGGGGACGGCCGCAAGCGGACCGCGGGCGGGTTGCTGGGGACGGTCCGGGTGGGGAGCCGGGCCAAGGACGCGGAGCCGGTGGCGGAGCCCGCCGAGGCCGAGTCCGCCGCGGCGGGGCCGGAGCCGATCCGGCCGGTGACCAGTGAGTGGACGATGGGCGCGACCCAGGCGGCCGGGGCCGACCCGCGCACCGGACGGCGGCGGCTGGCGATCGCGACCGTGATCGTGGTGCTGCTGCTGATCGCGGGAGTGGTCGCGTTGCTCCAGGCGGTCGGTGACGGGGACGGCGGCTCGAACGGCGCGGCCTCGCAGAGTGCGGGGGCCACCGCTCCGGTGGCGGCCGACACGGATCCGGTGCCGAGCGGGAGTGCGACGGCTCCGCCCAGCGGGCCCGCCCCCGCGCCGGCGCCCGAGCCCGTCCGGACGACCGATCCGGCCGCGGAGCCGGACGCGCCCGCGCAGTCCGCCTCCGTGCCGGCGGCCCCCGTGGAGCCCCCGGCGCAGCCCACGCCGGGCGGGTCGGTGCCGGCCGGGTACCACGAGTACAAGGACCCGAGCGGCTTCTCGGTGGTGCTTCCGGACGGTCTTCAGCCGACCGGGTCGGACGCCAACCGGCGGATCTTCAAGAACGCGGCGGACGGCAGCCAGCTGCGGATCGAGTGGACCACCTCGCCGGGTGCGAGCGCGGTCGCCGACTGGCAGGAGTCCGAGCCGAACGTCCGCGGGCAGGTCACCAACTACCAGCGGCTGAACCTGTCGGCGATCAGCTACCGCCAGTGGAGCAACGCCGCGGACTGGGAGTGGACCAACGGCACACCCAAGACGCACTCGCTCAACCGCGGCTTCGTGACCGGGACGCCGGCCAAGTACGGGTACTCGATCTACTGGATAGTCCCGGACTCCGAGTGGGCCGCGCAGGCCCCGGTCCGGGACGTCGTCTTCGACAGTTTCCAGCCCGCGCCCTGAGGTCAGCCGATCAGGCGCTGCTTGGCGCGGGTGAACTCGTCCTCGGTGAGCGCGCCGGAGGCGCGCAGGGCGGCCAGCCGCTCCAGCTGGGTGATGAGCTGTTCGCCGGTGCCGGGTCCGGCGGCGGCCACGGCCTTCGGGGCGTTCCCGGCGGCCCGGGCGGCCGCCCGGAGCTGCTCGGCGAAGAAGTCGGCCTTGACCACGTCCTCGAAACGGTGCGAGCCGGTCATCGCCACCACCAGGAGCACTTCGCCGTTGAGCTTGGTGCGGGTCACGGAGACGTCGCTGACGGCGGCGAGCGGAACCGGTACCGGCGGCTTCCCGTCCTTCAGGAAGAGCAGCCGGTGGGTGGTCAGCACGAGCACTCCCTTGCGGAAGTGGTCGGGGTGGCGACCGGCAGTGGAGGCGACCGGCTTCTCGCCGTCGATCACGGTCGCCTCGACGGCGCGTACGGCCTCGGCCTTGGCTTTGCCGCTGTTTCCCGCGGCCTCGAAGGCGGTGTCGATCAGATCGGTCCAGTCCATGGGGCCGAGCCTAAAGGAGCCGCTCAGTAGGCTGCTCGGTGAGTGAGAGGAACTGGCATGCGAGGCGGCCCCGGGGAACTGCTGGCGGGACGGTACCGGCTGACGGACCGTCCCGGACCGCTGTGCGCCCACGCGGTGGACGATCGGACCGGTGAGTCGGTGCTGCTGCGCGCCCTGGAGCTGCCGGGGGTGCTGACGGCCGCTCAGGACCCGGAGGAGGCGTCCGCGGCACAGGCGGACCGGCTGGTGCGGCGGGTGGCGGCGGTCGGTTCGGCCGCGCCGGTCGCGCACCCGCGGCTGTTGCGCGGGGTCGGGGCGTTCGTCGAGGACGAGCTGCTGTGGACGGTGGAGGAGCGGCCGGCCGGGGTCACGGTGGCCGAGCTGCTCGCCGCCGGGCCGCTGGCGCCGTACCGGGCGGCCGAGCTGGCGGCGGACCTGGCCGGCGCGCTGCGGGCGCTGCACGCCGCCGGGCTGACCCACGGCAACCTGACCGCGGAGTCGGTGCTGGTGTGCGAGGACGGCGCGGCGATGCTCGGCGGGCTGCTCGCCGGGGTGGCCGAGGAGGCGCTGTCCGAGGAGCTCGGCGGGCCCGGCGGGCGGCGCCGGTACGAGGTGCGGGCCACCCTGGTCGGCCCGGTGGCGGAGCGCTGGCCGTTGGACGGCGGCCCGGCCGGCGACTGCTGGGCGCTCGGGGTGCTGGTGCAGCGGCTGGTCGCCGGCCGCTCGCCGTACCCGGAGCGGAGCGTGCCGGAGCTGGTGACGGCCGTACGGGACGGGCGGCGTGAGCCCTCGGTGGTGTGCGGGGCGCTCGGACCGCTGGTGGAGGGGCTGGTGCAGCCCGATCCGGCGCTGCGGCCGACGGCGGAGGCGGCGCGCGGGGAGCTGGCGGAGCTGCTGGCGGGGGCGCCGGAGCCGGTCGACGAGGAGCGCGCGGCGCAGCGCCGGACGGACGGGGTTCCGGTGCTGAAGCCGGAGGCGCCGCTGGTGCCGCGCACGCGGGGCGGGAAGGCGAGGGGCTCCAGGGTCGGGAGGAGTGTCCGGAAGGGCGGCGACACCGGGGACCCGGGGGCGGGAAACGGGGCGAAACCGCCGCGGATACCCCCCGCCCTGCTGGGCCCGCTGTTGGTGGGCGGGGTGTTCGTGCTGCTGGTGCTCGGAATCGCCGCCGTGGTGCTGTTCGCGGGCTGACGGTCCGCCTGGATTCCGGCCTTCGGGTCCAGCGGGCGGGCGCGGTTACCGGGGGCGGCAAGGTGCGCTTAATGTGTGCGTGGGATTTGTTCGAACAGTGGTCTGCACCAGGCCCTCCGTCGCGGTGACGGCAGGCGGAACGTGTGGGGGAGCGGGCGCAGATGGGTGTGCAGGACGGGCCGGAGGCGGCCGAGGCGGAGCGGTTGCTGGCCGGGCGGTACGAGCTCGGCGAGCGGCTCGGCCGGGGCGGCATGGGCACCGTCTGGCGGGCCTGGGACCGGATGCTCGACCGCGAGGTCGCGGTCAAGGAGCTGACCGTCAACCACCTGCCGGAGGAGGACCTCCAGATCCTGCACACCCGGATGAAGCGCGAGGCCAGCGCGGCCGCGCGGATCAAGCACCCCGGCGTGATCACCGTGCACGACGTGCTGGAGCAGGACGGCCGGCCGTGGATCGTGATGGAACTGGTCGACGGCCGCTCGCTGGCCGACGTGATCAGCCAGGACGGCACCCTGCAGCCGCGCGCCGCCGCCGAGGTCGGCAGCCAGGTGCTGGCCGCGCTGCACCGCGGCCACCAGCTGGGCGTGCTGCACCGGGACGTGAAGCCGGCCAACGTGCTGCTGGAGCGCGGCACCGGCCGGGTGGTGCTGCTGGACTTCGGCATCGCGAAGTACGAGGGCTCGACCGAGCTGACCCGGCCGGGCGACCTGGTCGGCTCGCCGGACTACCTGGCGCCGGAGCGCGCCCAGGGCGAGCGGCCCGGGCCGGCCTCCGACCTGTGGGGCCTCGGGGCGACGCTGTACGCGGCGGTCGAGGGCCAGTCGCCGTTCCGCCGGGACTCGCCGATCAGCACGCTCGCCGCGGTGGTCGACGAACCGCTGCCGGAGTCGCGGCGGGCCGGGCCGCTGGGGCCCGTGCTGTCCGCGCTGATGGCCAAGGACCCGGCCGAGCGGCCCACCGCGGACGAGGCGTCCAGGATGCTGGCCGAGGTGCAGGCCGGGCACACCATGGGCCTCAAGTCGGTCGCGGCGGGGCGGGTGCCCACCCAGTCGGTGCCGGTGGTGGACCGCAGCGAGGGTTCGGAGGGCGTGGCGGAGCCGGTCGAGGGCTCCGAGGAGCCGACCGAGCCGAAGGCCTCCGGGCCGGCCGGCCCCGCGGCTCCCGCCGTCCCCGTCAGCTCCGCCGTCCCCGCCGGACCGGACACGGACGGGGGCGCGCAGGCAGCCGCCCGGGCGCACACCGGTCCCGTCGCGCCGGTGCCGCACTCCCACACACCCGCGCGCGGACCGGCGAGACGCCGCAACCTGCTGAAGATCGTCGGCATCGCGGTGGCCGTCGGACTGCTGGCCGCCGCGGGCACCTTCCTCACCACCCGGAACGTGCTGGGCGGCGGCGGCAACGACGACCCGACGCCGACCGCGCCCGCCGAGTCCACCGGGCCGGAGCCCACCAGTGACGCCGGCCCCGCGCTGGCGGCGCCCAGCGGCTACCACTGGGTCGACGACCCGGCCGGCTTCCGCTTCCCGCTGCCGAACGGGACCCCGTCCTGGCAGCGGATCAGCTCGGGTGACAACCAGATCTTCTACAGCCCCGACGCCAAGGTGCACTACCTCCAGTTCGCCGTGACCGTCGGGCAGTCGGTCAAGCCGCTGGAGCACATGCGGCAGATGGAGACCAGCGTCTCCAAGTCGCTCAGGGACTACAAGCAGCACCGGATGGCCGGTACGGCGGTGAAGGGCCAGGAGGCGGCGGTCTGGGAGTTCAGCTACGCGGCCAAGGAGGGCGGCCGCCGGCGCGCGATCGAGACCGAGTTCATCGGCCAGGACGGCACCAGCTACGCCATCTACTCGTCCAGCCCGGACCGGGGCAGCGAGTGGAACGAGGCCGAGCAGCGCTTCTACGCGGTGCTCAACAACTTCAGCCCGACCCGCTGACCGGTGGCGGGCGAAGGCGTCCGCTTTCGCCCGACTGCGGCAGATTCTTGTTACCGACGGGTACCGGACCGGCCGTCGAGCGCCTAGGCTGCGCCGTATGTCGGACCTCACAGCAGACGCAGTGGCCACCGAACACCCCGGCGCCGGCAACCCGGCGGCCCCCGGCGGCGGCAGGACCGTCGCGGCGGCCGTCCCGCCGGCCCTGGTCACCAGGCTGGCCGCCGGCGTCACCGCCACCGGCGAACCCGACCTGGTGGAGACCGTCGCCCCGCTGACCGGGGAACGGCTGGCCAGCCTGCCGCGGTCCACCCCGGCCGACGTCGAGGTCGCCTTCCAGCTGGCCCGCCGCGCCCAGGCCGCCTGGGCCGCGCTGCCGGTGCGCCGCCGCGCCGCCGTCCTGCTGCGCTTCCACGACCTGCTGCTCAAGCGGCAGGACGAGGTGCTGGACCTCATCCAGGCGGAGACCGGCAAGGCCAGGCTGCACGCCTTCGAGGAGGTGCTGGCCGTCGCCATGGCCGCCCGGCACTACGGGCGGGCCGCGCACGGGTACCTCAGGGACAAGCGGCGCGGCGGTGCGCTGCCGGTGCTCACCCACGCGGTCGAGGCCCGCCGCCCCAAGGGCGTGATCGGCCACATCTCGCCGTGGAACTACCCGCTGGAGCTGTCCGTCGGCGACGCCCTGCCCGCCTTCGTGGCCGGCAACGCGGTGGTCAACAAGCCCGACACCCAGACCGCGCTGACCGCGCTGTGGGCCCGCGGGCTGCTGGTCGAGGCCGGGCTGCCGGCCGACCTGTGGCAGATCGTGATCGGCGACGGCCCGGTGATCGGCCCCGCCGTGGTCGAGCAGGCCGACTACGTCTCGTTCACCGGCTCCACCCGCACCGGCCGCGACGTCGCTCAGCGCGCCGCCGCCCGGCTGGTCGGCGCCTCGCTCGAACTCGGCGGCAAGAACGCCATGCTGGTACTCGCCGACGCGGACCTCGACGCGGCCGCCGCGGGCGCCGTCCGGGCCTGCTTCTCCTCCGCCGGGCAGCTGTGCATCTCGATCGAGCGGCTGCTGGTGCACCGCTCGGTGGCCGACGAGTTCCTGGAGCGCTTCGCCGCCCGCACCCGGGCACTGCGCCTCGGCGGCGGCCTCGCGTACGGCGCGGACATGGGCTCGCTGGTCTCCGTCCGCCAGCTGGAGACCACCACCCGGCACGTGGAGGAGGCGGTCAAGGCGGGCGCCACCGTGGTGGCCGGCGGGCGCGCCAGGCCGGACCTCGGCCCGTTCTTCTTCGAGCCGACCATCCTCGACGGCGTCACCCCGGACATGGCGGTCTGCGCCGAGGAGACCTTCGGCCCGGTCGTCTCCCTCTACCGCTTCGACACCGAGGACGAGGCGGTGGCCGCCGCCAACTCCACGCCGTACGGCCTGAACTCCAGCGTCTGGACCAGGGACCCGCGGCGCGGCCGGACGGTCGCGGCCCGGTTGCGCACCGGCACGGTCAACGTCAACGAGGCCTACGCGGCCGCGTACGGCTCGGTCGGCTCCCCGATGGGCGGCATGGGCGACTCCGGGCTCGGCCGCCGGCACGGCGCCGAGGGCATCCTGCGCTTCACCGAGGCGCAGACCATCGCGACCCAGCGGCTGCTGCCGATCGCGCCCTCGTTCGGCCTGGACGACAAGCAGTTCGCCGCCGTGATGACCGGCGGGCTGCGGGCGCTCAAGGCGCTGCGCTTCAAGTAGGCCGCCGGCCGGGCAGGCCCCCCGGCCGGGCCCCGGCGGCACGCGGGCCCCGCGCTCCGGCGGGGCCGGGACCGCGGCACCCACAGGCAGGTTCACCCGGCGAAGGAGCGGTGGCAGATGGTGCAGTCCGGCGGTGCGGCGGAGTTCGACTACGACGTGGTGGTGGTCGGGTCCGGCTTCGGCGGTTCGGTCGCGGCCCTGCGGCTGACCGAGAAGGGCTACCGGGTCGCCGTCCTGGAGGCCGGGCGGCGCTTCGACCGGGACGAACTGCCCAGGAACTCCTGGGACCTCCAGAACTACCTGTGGGCACCGCAGTTCGGGCTGTACGGCATCCAGCGCATCCACCTGCTGGCCAACGTGCTGATCCTGGCCGGCGCCGGGGTCGGCGGCGGTTCGCTGAACTACGCCAACACCCTGTACGTGCCGCCGAAGGCGTTCTTCGAGGACCGCCAGTGGCGCCACATCACCGACTGGCAGCAGGAGTTGTCGCCCTTCTACGACCAGGCGCAGCGGATGCTCGGGGTCCGGCTCAACCCGACCCTGACCCCCTCCGACGTCCACCTCAAGGCGGCCGCCGAGCGGATGGGTGTCGGCGACACCTTCCACATGGCGCCGGTCGGGGTCTTCTTCGGCGACGGCGGGGACGCCGGGGGCAGTTCCAGGACGGAGTCCGGGGGAGGCGGTGCCGGGGCGGCGCCCGGCGGCGAGGTCGCCGACCCGTACTTCGGCGGGGCAGGCCCGGCCCGCCGGGCCTGCGTGGAGTGCGGCGAGTGCATGACCGGCTGCCGGCACGGCGCCAAGAACATGCTCACCGAGAACTACCTCCACCTGGCCGAGCGGGGCGGCGCGGAGATCCACCCGCTCACCACCGTCGCCCGGATCCGGGAGATCGGCGGCGCCGGCGGCAACGGCGCCGACGGGACCCGGGGCTTCGCGGTGGACGTGCGCCGCACCGACTCGCGTTCGAGGACCGACCCGGTGAAGGCGGGCGCGCGGACCATCACCGCGGCCCGGGTGATCGTCGCGGCCGGCACCTACGGCACCCAGTCGCTGCTGCACCGGATGCGCGACGCCGGCCACCTGCCCCGGATCTCCGACCGGCTGGGCGAGCTGACCCGCACCAACTCCGAGGCCCTGGTGGGCGCGCAGACCACCGACCGGCGCTACGGCACCCGGGCGGACTTCACCAAGGGCGTGGCGATCACCTCCTCGATCCACCCGGACGCCAGCACCCACATCGAGCCGGTCCGCTACGGCAAGGGCTCCAACGCGATGGGCGCGCTGTCCATCGCCCAGGTCAGGGGCGGCGGGAGGACACCGCGCTGGCTGCGCTACCTGGGCAACTCGGCGCTCCACCCGGTGAACTTCGTCCGCTCGATGAACCAGCACCGCTGGTCCGAGAAGACGATCATCGGCCTGGTGATGCAGTCGCTGGACAACTCGATCACCGTCTCGCTGAAGAAGGGACCGCTGGGCAAGGCGCGGCTGACCTCCTCCCAGGGCCACGGCGCCCCCAACCCGACCTGGATCCCGGCCGCCGAGAAGGGCGCCCAGGCCCTGGCCGACGAGATCAACGGCTTCGCCGGCAGCACCGTCGGCGAGATCTTCGACATCCCGATGACGGCGCACTTCCTCGGCGGCTGCCCGATCGGCGACACCGCGGATACCGGCGTGGTGGACCCCTACCACCGGCTGTACGGGTACCCGGGGATCAGCGTGGTGGACGGTTCGGCCGTCTCCGCCAACCTGGGCGTCAACCCCTCGCTCACCATCACCGCGCAGGCCGAACGCGCCATGTCGATGTGGCCCAACAAGGGCGAAGCGGACCCGCGGCCGGACCAGGGCGGGGAGTACCGGCGGGTCGCGGCCGTGGCACCGGTGCGGCCGGCCGTGCCCGAGGGTGCGTTCGGCGCGCTGCGGCTGCCGTTGCTGCCCGTCCCCGAGGTCCCGAAGAAGGGCGGCTGACGCCTCCGTCCCGGCCGATCCGCTTGCCCCTGCGACCGGTTGACATCCGTTCGGATCCGATGGGATAAACGGGCTCCCGGGGGCACCCAGGGGCTCGTCGAGCGGGGGGAACGCGGTCCATGGCCAACTGCACATCGTGCGGGGCGACTTCGGGGGAGGGGGCGGCCGCCTGCGGTTCCTGCGGCCGGCCGTTCGCGCCTCCCGCGCCGCCGCAGGCCCCGCCCGCCGTCCCGCCGCCTCCGCCGGGTGCGGCTCCGTCCGTCCCGCCGCCCGGGTACGGCCCGCCGCCCGGCCTGCCACCAGGGGGTGCGCCGGAGTACGGTCCCGGCGGATCCGCGGTCGCCCCGCCCGCCCCGCCCGCCCTGGGCAGCTGGGGCGCCGGGCAGCCGTACGACCGGGAGCCGGCGCTCCGGCGCCTGCTGACCGGGGCGGACTGGCGCCCGGCGGTCAGGGCGGCCGTCGCGCCGACCCTCGTGCTGCTGGCCGCGGCGCTGATCGCGGCGGTCCCGGGCGACTACCGGTACGAGTACTGGTTCCCGTCGGCGGCGGGCTTCGGCGAGCGCTTCGGCGCGTCGCTGTCGATGGCCCTGAACGCGCTCGGCGCACCGTTCCGGCTCGGCCTCCAGGGCCCGATGGCCCGGGACGGGGCCGGCCGGATGGAGGTCGCGTACCGGGTGCTGCCGATGACCGTCACCGCCCTGTGGTGCCTGGCGCTCTGGCTCGGCCTGCGGGCCGGGCTGCGCCGGCGCAAGGCGCTGGAGGGCCAGCTCAGCCGGGGCCGGGCCGCCGGTGAGGCGCTCCGCACCGCCCTGGTCCTCGCGGCGGTGAGCGCGGTGATCGGGCCGGCCGCCGGTACCCGGTGGCACCCCTCGGGCCGTACCGGCGGGCTGACCTTCGTCGACCCTGGCAGCGGGAAGCCCGGCGGGCCGCTGATCACCGCGGGCTCCGGCTGGCCGGAGGCGGTCGCCTGGACCGCGGTGCTGGCCGGCCTGCTGGCCTTCGTCGTCTACGGCACCGACGCGCTGCGCTGGGCCGCCTGGCGCAACCGCGCGGTGCGCGGCTGGGCGGTGGCCGCGCTGACCGCCGGGCAGGCGATGGCCGTCACGGTGGGACTGTCCTCGCTGGCGGCCTTCGTCCTGGTCGCGGTGAACGGCGAGAGCGGGGCGCGGACCGGCATCTCGCTGGCCTTCCTGCCCAACCTCGGTCTCACCCTGCTCGGCTTCGGCTCGGGGGCGACCTTCCGCTCGCAGTCCGGACTGTTCGAGGACGGCGAAGCCGCCGGGGACTCCTGGCAGGACGGCGACACCGAGACGGAGTTCTCCTTCTTCGACCTCCAGGACCAGACCGCGGACTGGCGGTGGGCCGGCCTGCTCGCACTCCTCGCGGCGGGCCTGCTCGGCTGGGCGGCGTTCCGCCGGCGGCTGGACACCGTCGACCGGCTGCGCCTGGCGGCCGTGCAGGCGGGGGCGCTCACCCTGCTGATGACCTTCGCGGGCACGCTGGTGACGCGGACCACGTCCACCACGGGCTGGGCCGGCTCCGCGCGGACGGAGCTCTCCCAGGAGGAGTCGTCCGGGCTGGTGTTCCTGAGCGTGCTGGTGGCCAACGCGCTCTGGGCGCTGGCCGGTGTGCTGCTGGTGCCGCCGCTGCTGGCGGCCGTCCGGGGCCGGGGCGCGGGAGCGCCGAGCGGCGCCGTCCCGTACGCCGAGTCCCCGTTCGCCCCGTCGCGGGGCTCCGCGCCGCAGGGCCCCGGGCCGCAGGGTTTCCCTTCGCAGGGCCCCGGGCCGTATCCGGCGGTGCCGCCGGAGGTGCCGTACGCAACGCCGGCGCGCGGTGTCCCGGCGCAGGGTGCTCCGGCGCAGGCCATGGCGGCGCAGGACGCGCCGTTCGCCACCGGCGGCGGGGTGAGCGAGGTGCTCGCCTCGCACGAGGTGCCGCCCGGCCCGGCCGGCGGGACGCCGGTGTCCGGTGCGGTGCCGCCGCCTCCGGCCGAGGAGCCGGTCGATCCGAGCGTCTGGCGCGAGCACCCCTGAGCCGGGGCAGGACGGCCGGAGCAGGACGGTCCGGAAAAGGGCAAAGGGCCCCGCGGGGGAACGGGGCCCTTTGTCGTTCAGCACTCGGCGTCAGGGCCGCGCCGGTGCTGGGTGACGGCGCCGGGGGAGGGGCGCCGTCGTGTCGGTCGGCTTCGGGGCGCGCCGTGCGGCTCCGGCGTGGGTGGCCGGCCGCGCGGGGCGCGCACGCTCGTGCGCGGGGGTTCGGCGCGCAGGTCTGCGCCGGTTCCATCGCTCACGGAGCGTGAACTGTAAACCGCTGCCACGGCCCTGCGGCGCGGCTGCGGAGAACGCCGTCGCGGTCTCCTCGGTGAGCCGTGAGGCGCCGGGAGAACCGCTTACAACGAGCATCGTGCTGGACGAAGGGCTCGCTCTGCAACCGGTTCGGCACAGTTCGACGCAGAGCATTTCCTGTCAGGACCGTCGTCGATGATCACGGTGTGTAGCGGCCTGGATGGTTGCGGCGCACGGAGACGCGCGTAGCGGTGCGAGGCGGCGGGGAGTGCGCCTGGGCGTGCGCCGGATCGGACCGGGGGTGCGACGGCCGGTCCCGGGCGTCCCCGGATCCCGGCCGTCCCACCTCTCGGCCCAGTCGCGGCCGGGGTCGCTGTCCCCTGCTGGCCGGCCGCGGCACCCGCGCACGGTCCCACGGAGCCGCGCCCGGCGGGCCGGGCGGCGGCACCACGTGCGCCGGTGGACTGGGATGGAACTCCACGCGTGGTCCTGCATCCGTACGGCGGTGCCCCCGCGGGGGCGGGCGGCGCGTCTGGCGGACGCGCCGCGGCCGTACGTTCGTCAGGAGCAACGAACCGCCGCCCCGCCCGGTCACGGTCCACCGGACGGGCAGACGAGTGAAACCGGACAGCCCGGTAGAATCGGTGTCCAGACACCCCACACCGTCCGCCGCCGCAGCCCCCCGACGGGGAGACGGCCGTGTGCGACACCTCGATACCGCTGCCGGAAGGCCGTCCGTGTCCTCTGCAATTCCCGTCCAGTCCGCGCCGGACAACGACCCCGTCCTGGTGGTCGACTTCGGTGCCCAGTACGCCCAGCTCATCGCCCGTCGGGTGCGTGAGGCGCGGGTCTACAGCGAGATCGTGCCGAGCAGCATGCCGGTCGCCGAGATGCTCGCCAAGAACCCCAAGGCGATCATCCTCTCCGGCGGCCCGTCGTCGGTCTACGAAGAGGGCGCGCCGCAGATCGACCGCGCGATCTTCGAGGCCGGTGTCCCGGTCTTCGGCATGTGCTACGGCTTCCAGCTGATGGCCAAGAGCCTCGGCGGCACCGTCGACAACAACGGCGCCCGCGAGTACGGCCGCACCCCGCTGAGCGTCTCCCGCGCCGGCTCCACCCTGTTCGAGGGCGTTCCGGCGCAGCACTCGGTGTGGATGTCGCACGGTGACGCCTGCTCCGCAGCCCCGGAGGGCTTCGCCGTCACCGCCTCCACCGACCTGGTCCCGGTCGCGGCCTTCGAGAACGACGAGGCCCGGCTCTACGGCGTCCAGTACCACCCCGAGGTGCTGCACTCCGACCACGGCCAGCAGGTCCTGGAGCACTTCCTCTACCGCGGCGCCGGCATCTCCCCGACCTGGACCACCGGCAGCGTGGTCGACGAGCAGATCGCCCTGATCCGCGCGCAGGTCGGCAACAAGCGCGCGATCTGCGGCCTGTCCGGCGGCGTGGACTCCGCGGTCGCGGCCGCCCTGGTCAACAAGGCCATCGGCGACCGTCTGACCTGCGTCTACGTCGACCACGGCCTGATGCGCAAGGGCGAGACCGAGCAGGTCGAGAAGGACTTCGTGGCCGCCACCGGCGTCCAGCTGAAGGTCGTCGACGCCTCCGAGCGCTTCCTGAACGCGCTGAAGGGGGTCAGCGACCCCGAGGAGAAGCGCAAGATCATCGGCCGGGAGTTCATCCGGGTCTTCGAGCAGGCCCAGGCCGAGATCGTCGCCGAGGCCGGCGAGCAGGGCGAGTCGGTGGACTTCCTGGTCCAGGGCACCCTGTACCCGGACGTGGTGGAGTCCGGTGGCGGCGAGGGCACCGCCAACATCAAGTCCCACCACAACGTCGGCGGCCTGCCCGAGGACCTCCAGTTCCAGCTGGTCGAGCCGCTGCGCAAGCTGTTCAAGGACGAGGTCCGGATGGTCGGCCAGGAGCTGGGCCTGCCGGAGGAGATCGTCCAGCGCCAGCCGTTCCCGGGCCCGGGTCTGGGCATCCGGATCGTCGGCGAGGTCACCAAGGAGCGTCTGGACCTGCTCCGCGACGCCGACGCGATCGCCCGCGAGGAGCTGACCGCGGCCGGTCTGGACCGCGAGATCTGGCAGTGCCCGGTCGTGCTGCTCGCCGACGTCCGCAGCGTGGGCGTGCAGGGCGACGGCCGCACCTACGGTCACCCGATCGTGCTGCGCCCGGTCTCGTCCGAGGACGCCATGACCGCCGACTGGTCGCGCCTGCCGTACGACGTGCTGGCGAAGATCTCCACCCGGATCACCAACGAGGTCCGCGACGTGAACCGCGTCGTCGTCGACGTCACCAGCAAGCCGCCGGGCACCATCGAGTGGGAGTGATCACTCCCGCCGGCCGCCGGGGCCCTTCTTCGTCCTGAGGCCGATGCCTGAACGGCCGCGCCGTCGTTCCCGTACTGAAGGGAGCGACGGCGCGGCCGTTTCGCCGTACGGGCGCCGCTCCCCGGGTGGGACCTCCCACCGAAAGCGTGCGGGAGCGGGCAGAATGCGGACCGGACCTGTCAGGGAGTGGCAGGCGGCGAGGGAAGGTGTGAGCGATGTCGGAGGCCAGCAACTCGGTGCCGGCCGGCGGGGGAGCGACCGGCCGGACGGCGCGGTGGCGGGCGCTCGCGTCGAGGTACGCGCTGCTGCCCCTGCGGCTCTTCCTCGGTGTCACCTTCGTCTACGCCGCGCTCGACAAGCTCTCCGACGCGCACTTCCTGGCCGGGGCGGGCGACCCGGCCTCCTTTGTCTCGCAGACCCAGGCCGCCAAGGCGGGCGGCAGCCCGATCTCCTTCCTGCTCGGCCCCGCCCTCGACCACCCGACCCTGTTCGCGCTCTCCGTCGCCTTCGGCGAGCTGGCGGTGGGCCTCGGCACCCTGCTCGGCCTCTGGGGACGGGTCGCCGCGCTCGGCGGCGCGCTGCTCAACCTCAGCCTCTGGCTGACCGTCAGCTGGAGCGTCTCGCCGTACTACCTCGGCAACGACCTGGCCTACCTGATGGCCTGGATCCCGCTGCTGCTGGCCGGCACGCCGTACCTGTCGGTGGACGGCTACCTGGCCCGCCGGGCCGGGCGGGACCGGGCGCGCGGGCTGGGTGAGGACCACGTCAAGCGCCGGGCGCTGGTGGACGGCGGGATCGCGGCCGTCGCGATCGGCGGGGCCGGGCTGCTCACCGGCTCGCTGACCCGCACCTTCGGCAGGGACGAGGAGGCCGCGCCCAAGCAGTCGGCGGCTCCGGTCTCGGCCGTCCCGGCGCCGGCCCCCGCGGTGCCCGCCGCGAGCGTGCCGGTCGGCGGCTCGGCCCAGGTCAAGGACCCGGCCACCGGGGACGCCGTCTACATCGTGCAGCCCAAGTCCGGCCAGTACTGCGCCTTCTCCGCGGTGTGCACCCACTCCGGCTGCGCGGTGGACGCGCCGAAGGACGGCCGGCTGTACTGCCCCTGCCACGGCTCCAGGTTCGACGCCGCGACCGGTGCGGTGGTCAACGGCCCCGCGGTCAAGCCGCTGCCCAAGTACGCCGTGACCAAGGACGGGGACCAGCTGACCCTGGGCCCGCAGCAGAGCTGAGGACCCAGGGGTACGGCTGGGGGGGGCCGAGCGGCCGGCCCGCGCGGTCAGTCCTCGCGGTCGGGGCGGCCGCGCCTGGCCACCGCCGCGACCGCGCCGGCCAGGCCGCCGACGCCGAGCACGATGAAGGTGACCGGGATGACGATCCGCCCGTTCACCGACTGGTCGTTGAGCGCCGCGACCAGGTACAGCACCGCGATCACGGTGAACAGCGCGCCCGCGATCAGCGAGAACAGGTCGAGCCGGTGCTTCCTCACTGCTGGACCACCTTGATGTTGCCGAGCCCGATTCCGAGTTCGAGATTGAGCGTGCCCTTGGCCGGCTGCCCGTTGGCAGGGCTGATCAGGTAGCTGTGCCGCCCGGTGCTGTTGCTGCGGTCACCCGGGACGGTGACGTTGCCGAGGCCGACCCGGACCACCAGGTTCACCGTCACGTCGTCCGGCAGGGTGACGGTCATGTCGCCGGCGCCGAGGTCGGCCTTGGTGGCGAGGGTCTCGCCGGCCGGGTCGAGCCCGGACAGGTCCAGCCGGAGCTGCCCCGCACCCAGGTTGTACCGGTCGTGCAGCTCGGCCGCCGTGGTGACGGTCCAGTCGCGATCGCCGACGGCGTTGCGCATGGAGTCCGGCGAGTGGCCGACGAAGGCCAGCGCCAGGGTGAGCACCAGACCGGTCATCGCCAGCCTGCGGGCCCGGCCGAACTTCGCGCCGACCACCAGCGTCAGGCCCACCACCAGCAGCGCGGTGGCCAGCACCGTCGCGCTCAGCACCGTGGTGCTGCCGTGGCGTCCGGACGAGCCGGCCCAGACCGCGGCGGCCGCGCCGACCGCCAGCAGGAAGCCGAAGAAGCCGAGCGGCGAGCGCTCCTTGGGATGCCGGACGACGGCGGGCTCGGGGCGGCGCTTGGCGTGCTCCTTGCGCAGCGGGTCGCCCGCCGGCAGGTCGGCGCGCTGCCACCAGGGCTGGGCCGGGCCGCCGGCCGGCGGCACCGGGGTGCCGAACGGCGGGGTCGGGGTGGCCGAGGTGGTGGCGTACGGGTTGCGCTCGGGGTGCCGCGGGTCCCACAGGTAGCCGCCGGGGGCCGGGCCGTCGGCGGGGGCCTTCCCCGCCGTCCGGTCGGCGGCGGGCCCGGCGTGGGCCTGCTCGTCCTGCTCGGGCCGTGGCCAGCGGTAGGCCCCGGTGTCCGTGGCGTCGCCGGTGGACCCGCCGCCCTCGGTCTCCGGGAAGTGGCGGTCGTACGGGCCGCAGTGGCGGCGCTCGCGCCCCCGTCCGCGGCGGCGTTCCGGGTCGTAGCGCACCGCCAGGAAGACCAGGGCGGCGAGCAGCAGCAGCGGGAACATCTGGTCGCCGTCGCCCATCGAGGAGAAGAACACCCCGGTGCCGATCACGGTCAGCAGCACCGCGCCGATGGACTGGCCGTCCACCCGCCCGGTGAGCACCCGCTGGAGCTCGGTGCGTCCGCCGCGGCCCTTGGCGTCGTCGTCGGTGGGGACGATCAGCCAGGCCAGGCCGTACAGGAACAGTCCGAGGCCGCCGGAGAGGCACAGCACCACCGTGACGACCCGGAAGACCACCGGGTCGATGTCCAGGTGACGGCCGAGGCCGCCGCAGACGCCAGCCACCACACGGCGGTGCTCGGCCCTGGTCAGCGGCGGGCGGTCCGGTTCCGGCGGGGCGGCGGCCCCGGCCTCCTCGATGCGGGGGTCCTCGGTCATGGACACCATCCTTCCGGCAGGGGCCGGTCCGGCCCAACCGGGTGGACCCCTGTCCGTACCCTGACTTGTCCCTGATACGGGATGGGGACACACCCTGATGCGCCCGCGGGTGCCCGCGTGGAACCATCGGTGGCGTGGCAGCCCCCGGTACCGATCCCCGACCCATCGCCCCCGACGCCGCGTCGTCGGCCGGCGCCGACCCGAACGCGTCCGACGACGGGAAGCCGCCGTACCGGCGGCTCTACCGCAGCCCGCAGGGCCGGATGCTGGGCGGCGTCGCGAACGGCCTGGCGGTGCACCTCGGACTGCCGGTGCGGTGGGTGCGGATCGCCTTCGTCGTGCTGTTCTTCGCGCAGGGGATCGGCGCGCTGCTGTACGCCGCGTTCTGGTTCGTGGTGCCGATCGGCATCGGCGAGCCCTCGCAGCGCGGCGGCGCCCAGTGGGTGTACCTCAACGGGACGTTCGTGCCGGCCTCGTCCGGGGTGCAGGGCGGCCTGCTGAACAAGGTCCCGGCGGTCGGCGGCTGGCTCGGCCGGATGCGCCGGCTGCTCCAGCACACCCTCCAGGGCGAGCCGGTGACGGCCCCCGTCGAGGGCGGGGAGGACGGGCAGGCCGACAAGGGCGGGCAGGGCGGCCTGGGCCAGCTCGCCGCGCTGGTGATGACGGTGATCGGCCTGATCGCCCTGCTCAACGTGCTCGGCTGGCAGACCGCCAAGCCGTACACCTGGCCGCTGCTGGCGATCGGCGTCGGCGTGGCGCTGGTCTGGCGGCAGGCCGACGACTCGCGCTGGCAGCGCTGGTTCGGCATCGAGGAGGGCGAGAAGCGGCGCGGCGCCTACACCCGGGTCGGCGCGGGCGTGCTGCTCGCGGTGGCCGGCACCATCGCGCTGCTCGCCATGCAGGGCGGCTCCCCGCTCGGCTCGGTGATCGAGGCCTCGATCGCGGTGCTGGCCGGCGTGCTGGTGCTGCTCGGGCCATATGGGCTGCGGCTGTGGCAGGACCTCGGGGCCGAGCGCACCGCCCGCATCCGGGCCCAGGAACGGGCCGAGATCGCCGCGCACATCCACGACTCCGTGCTGCACACCCTGACCCTGATCCAGCGCCGGGCCGAGGACCCCAAGGAGGTGCTGCGGCTGGCCCGCTCGCAGGAGCGGGAGCTGCGGCTGTGGCTGTACCGCCCGGAGGCCGCCGCCGAGGCCGCGCCGGACACCATGGCGGAGAGCCTGCGGGCCGCCGTCGCCGAGGTCGAGGACCGGCACGGCGTCCCGGTCGAGGTGGTGATCGTCGGCGACTGCCCGATGGACGAGAGGATCGCGGCACAGATACAGGCCGCGAGGGAGGCGACCGTCAACGCGGCCAAGTACGGTGGCGGGGGACCGGTCCAGGTCTACGCCGAGGTGGAGGGGAGGACGGTGTCGGTGTTCATCCGTGACCACGGCCCCGGCTTCGACCCCGACACGGTGCCCGAGGACCGGATGGGCGTACGGGAGTCGATCATCGGCCGGATGAAGCGCAACGGTGGCACCGCTCGGGTGCGGCCCGCGGCGGGCGGCGGTACCGAGGTCGAGCTGGAGATGGAGAGAGCGGATGACTGAGGAAGCGCCGACGGCGGTCCCCCCGGCCGGAGGCTGGGGGAGGACCGCGCGGGTCGTGCTGGTGGACGACCACCGGATGTTCCGGACCGGGGTCAGGGCGGAGATCGGCCGTACCGAGGTGACCGGCATCGACGTGGTCGGCGAGGCCGACGACGTGGACTCGGCGGTCCGCGTGGTCGCCGAGACCAGGCCCGACGTGGTGCTGCTCGACGTCCACCTGCCGGGCGGCGGCGGTGTCGAGGTGCTGCGCCGGTCGGTCGGCGTGATGGGCGAGCAGGGAGGGGTGAAGTTCCTGGCGCTGTCGGTGTCGGACGCCGCCGAGGACGTCATCGGCGTCATCCGCGGCGGCGCGCGCGGCTACGTCACCAAGACCATCACCGGCACCGACCTGGTGAACGCGGTCTTCCGGATCGCCGACGGCGACGCGGTGTTCTCGCCCCGGCTGGCCGGCTTCGTGCTGGACGCCTTCGCCGCCACCGACACCCCGCCGGTGGACGAGGACCTGGACCGGCTCACCCAGCGCGAGCGCGAGGTGCTGCGGCTGATCGCCCGCGGCTACGCGTACAAGGAGATCGCCAAGCAGCTCTTCATCTCGGTGAAGACGGTCGAGAGCCACGTCTCCGCCGTCCTGCGCAAGCTCCAGCTGAGCAACCGCCACGAGCTGACCCGCTGGGCCACCGCGCGCCGGCTGGTCTGACCCGCCCCCGCCGGCCGCGCGCCGTCGAGGCCGCCCGCCCCGGTTCCTCCGGGGCGGGCGGGGTTGTCGGCGGGTGGCCATAGACTCGATGTGCCATGAGTAGCCTCTTTGACGACCTTCCGCTCCCCGGCTTCGAGGCACCCGCCGCCGGGTCGAAGCAGCCCGCCGCACCCGCCGAGGAGGAGCCTCCGCCGTACGAGGACGACGTCCCGTACGACGCGTACGAGGAGTCCATCCCGGAGGGGCTGTTCCGGACCGACCACGCCGCCGAGACCGAGCGGGACGCCTGGTACCGCAACGGTGCCGCGCGGACGGCGGTGGATCCGGCGCAGCTGCTGGAGGGGATGAACGACCCGCAGCGCGAGGCGGTGCTGCACGCGGGCTCACCGCTGCTGATCGTGGCCGGTGCCGGCTCGGGCAAGACCCGGGTGCTGACCCACCGGATCGCCTACCTGCTGGGTGCCCGCGGCGTGCAGCCGGGCGAGATCCTGGCGATCACCTTCACCAACAAGGCCGCCGGCGAGATGCGCGAGCGCGTCGAGGCGCTGGTCGGCCCGCGCGCCCGGGCGATGTGGGTCTCCACCTTCCACAGCGCCTGCGTGCGCATCCTGCGCCGCGAGTCCAAGCAGCTGGGCTTCACCTCCAGCTTCTCGATCTACGACTCGTCCGACTCGCAGCGGCTGATGTCGCTGGTCTGCCGCGACCTCGACCTGGACCCGAAGCAGTTCCCGCCGAAGTCCTTCACGGCGAAGGTCAGCAACCTCAAGAACGAGCTGATCGACGAGGAGACCTTCGCCGACCAGGCCGCCAACCCGACGGAGAAGAAGCTCGCCGAGGCGTACGCGCTCTACCAGCGGCGGCTGCGCGAGGCCAACGCGCTGGACTTCGACGACATCATCATGACGACGGTGAACCTGCTCCAGGCCTTCCCCGACGTCGCCGAGCACTACCGGCGCCGGTTCCGGCACATCCTGGTCGACGAGTACCAGGACACCAACCACGCCCAGTACATGCTGGTCCGGGAGCTGAGCGGGGGGTCGGTCGGGGCCGCGCCGAAGCGCACCGCGGACGGCGACTTCGTGAACCCGGCCGCCGGGCAGCTCGCCGAGGTGCCGCCGGCCGAGCTGTGCGTGGTCGGTGACGCGGACCAGTCGATCTACGCCTTCCGCGGCGCGACGATCCGCAACATCCTCCAGTTCGAGGAGGACTACCCGAACGCGACCACGATCCTGCTGGAGCAGAACTACCGCTCCACCCAGACCATCCTGAGCGCCGCCAACGCCGTCATCGAGCGCAACGCCAACCGCCGCGAGAAGAAGCTCTGGACGGCCGGGGACCACGGCGAGAAGGTCGTCGGCTACGTCGCGGACGACGAGCACGGCGAGGCCCAGTTCATCGCCGACGAGATCGACCGGCTCACCGACCGGGGCGAGACCAAGCCCGGCGACGTCGCGATCTTCTACCGGACCAACGCCCAGTCCCGGGTGTTCGAGGAGGTGTTCATCCGGGTCGGCCTGCCGTACAAGGTGGTCGGCGGAGTGCGCTTCTACGAGCGCAAGGAGGTCAGGGACGTCCTGGCGTACCTGCGGGTGCTCTCCAACCCGGAGGACACCGTGCCGCTGCGCCGGATCCTCAACGTGCCCAAGCGCGGCATCGGTGAGCGGGCCGAGGCGATGGTCGACGCGCTGGCCGCGCGGGAGCGGATCTCCTTCGCCCAGGCGCTGGTGCGGGTCGACGAGGCGTACGGGATGGCCGCGCGCTCCGCCAACGCGGTGAAGAAGTTCAACATCCTGATGGCCGGGCTGCGCCAGGTGGTCGAGTCGGGCGCCGGCCCGGCGGCGGTGCTGGAGGCCGTCCTGGAGGAGACCGGCTACCTGGCCGAGCTCCAGGCCTCCACCGACCCGCAGGACGAGACCCGGGTGGAGAACCTCCAGGAGCTGGCCTCCGTCGCCCTGGAGTACGAGCAGGACCCGGGCGAGCGGCCGGACGCCGGGGAGGAGGGCACGCCGCCGGTCGGCTCGCTGGCCGACTTCCTGGAGCGGGTCGCGCTGGTCGCCGACTCGGACCAGATCCCGGACGCGAAGCAGTACGGGACAGAAGGGGGAAGCCCGGACGCGAAGCAGTACGGGGCCGAGGGAGGCCCGGCCGAGGAGGAGCAGGGCGTCATCACGATGATGACCCTGCACACCGCGAAGGGCCTGGAGTTCCCGGTGGTCTTCCTGACCGGCATGGAGGACGGGATCTTCCCGCACATGCGGGCGCTCAACCAGGTCAAGGAGCTGGAGGAGGAGCGCCGCCTCGCGTACGTCGGGCTCACCCGGGCGCGCGAGCGGCTCTATCTGACCCGCTCGGTGCTGCGCAGCGCCTGGGGGCAGCCGGCCTACAACCCGGCCTCGCGGTTCCTGGAGGAGATCCCGGAGACGCTGGTGGAGTGGAAGCGCACCGGGGCCGCCCAGGCGCCGGTCCAGCGCGGTTACTCCTCGGGCTCGTCCTGGGGCAAGTCCTCGTCCGGGGGCGGGAGTTCGAGGAATTCCGGGTCGGCCTCGGCCGCGCCGAAGGCGGGCTGGGGGCAGTCCGCGCGGCGCGCCGGCAAGCCCGTCGTGGAGCGCGACGCCGTCTCGCTCGCGGTCGGCGACCGGGTCACCCACGACAGCTTCGGGCTGGGCACGGTGGTCGGCGTCACGGGCTTCGGCGACCGGGCGCAGGCCACCGTCGACTTCGGCACCGAGGGGCGCAAGCAGCTGCTGCTGCGCTACGCGCCGGTGGAGAAGCTGTAGGACCTCAGCGGGGGTCCAGTCCGTTCGAGAGGAACCAGGGCAGCGGGTCGACCGGCCCGCTGCCCTGCGGCCGGATCTCGAAGTGCAGGTGCGGGCCGGTGCTGTTGCCGCTGCTGCCGACGAAGGCGATCACGTCGCCCTGCTTCACCGGGCCCTTGCGCACCTTGTACGCCCGCAGGTGGCAGTACCAGGCCTCGGTGCCGTCGGGCATCTTGAGGATCGTCATGTAGCCGTAGAACGCGTTCCACTGGGTGCGGACGGTGCCGTCGGTCACGGCGCGGACCTCGGAGCCGCCGTCCACCGGGAAGTCGATGCCGGTGTGCCGGTTGGCCCAGTGGGTGCCGGCCTCGCCGAACAGTTCGCCGAGGCCGTGCCGGGCGACCGGCATGACCACCGCGGGCCTGACCGGCTCGGGCGCCGGTTCGGGGGTGGGCTGCGCGGTGGGGGCCTCGGTGGGCTGGGTGCCGGCCAGCGGCTGCCGGGCGTCGCCGC